>JAZFUU010000213.1:0-54911 GCA_036447375.1 Myxococcota bacterium
CCGCGCACCGCCGCGACGAAGGCGCGCAGCTGGTGGGTGTAGGTCGCATCCCCGGCGAGCCGTTCCTTCCGCACCCCGCGTGCCGTCCTCACCTTGAGGCGGTGGCTCAGGTGCGGAGCAATCGGGTTGAATACGCTCATCGTTCCCGCTTCGCCGATGACCTTTGCGCTCATCCGCAGCAGAGCCGCGGAGAACAGAGCGCAGGTAATGCGACCCCGTCGGCCGTCTGCGAAGCGAAACTCGGCGCGCATCCAGCGATCCACGTCCGGCGAGGCGCGACGCGCCTCCGCCCGGACCACCTCCGGCTCGGCGCCGGCCAGGGTGCGAAGGATGCTGATCGTGTAGCAGCCCGCGTCCATGGTGGCGCCGCCAGCGAGATCGTACCGGTAGCGGATGTCGCGGGGAAACGGCAGCGGAAAGCATAGGCTCGCTTCGATGCTGCGGACCTCACCGAGCTCCCCACTCTCGACGATCTCCTTCATCCTCGCCGCGAGCGGATGGTATCGCCAGTGAAAAGCCTCGACCAACAGCCGGCCCGCCTTCTCCGACGCCTCGGCCATCCGCTCGGCCTCTTCGGCGTTGGAGGCCATCGGCTTCTCGCACAGGATGTGCTTGCCGGCCTCGAGGGCCCGGATCGTCCACTCGCAATGGAGGCTGTTGGGAAGCGGGTTGTAGATGGCGTCGAGGTCGGGATCGGCGATCAGCGCCGGATAGTTTCCGTGCACTCTGGGAATCCCATGTTTTCGCGCGAAGCGCTGGGCCCGGGCCTCGTCACGGGCCGCCACGGCGTCGACCCTGACTCCGGGTACCCGCCGCGCCGGGCGGATCAGGGCCGTCGGCGCGATACGAGCCGCTCCGAGGATGCCGATTCGAAGAGGGGCTTCTGCGTCCATGGCGGTGATACCTATCACCGAACCCGGGCCGGAGGCAATGCCCGGAATCCTCCTTGCGCAGCGCGGGGCTGGCGAACCGAAGTGCCGGTTGACAAGCGAGGGAGAGAAGGTGCCTAGTGGCGTCGGAAGCTGAAAATCGGGAGGGTTACGATGGCCAGTAGAGACCGCTACGCCTATCCGATCGACGAAGATCTCTGGCAGATTCCAGGATCCTTCGAAACCTCGTTCCGTTGGGAGTACGAGGACCTCCGGGACAATCTGAAGGGTCTCTACAAGAAGGGCAAGAAGCTCCAGTGGGATGCGGACACGCGGATCGACTGGTCCCAGGACCTGGACCCCGAAAATCCCCAGGAGCTGCCCGACGAATCGATACCGATCTACGGCTCGGAGATCTGGCAGCGCTTGACCAACAAGGAGAAGGCCAACCTCCGCCACCACATGCAGGCCTGGCAGCTCTCCCAATTCATGCACGGAGAGCAGGGCGCGCTCATCTGCACCGCCAAGATCGTGCAGCAGGTTCCCGACCTCGACTCCAAGTTCTATGCCTCGACCCAGGTCATGGACGAGGCCCGCCACGTCGAAGCCTACTCGCGCTTGCTGCACGAGAAATTCGATCTGGCCTATCCGATCACCCCCACACTGAAGGCACTTCTCGGCGACGTGATCTCGGATTCGCGCTGGGACATGACCTATCTGGGCATGCAGATCCTGGTGGAGGGGCTGGCCCTCGCGGCCTTCGCCGACATCCGGGACCAGGCCAAGAACTCACTTGCCGCCTCGGTGAATGCCTACGTCATGCAGGACGAGGCGAGACACGTCGCCTTCGGCAGGCTCGCGCT
Organism: Myxococcota bacterium; assembly: GCA_036447375.1. Classification (GTDB taxonomy): domain Bacteria; phylum Myxococcota_A; class UBA9160; order UBA9160; family SMWR01; genus JACZXC01. The sequence continues at coordinate 1,733 of JAZFUU010000213.1, forward strand.
CCGCGACTTCTATCCCCACATCACCCAGAAGGAACGCGACGAGCGCGAGGAGTTCGCCGTCGACGCCTGCTACCTGATGCGCGACCGATTCCTCTCCGAAGAAGTCTGGGAGACGCTGGGTCTTCCCGTGGAAGAGTGCGTGGCGTTCGTAGATCGTTCCCACGAAATGCGGGAATTCCGGTCGCGACTGTTCAGCCGAATCGTCCCGGCGATGAAGGATATCGGCCTCTGGGGCCCCAAGATCCGCCGCGCCTACAGCCACATGGGCATCATCGGCTTCGCCGACGTCGACCTCGATGCCATGACCAAGGAAGACGAGCGCCTCGCCGAGACATTTGATTCGGGGTTCGAGGCCCAATGAATTCCGTCGACGGCAGCCTCGAAGGCAAGGTGGCGATCATCACGGGTGGGGCTTCGGGCATCGGCGCCGCGACGGCCCGACGATTCGCCTCCCGGGGCGCGCGACTGATGCTGGCGGACCTGAACGAGGAGGCGCTCTCGGCGGTCGCCAAGGAACTCGGCGGCGACGCTGCGTCCGTCGCCACGCGGATCACCGACGTCGGCGATCTCGATCAGGTCGAGGCGCTGACCGAAGCCGCAGTCGAGCAATTCGGTCGCCTCGACATCCTCTTCAACAACGCGGGAATCGGAACCTACGGGAAGACGCCCGACCTCGACCCGAAAGCGTGGCACCGGGTCATCGACGTCAACCTGCACGCGGTCTTCTACGGCTGCCGTTCCGCCATCCCGCACCTTCGCCAATCCGGTGGGGGATCGATCATCAACACGGCATCCATCTCGGGCCTCAGCGGCGATTACGGGCTCGCGGCCTACAACGCCGCCAAGGGCGCGTTGGTGAACTTCACGAAGACCCTGGCCATCGATCACGCGCGGGAAAACATCCGCGTGAACGCCGTCTGCCCGGGGGCCATCGAAACCGGCCTCACCGCCCCCATGCGCGCGAATGAAGCCCTCATGGGGGAGTTCGCGAGGCTGATCCCCATCGGGCGAATGGGCCGGCCCGAAGAGGTCGCGGACCTGGTCGCGTTCCTGGCCTCGGATCAGGCCAGCTACATCACCGGCTCGGCCATTGTGATCGACGGCGGCATCACGGCAGCGACGGGACAGCCGAACTTTACCCGCTCCATCGAGGAGAGCCGGGAAGGCTGACCTCCGCGTGAAGCTGGGTGTCCTCATGATCGCCACGCTGCGGGAATTGTCGGGAGGCCGCTTGAAATTCGGAGTCGGTCTCGCGATCGCCATCGCCGCTGCGATGGCCTGCTCGGCGCCCGGCGAGTCTCTCTCCGTCGAGGCACCCGCCACTCCAAAAATGCCGAAGCGCTGGCAAGTGGTCTCCGACGTCAATTTCGAAGCGGCTGACATCGTGCCCGTCTCCAACCAGCTCGGCGCGAGAGTCTCCGCACTGCGCAACACCACCTACGATGTCAAGGGCAAGCGACTCAAGCTCAACACCATCGTGGCGGCGACCGCCGGCGACGCCGACGCGATCATGGCGGCGTTGGGGAAGGTGAAGCCCAAGGAATTCTTCCTGCGCCGCGGGCTGATCATCTACGAATTCGTCGGAAGTGACGACACCACAAAGGCCATGCGCAAGGGCATGGCCCGCCTCGCCAAGCAGTGAAGTCTCCCGGGTCATTTCCCGGGTTCTGGCCGATTTCTGAAAATCTCTTATTTTCTAGAGACCTTCTCATAAATCCCGACCGACCCCGGTGCCCGAAATCGACCCCCTGAAGGAGGAGGTCCGTCATGACGGAAGACGTCCGCGATGTGGCGGCGCAACACGCCCAGACCTGCAACGAGATCGTCGCCGAGATCGGAAAAGTCCTGGTCGGCCAGGAGGCAATGACCTCGCGTCTGCTGATGAGCCTGCTCACCGGCGGCCACGTATTGCTCGAGGGGGTGCCGGGACTGGCCAAGACTCTCGCGGTCCGCTGCCTTGCCGGAGCCATCGACACGGGCTTTTCGCGCATCCAGTTCACCCCCGACATGCTCCCGGCGGACGTGATCGGAACCGAGATCTTCAACCCCAAGGACGCGACCTACAGCGTAAAGAAAGGTCCGATCTTCTCGAATCTGATACTCGCCGATGAGATCAACCGCGCACCGTCCAAAGTGCAATCCGCTCTGCTCGAGGCCATGCAGGAACGGCAGGCGACCATCGGCCCGGTCACCTACCCCCTCGAAGAGCCATTCCTGGTGCTGGCCACGCAGAATCCCATCGAGCAGGAAGGCACCTATCCGCTGGCCGAGGCGCAGATCGATCGCTTCATGCTGAAGGTGAAGGTCGGCTACCCCAACAAGGACGAAGAGCGCAAGATCGTCGATCGAATGGCGAGTGGCCGGCCGGAACCTGAAGTCAAATCGGTGGCGACGGCCGCGGACATTCTGGCCGCGCGTCGATCGGTGGACCAGACCCTGGTTGACGAGAAGGTGCGCGACTATATCGTCGACATCGTTCACGCCACCCGCGATCCCGCCGCGGCGGGAATCGCGGAACTCGACGGGATGATCGAGAATGGCGCGAGCCCGCGGGCCTCCATCTCGATGATGAAGGCGGCCAAGGCTCAGGCCTTCCTCCAGGGTCGCAGCTACGCGACACCCCACGATGTGAAGACCGTGGCGCCGGATGTCCTGCGCCACCGTGTCCTGCTCAGCTACGAGGCCGAAGCCGAGGGAAAGACCCCCGAAGACGTCATCGAGCGGATCCTGCTGGGCATCCTCGTTCCCTAGGCTCGGGCCCGTGCTCGCCAGAGACATCATCCAGCGCGTCCGCGAGATCCAGGTTCGCACCGGCCGGCAGGTCGCCGACGTACTCGCCGGCGAATACATCTCGGTGTTCAAGGGGCGCGGCGTCGAATTCGACGAGGTCCGCCCCTACGTCCCCGGCGACGACGTGCGAACCATCGACTGGAAGGTCACCGCCCGGACCGGCCAACCCTATGTGAAGCGATACGTGGAAGAACGCCAGCTGACGCTGATGTTGATGGCCGACGTGTCGATGTCTCAGAATTTCGGATCGGGAGCACGCACGAAACGAGAAGCGGCGGCGGAGCTGTGCGCTCTGCTGGCTTTCTCGGCGATTCGCAACGACGACAAGGTGGGCCTCACCCTCTTTCACGGGGGCATCGAGCAGTACATCCCAGCGCGCAAGGGGCAGAAGCACGCGCTGCGCGTGGTGCGCGAGGTTCTGGCCCACGGCCTCGACATCACGGCACCGCGCGCGCCCGAACCGCTGCGCTGGCTGCGGCGGCTCGGTATGAGACGCAAGCCGCGCGGACCCGAGGAATCGACCGACATCGCCCACGCCATGGAGTTCCTTCTCTCGGTGACTCCCCGAAAGACGATCTGCTTCGTGGTCAGCGATTTTCTCGACGACGGATACGAGCAGGCACTGCGCACCGCCAACCGAAAGCACGATGTGATCGGTGTCTTGATCACGGACCCTCGCGAATTCGAGATCCCAGGTGTCGGTCTGCTGGCCCTCAGCGACGCCGAAAGCGGACGCACGCGCCTCTACGACACCGACTCCGCGGCCTTCCGGGCTCAGGTCAAAAACTCGGCTCGGCGGCGCATCGCCGACCTGGAGCGGCGATTCCGAATCTCGGGTATCGATTTCATTCACATCGACGCGTCCGAGTCCGTGGTCGAACCCTTGATCCGCTTCTTTCGCATGCGCGAAAGGAGAACGCGAAGACGATGAGGCGGAGCGGCTTCGGACTGACCCTGCTCGCCGCGCTCTCCGCGACTGCGGCCGACCCGATGGAGGCGCTCGAACAGCGCTCTCGGCGCGGGCCCGTCGAGGCAGTGGTTCGTATCGCACCCTCGGCTCCGGTCATCGGCGATGCGCTCGTCTTCGAGATCGAAGTCCGCGCCGAGCCCGGTGTCGAACTGCTGATGCCCGAATTCGGCGAAGCCCTCGATCGCTTCGCCATTGTGGATTTCGCGCCCCACGAGCGCATCGACGAGTCGGGGCGCACCGTCGCGACCCAGCGCTACACACTTCAGTCTTCCCACTCGGGTACCCAGGCCATTCCGCCGATTCTGATCGAGTTCGTTGACCATCGGCCCAATCGCGATCCGGCCCCGGAGGGAGCGGATGCCTTCGAACTTCTCACCGAGCGTCTCGAGTTCAACGTGGCGTCGGCGCTGCCCGAGGGCGCGCCGCGGACTCTCGAAGCCGCCCTCGGCGAGTTGCCTCCCCTGGAACCTCCGGCTCCGCCGGTGTGGCCCTGGGTGCTGGCAGGCTTCGTCCTGGCGGCAGCTGCGTCGCCTCTCGCATTGCGGGCCTGGCAGAAACGGCTCGCTCTGCAGCGTCAACGCAGCGCACATGAAATTGCACGCGGGGCCCTCGACGAGCTGCTCTATGGCTCGCGACCCCGAGACGCCGCGCAGATGGACCGTTTCTTCGTAGAGTTGTCGCGCATCGTGCGCGGATACCTCGAGAGTCGCTTCCGACTGCACTCGCCGGAGCTCACGACGGAGGAGTTCCTGGGCGTGATGAGCGGCTCTCCAGACCTTTCGCGCGACCACCAGCAACTACTGCAGACGTTTCTGGCCCGGGCCGATCTGGTGAAGTTTGCCCATCACATCCCCGAACCTTCCGATGTCGAAGACTCGATCCGGGCGGCCCGTCGCTTTCTCGAAGAAACCCGCGAGTCCGTGATCGGAACCGCGAAGGTCGTCGGTTCGGTGCCTTCGAATTCGGAACTCTCCCGTGTTTGACTGGGAGTTCCGCGATCCTCTCTTCCTGCTGGCCGGCGTGCTGGCTCCCATCGTGTATCGACTGGCAACGCGACTCCCCGCGTCCGTGACGTACTCGAGTCTCTCGATCGTGGACGGCGCGCCCGCATCGCTGCGCCGACGCCTGTCTTCCCTTCCGGCGCTCTTGCTCGCCATCGCGACCCTGGCCATCACGCTGGCGCTGGCGGGTCCGCGCACCGGCGACGCGGTGAATCGCATCCAGCGCGAGGGAATTGCGATTGTGATGGTGGTCGATCACTCGGGGTCGATGAGCGCGCGCGACTTCGTGAAGGGCGACCTCAGTGTCGATCGACTCAGTGTCGTCAAGAGTGTGTTTCGCGACTTCGTCGTCGGCGGGGGCTTCGGCGGCGGACGACCCAACGATCCCGTGGGCTTGATCGGGTTCGCGCGATACGCCGACGGGCTCTGCCCCCTGACCCTGGACCATGGCAACCTCATCTCGATTCTCGAGGACCTCCAGATCGTGACCGATCCCGAGGAGGACGGTACGGCCGTGGGCGAGGGACTGGCCCTGGCCGTCGAACGCCTGCGCAGGAACCCCGCGACTTCCAAGGTCGTGATTCTGCTCACCGATGGGGTGAGCAACGCGGGGGATATCCCTCCCCTGCAAGCCGCCGAGCTGGCGGCGACCCACGGAATCAAGGTCTACGCCATCGGTGCCGGTAGGAGCGGCTACGCGCCGGTCCCGTTCCGCGGGGTGGGGGGGCAGACCGTGCTGCGCCGGGCCTACGTCGAGATCGACGAGAAGACGCTCCAGGCCATCGCCGACCGCACCGGCGGGCGCTACTTCCACGCCACCGACGCCGCGGGCCTGGCAGCGGTGGTGAAGGAGATCGACGCCCTCGAGCGCAGTGAAGTCACGGAGATCCGCTACCTCGAATACGAAGAGCACTACGCGACCTTCGCGGGTGCGGCGCTGATCCTGATGGCCGTGTCGAGCCTGCTGTCTGGAACCGTGCTGCGGAGGTTGCCGTGAGCGACTTCCTGTTCGCCGCGCCCGAGTGGGCCTACGCGTTCTACGCACTGGCGGTCTGTGTCGCTCTGCTGGTCTGGCTGAACCGGCGGGGCAGCGGAGCTCTGGATCGCTTCGTCTCCACAGCGCTGCGCGAGCGCCTGGTCCGATCGCCGAGTCTTCTGCGTCGCCGGCTGCGCATCGCGCTCCTGGCGCTCTCCGCCGCCACTCTGATCCTGGCACTGATGCGGCCTCAATGGGGTATGCGATACGTCGCGACGCCGACCTTCGGCTCGGAGATCATGATCTGCCTGGACGTCTCGAAGTCGATGTTGGCCGAAGACGTCGCGCCGAATCGCCTGGAACGCGCCAAGGCCGAACTCGCCGATCTGCTCACCTACATGGACGGGAGCCAGGTCGGAATCATCGCGTTCGCGGGCCGGGCGACCGTGCTCTCCCCGCTGACCAGCGATTTCAGCTTTCTGCGACTCGTGCTCGACAACCTCGGCCCACACAGCGTCACGCGGGGTGGCACTCGGCTCGCGGAACCGATTCGCAAGTCCCTGAAAGGCTTCGGAGCACCCGGCGAGGCCGCTCGCGCGATTCTCCTCATCACCGACGGCGAAGACCAGGACTCGTTCGCTCAGGATGCAGCGGAAGAGGCGGCCCAGCTGGGGGTCAAAATAATAGCCATCGGTTTCGGGGATGAACGGGGAAGCAACGTCTTCGTCAGCAATGCACGGACGGGTGCCCGGGAGTTGATCCGCGACGCGGACGGCGCCCCGATCCGCAGTCGCCTCGACGGCGACCTGCTGCGCTCCCTTGCCCTCGCCACCGACGGAGCCTATGTGCCCGCCGGAACCGGCCTGCTCGACCTCGAGTCGATCTATGAGCAACACATTGGGCGTCTCACACGCGGGCAGCTCTCCGAGCGCAGCAAGCTGGTGCGAGACGACATCTTCCAATGGTTCGCGATGGCGAGCCTGGTTTTTCTGGTGTGGAGCGTCGCGGTTTCCGGCGGCAGCCGGGATCCGGATTCCGCGGGCTCCGTGATCGCGATTGCCGCCGCCTCGCTTCTCTTCCCCTTGCTCGCCGGTCCGCTGCCGGCCCACGCCAGGTCCGAGGAACCCCCGAAACCCCTCGAAGGCTCGGTCGGCGCCGGGGAAGAGACCGGCGAAACTGCGGGGGATGAACTCGCGGTCGTTCCGACGGAACCCGAGGACCCGCGCGAGATCTACAACCAGGGGATTGCCGCCCTCGACGACCGCGATCTCGAGCAGGCAGACCGAGCCTTCCGCAACGCCCGCCGCGACGCCGCTGGCGATGGAGTGCTTCGCTTTCACTCGGCTTACAACCTCGGCTGGACCGCCGCGGATCGTGCCCAGGATCTCCACGAGAGCGAACCTGAAACCGCACTGCAGAGTCTCTACGAAGCGGCCGACTGGTTTCGCGAATCCGTTCGGTTGAGACCCGAGGACACGGCGTCGCGCAAAAATCTTGAAGTCGTCTTGAATCGCGCACTGTTGTTGGCCGACTCGATTGCGAAGCGGGATGAGGGGGATCTCGGAGCGAAGCTGGAGGCGCTGGCCAGCGCACAGCGCGAGGCGGTGGTCGCTGCGGCCGACCTCCTGGAACGGGCCTCGGAGACAGAGGGGCCCCACGTTCCCGATTCCCTACGACCGACCTTTCGGGCGAACGCGACATCGCAGCGCGTCCTACTGGCCGACACCGATCAGCTGGCCAAAAAACTGGGCGACGAGCTCGAAGCCATCGACTCCGGGGTCGACGCGGAATCGACACGTGAGAACCCAATGCGGGCGGCTCAGCTCGAGGGCGTGCTCCACTACCTGCACCGGGCACGGGAGCGCATGGGTCAGGCGCGACAGCAGCTGCGATTCCGCCAGGCCGGGCGCGCCTATCGGCGTTCGGCGGCGGCCCTCGCCGAGCTGAAACGCGCCGAGGATCAGTTGCGGAACCCCGTCGAACTCTTGGATCGCCTGATCGAGAGCGTCACCGAAATCACCGCCTACACGAGCCTGCTGGCCGCATCCCAGAGTCAGCTGCTCGCGACCCGGGCGAAGCCGGCCGCACCGGCCTGGCTCAGCGGCGAGTACCTGCTCGAGGAACAGCAGACCGCCGCCGAGCGCACCGGGGAGCTCCACGCCCGCCTGCAGTCCGGATTCACCCCGGACTCAGCACCGGAAGCTGCAGAATCCGACGAGATCGAGATGATTCGCTCCGCGGTCGATTCCGTCGACGCGGGTCGGCGCGCCCTCGAAGAAGCCGTGCGGGAACTCGAGAGCAAGAGCTTCCCCGCCGCGCTGCAAGCACAGATCCAGGCGATCGCAGCGCTTCGGGACGCTCGGGAACACTTCCTGGATCTTCGCGGGCTGATCGAGACGATCTATGCCGACGAAAAACGGATGCAGGCCGTCCTCTCCAGAAACGGCCCCGCGAGCGTTTCCGTGACAGACGACAGGTTGAAGGAATTTCAGCCATCGCTGCGCACGGCGCAACGAAAGAACCTCGACCGTCTCAACCGCCTGCGAGGCCTGCTCGAGGCGGAGACCCGGAGGCTCTCGGATCCCCCGGAGGCGGGCGCCACTGCCCCGGACCCCCAGAGTCGGGAGCAGGAGAATCAGCGGCTGCTGGCCGCCGACATCCTGCGCGAGCGGGTACATTCCGAGATGAGCGGCGTCCTCGAGGCCCTGGCGCCTGAAACGACGAGTTTCGAGCGGGCATCCACCGGAACCGACCGCGCCATATATCATCTGGAGGGGCTACGACGGATTTTTTTCTCCACCGTGGAGCGCGTCCGGGAGATCGCCCAACGCGAGCTCGAGCTGGCCGATTCGACACAGGAAACGTTTGCTCTGACCAGCGGCGACTCCCAGCGGATGGCTCTGGGTCCACTGGGCCTCAGGCAGCAGGATCTCGCCGAAAGAACCGAAGGGGTCGCCCTCGCCCTGGAGGACCAGAGCTGGCAGCCCGATCCCGACGCGGATCCAGCCGTTGCGCAAGAGACCAGCCAGCGAATTCGCCTCGCCGCCGAACATCTGCTGCTCGCCCACAATTCCATGCGAGAGGCGACCACATCCCTGAAATCGGAGGCCCCCGTGCTGGAGGAGGCACGCGGCCACCAGGACATCGCGCTGGCCGAGCTGACTCGGGCCCTCGAACAACTGGTCCCCCCGGAACAGCGCCCGCAAGACCCGCAATCGGGGCAAGATCGAGACGGAGAAGAGCCACAGGAACAGGAACTCGATGCAAAGGATCCGCAACAGCCCGACTCGCGAGACATGGATCCCGCCCAGCTTCTACAAGGAGTGAGGGATCGTGAGGCCCAGCGCCGGGAAGAACGCGAGCGCCGGGCGCGCAGCGGATACGAAACGGTGGAGAAGGACTGGTGAGCCGGGGCACATGCCTTCCCCTCCCGACTTCGATCGTCGGCGTCCGGATCCTGACCGGCGCCCTCTGGATTCTGGCCAGTGCCCTCTTGTTTCCGGCCAGTACTGCCAGGGCGCAGCAGGTCGAGCTCAACGTAGATCGGGGTCCCCACTATCCCGGGGCGCCTATCGAGATCCAGATCATCGCCACGGGCTTCGAGGAAGAGCCGGAACCGGAAGCGACGGCACCGACGCCGGATCGCGGCCGCCTCGACTATCTCGGCGTCCAGTCTTCGACCGAGAGATCGATCGTGATCGTGAACGGGCGCTTGCGTCAGACGAACGAAGTGCGCTTCGTATACCGCTACCGCTACCTGGCGGCGGAAGCGGGTCCATCGGAGATTGGAAGTTTCACGGTGACTCAGAATGCGAACTCGCGTTCCACGACGCCCCTGCGGCTCGATCTCCGCGAACTCGAACTGAGTGACCGCCTGCGGGTTCAGCTGGAGCTCCCCGAGCAGCGCGTATTCGTCGGTCAGCGCATCCCGGTCGAACTCGAGATCTGGTTCGATCCGGAGCTGAGAAAGAACCTGCATCAGTACTCACTCCACGTACCTCTTTTCGATCTCGGCGAGAGCTTCCAGTTCCTCGAAGCGGACGGCCCCGAGGGCCCCGAGGGCACGACGGACGTCACGATCGAAACGGCCGCAGGAACGCGAAAACTCCGCGGAATCGCACGCGACGAGGTGCATCGCGGAACCCGCTACCTGGTCGTCACGCTGACGCAGACCCTGATCCCCTTGCGTGCCGGCGATATCGAGGTCGAGCCTTCGAGTCTCGTCGCCGACGAAGCGGTCCGCTGGCGGCGCGACTTCTTCGGGGGACGCCGTGTCAGCCATACGCGCAAGCTGCGCGCCCTGGACCGGCGGCGGGTTCTCAGAGTCGGCGCCATACCCAGCGACAAGCGACCCGAAAGCTTCGCCGGTGCCGTGGGAAGCGGCTTCTCGCTCGAAGTGAGTGCGGATCGCAGCGTGGTAAAGGTCGGGGATCCGATCCGGCTGACGTTCACCCTGCGCGGCGAAGGCAACCTGGAAACGGCTGGCTTGCCGAACCTCGCGGCTGGCGGACTGCTCGATCCCCGCGATTTTCGGGTTCCAGCGGGCAGCCTGCCCGGCCGACTCGAGGGAAGGACGAAACGTTTCGACGCCGTGGTGCGGGTCGAGAACGAGCGGGTCCGGGAAATTCCGGCCCTGGAATACTCGTTCTTCGATACGGCGACACAGTCATTCGAAACGGTCCGTTCGCGCCCCATCGCTCTATCCGTAGGCACGGCAGACGTGGTCGGCGCCGAGGATGTGGTGAGCGGTGACTCGCCGACGGGCGATGACCTGGCGGAATCCGCACTGCCGTCTCCGGCCGAAGCTCAGCGAGGCGGCGACCTGGGCCGTGAGATTCCGAGCTCTCTCTCGCTCAGCGGAGCCGACCTCAGCATCGAACGCAACCTGGCGTCACTCGAGAGAAACGCCGGATCCGGCCCCGGCGGCCGGGCGGTACTCTCGGGCCTCTATCTGATCTCCAGCGCGATGCTGGGCCTCGTCCTCGTCGATCGACGTCGACGCTCCGTGGATCCCGACGTGCTTCGGATTCGCGCACTGCTGACAGCCCAGGAAAAACGGATTCAGGCCGCCTCCGGTCTACCGGGCGCTGTCGGAGTTCGCGAGGTCGCCGACGCTCTCCGCACGATGCTCGCCGAGACGAACGAGGCGGGAAGTGCCGAGCTGGATGGCTTGCTTGGAGAGTGCGACGCGCGGGTCTACGCGCCGGAGGAAGCGAGACCGTCGATTCCGGAAGATCTCTACGAGCGCGCGCTGGGCTTCGCCCGGCAGATTCGGAGTCGCACGCCATGAGGTGGGGCCATGGGAGCGCTCTGGCCGTCGCACTGCTCTCTTTCGGCGGGGTTGCATCCGCAGAACTCCCGGCGAGCGGGGTGATGGAGCGCGCCATCGCAGACTACAGCAGCGCCATGGACACCGAGGAACGCAGCCTCCGATTGGAGATGTTTCGCCGGTCCGCCCGGCTGTTTGCCCATGCCGTCGAAGCCGGAGCCGACAACGCGGACCTCTACGCCAATCTCGGAAACGCTTCGCTTCAGGGCGAGCGGATCGGACACGCCGTGCTCGCCTACCGTCGCGCACTCATCGCCGACCCCGATCACGCGCGTGCACTTCAGAACCTCGAGCACGCCCGCAGCCTGCTGCCCGGCTGGGTTCCCCGTCCCAAGGACCGCGGTCTGTTCGACAGCTTCTTCTTCTGGCAGCGCAGGCTTTCCCGGGACGAACGAAACCTGGGCGCTGCGAGCTGTTTCGCCCTGGCCACATTGCTGCTGGCAGGTTCGATCCGATTTGCCTCGGCGACTCCGCGGAATCTCGCGATCCTACCGGCGCTCGCCTGGCTGGCCCTGATGGGGTCGGTACTGCTGGACCCGGGCGGCGGGAACGAGGCCGTTGTGACCGTCGATGAGACTGTGGCCCGAGCCGCCGACTCGACTTTTGCGCCGAGCCTGCTTCAGGCGCCGCTCCCCGGTGGCACCGAGGTGCGCGTGCTCGAGCGACGCTCACCCTGGCTACGGATTCGTCTGGCCAACGGCCGCGACGTCTGGATCGCGGAATCGAGCGTCGCGCCCGTGTCGCCTCCGGACGAAGAGAGTGAAAACTAGACGGTCGCCAGGGGAGCGGGAAGACCCGGCGTATCCACCCGGGTGCGAAAGATCGTACCCTCTCGCTCCGGCCTTTCGGTGTTGTCGGCGGTCACGACCGTGAGCTCTCGGCGATCGGCCCCCCCGAGACACAAGCTGGTGACTTGCTTCGCGGGCACCTCCAGCTCGAAGTCGAGCCGACCCTCCGGCGAAAAGCGAATGACACAGCCCCCGCCCCAGCTCGCGACCCAGACACATCCCTCTTCGTCGACAGCGAGCCCGTCGGGGGCACCGCGCGTCAGTACGGCAAATTTTCGCCGCCCGCTGATCCGGCCGTCGGTCGAGAGGTCGTGGAGCCAGATCGCCCCAGCAGATGTATCCGCGTGGTATATGCGTGCACCATCCGGAGAGAATCCGATCCCGTTCGTGAGCCCAACTCCGCCGTAGAGTTCCTCGACCCGATTCTCGGCTTCGATTCGATAGAGCTCACCGTCCACCCGTTCGCCGGCGGCAAAGGGATCGGAGCGAAGCGCGCCCACGTAGACACGACCCGCGGTGTCGGTGAAGAGGTCGTTGAAGCCGCCCACCTCGGGATCGGCGAACAGTACCCGGGTTTCACCGTCGCGCACGTGGCACACCTGCCGGCCGGAGATCACGAGCCCGCCATCGGCATGAAGCGCGATTCCTCCGACACCGCGTCGCTTGGGAACCACCGTGGTGACGGTCCCGTCCGGAGCCAAGCGATACACCCCGCCCCGGGTCACGTCGCTGAAGTAGAGATTTCCCGAGTCATCCGTACGGGGCCCCTCGATCAAACCGAAGCCCGAAGCCAGGGTGTCCATGACTACCTCACTTTCGCGCTCGTCGCGGCCACCTGCGCCGCGAGTAGGTCTCCCAGGTTTCCGAATATCTGGGCACCGATCCGCGGATAGCGCCTTCGGATCTCATCCAGCTCCCATCTCGTCAGCCGCAACAGGCGTACGTCGCTGATCGCCTCGACGCTGGACGTTCGCGTACCGCGGAAGAATGCCACCGCGCCCACGACGTCGCCCCGTTGAACCGTCCGGGAGACCACGTGACCCGTCTCGGTCTCGACGGTGTCCCGAAGTCTCCCGTCGATCACCACGTAGAGATCGTCGCCGTCGTCGCCAGCATCGAACAGGCGGTACCCGATCGGGAACCGCACGATGCTCGCCATCAAGGCTGCGGTCCGCGCCTGATTGTTGCTGAGCCCGGCGAAGATCGGGAGCGAAGCCTGGGGATCTGACCCCAGGTCGAGACCCAGAACATCCATCAAGGTGACGACCCGCATCTGTCCGGAGAGCGCCGGGGTGAATGTCACGTCGATTAACCAGGCCACGGCGAGGGTGAACGATGCCAGGGCGCCGAATTCGACCTGATTTCTCAGCTCGCTCGTGGTGAGCACCAGAAATCCCAGGCACAAGGCGGCGCTCGTGTAGGTGACGGGGCGGCCCACGCTCCGAAGCGCCTCGATCACCGCTTCGGACTCGTCGGCCAGGCGTCGCGCAGCGTCGTTGAATCGGGCCATGAAATGGATGGTGTCATCGACGGCAATGCCGAGAACCAGACAGGCCACGAGCCCCGTGGTGGGATTCAACGTCATACCGCTCAAGCCCAGCGCACCGAAGTACACGAGAACCGGAAGCACGTTCGGAATCAATGCGAGGAAACCCATCCGCAGCGAAGTGAACAGGAGCGAGAGAACCGCGAAGATGATGACGAACGCCAATCCCAGACTCAGCGCCTGACCCTGGGCGATATCGTCGATCGTTCGGGCCACGAGCACACTGTTCCCAGTCACCCTGCCGACGAGACCCGGGGAAAGCCCGGACAGGCGCGTTTCGATGCGCTCCACCAAAGCGGCCATGGCCCCCGAGTCGGTGATTCTCGAGCGGACCCGGATTCCGGCGGTCTGGTAGCGAGAGTCCACGTAGCCTTCGAGTTCCTGATTGGCACCGAACAGCAGGAGCTGGCTGGTGAGGTGCTTCGACCCGGGGATCGCCAGGTATTCGGGATCACCGCCGTGGAAGCCGCGGTTGATGAGCTTCACGTAATCCACCAGCGACGTCGTGCCCCCGATCTCGGGTTGCACCTCAAGCCACTCCTGCACACGGCGAATCTCGCGCAGCGCCTCGGGATCCTTGAAGGCACTGGGGAACTCCGCCTCGAGCACCACGTAGAAGACGTTCGATCCCTGGAGGTGCCGGTTGACGGCGTCGATGTCCCGGCGCACGGAGCTCGTCGGGTCGAAGTTGCGCACGAAGTCGCTGCTGACGCGAATCTGGGTCATCCCGCCGATGGCCACCACCGCCAAGACCGCACCGGCCAGCAGTATCGGTCTCCGGCGCCGGATGGCGACCATGGCCATGCGCTTGGCGGTTCGGTCGATGAATCCGGCGGCCGGTGCACGCCGGCGCCGTCGCGGGGCGGGAAGCAGCACCAGAGCGGCGGGGGCGAAGCTGAGCGATGCCACCAGGGCAGCGGCCACCCCGACGGTGCTGAAGAGGCCGAACTGGACGATGGCGCCCAGCGAACTGGTCGTGAGCGAGAGCAGGCCCGCGGCCGTCGTCGCGCCCGTCAGCAGTACCGGCAATGCCACCCGCTCGAGGGCGGCCGACACAGGAGCCTCCGCACTCCGTCGTTCACTCGAGCCGAGAGCCTCGTAGTACTCGGAGACCACGTGGATCGCGTACGCAAAGCCCACCACGAGCACGAGCGGGGGAATCACGACGGTCACGAGATTCAGCGAGCCGCCGACCGCCGCGATCACCCCCAGAGTCCAGATCAGAGCGATCCCGATCGTCGCCACCGGAATCACGACCCCCCGAAACGTCTGGAAACTGAGCAGAGCGACCAGCGCCGCGACGAGGATCGCGAGGGGAACCGTGCGCTGGAGGTCACGCAGAAGCAGCCGACTCGTTTCGGCCTTGAGATAGATCCCTCCGGTGATCCAGACCGTGGCATCGCCGCTCTCGGCTCGAGCCGCGCGAAGTACCTGGCGATCGATGTCTCGGGCGAGGAGCTCGCGCTCCGGCATGTCCACCAGCGCGACCAGCAGGACCGTGGCACGGCCATCGAGGGAAACCAGATTTCCCGCGTAGATCGGGTTCTCGAGGGCTTCCTGTCGGATTCTCGCGAGGGCCTCCGGGTCTTCGGGAACCTCGTCGATGAAGGGTTCGATGGCGAGGTCACCCTGGCGACTGCGAATGTTGAGTGCGTTGGACAGGCTCACGACATGATGCACTCCATCGATCTCCTGGAGCCTCTGCGTCAGACGCTGCACGCGTTCCAGATTCTCGGCGGTGAAGATGTCGTCGTCGACGAGCGCCACGACCAGGGCTTCGTCACTTCCGAACAGTCGCCGGACGTGTTCGTAGTACTCCCGACCGTCCTCGGGGATCATGCTGTCCACCGAGGGGTCGACGACGAGGCGCAACTCGCCGGTTCGAAGATCGAAGACCTGCGACGCCGCCAACAGGGTGAGGCCGAGTACGGCGACGAGTACCCAGCCCGCCCGTCGCGTAACCATCCGCAGGTAGAATTCCACGGCCATCCCCATTCGACCCGATCAGCCGACCTCAGCGACAGCGCGCTTCGAGATCGCGCGTAGAGAAGACCTTTCTATTGAGCTTCGTATCGATTTCGACCTTCTCGACGAGGAGGGCGGTCTCGGTCTCGTCGAGCAGGTCTCGCATCAACATCGATCGGGCCACCCAGACGGTTCCGCTGAATTCAAAGGCCGCAGGATCGGCGGTGAGTACCTTGCGAAGACGCCCTCCGCGCTCGTAGGACTCGGTCCGCAGCGGAAGGCAGGTCTCCTGGTCCACGAAGTCCACGATCCGGACGTAGGCGGACCCCGCGTCGGGCTCGAGAGTGCGCTCTACGACGAACGCGGGTCGGTCGGCCACGACGGCGTCCTCGAGGCGAAGTTTCGAGACGCTCGCCGTGTAACCCTGTAGCCGCTGGAAGTCCTCGTAGCTGAAATCCGTTCCGAACATGGAGCTCGACACCGTACGCGTCGTCACGCGCCGAACCTTCTGAAGCGCTGGAATGCACATGAACATCTCGGGCGCCCGCGCTTTCGCCTCGATAAGAAGCACGGCCGCGCCGCGCACATCGTTCGGGTATCGGAATCGGAGCACGAGTCGGGAGAGATCGCCGTCGAATCGCTTCCAGCTCAGGATTCCGCTCTTCTCCGTGATGGCGCCGACCCGATCCTTCGACCGAAAGCTGACCTCCAGAACGCTGGTCTCGGTGGGTCGATTCTTGCGGATACAGCGATCGATCTCATCGGCGCTAAGACTCTCCGCCCGGACCGCGGGGGCCGGCTGCAACGCCAGGAACGACGCGAAAATCAGGCAGCGGATGCTCGTCACGACTCTCCCGGGAAAGCGACTCCGACGGGCCGGCGGCGATCTTACACGAACGTCTCCCGCGCGCTGCTACCGGTGTATGATGCGCTCCGCTCTCTTCATGGCTCGAAAGGTCTGGGGAACGGATGATCGACGCACCGGACTGGTTCCGCGAGGCGATCGCGCTGCGCTTCGAAGACCGTAGCGTCGAGGTCGAGGGCTGCCCCATTCACTACGTGACATGGGGAACCCCCGGAAGGCCGGGACTCGTCCTGGTGCACGGAGGCGCCGCCCACGCGCACTGGTGGAGCTTCATCGCGCCCCAGCTCACCCACGACTATCAGGTCGTGGCCCTCGACCTCTCCGGCCACGGCGACAGCGGACGTCGCGACGGATACCCGCGCGATCTCTGGGCCGACGAGGTCATGGCGGTCGCCGAGCACGCGGGGCTCGTGGGCGCGCCGATTCTGGTGGGGCACAGCATGGGGGGATTCGTGTGCATCGCCGCCGCCGCCCGCTACGGCGATCGTCTGGCCGGCGCCGTCATCCTCGACTCGCCAGTACGCAGGCCAGACCCGGAAGCTGAAGAAGGCGCCCGGGGAAAGGCGTTTCGCAATCCAAAGGTCTACCGGGACATGAAGACGGCGCTCCAGCACTACAGGCTCGTGCCGGGGCCGACCTGTGCGGAGCCCTACATCCTCGATCACGTCGCCCGCAACTCGCTGCGGGAAGTCGATGGCGGTTGGACCTGGAAATTCGATCCGCTGGTGTTCCAGCGTTTTGCGCCCCGGGCGATCCACGAGATCCTGCCCGAGGTCGGCTGCCGGGTGGCACTCTTCCGCGCCGAGTTCGGTCTGGTGACGCCGGACATCGGAGACTACATGTACGAGCTGCTGGATCGAAATGCACCGGTCGTCGAAATTCCGCGCTCCTACCACCATATCCTCCTGGATCAGCCCCTGGCGCTGATCGCAGGACTGCGCGCGATTCTCGCGGACTGGGAGCACTCGATTCCGCGCAAGGCGCGCGCCCGGAACTGAACGCAGCGGAGAATGCGAGGATCTGAAGGTCGAGCCATTCGTCCTCACGGGTGGCCCCTGGACCTGAGCGCCCTTCCGGTGTTCTTGACCCTGCTCGCAATGACCTTCGCGTTCTCTCTCGGCTACGTCTGGACCGGGGACCTGTGGTGGTACCTCGCCAGCGGTGGAGAGATCCTTCGACTCGGGTCGATTCCCGATTTCGATCCCTTCGTCTATTCCCTCCCGGAGCCCGCCAAATGGCTCAGCCACTCCTGGCTGTGGACGGTCATCCTCGCCTGGCTCGAGGGCACACTCGGACTGTGGTCACTTCCGGTGCTCGGAACGTTGCTGACCGGTGCGATCGTGACACTCATCTTCACGAGCGCGCGACTCGACCGATTCGGTCTCGTCAATGGGATTCTGACGCTCCTCGTCGTTCTGGTCGCGAGCCACCGCTTCGCTCTGAGAGCCGAGCTTCCGGGCTGGTTGCTGTTGGTCGTCTTCATCCGCACCTTCGAACGCGCCGGGCCCTTTTCCTTGCGAGCGGCGATCGTGCTGGCATCGGCGCAGTGGCTCTGGTCGAATCTTCACGGTGGATACCCGCTCGGCATTCTGGCGGCCCTCGCCTACAGCGTTGGGGATTTCATTCGGATTCGCGGATCGAAGACGAGTCCATCCGCCAGTTCACATCTGCCGCTGTGGGTAGCTCTCCTCCTGGTCGCCGTATCCCTCGCCACGCCGGATCTCGGCGCCCAGCGTCTCGAGGACGTGATCGGGGTGGTGAGCCGGTTCGTCGGAGGCTCCGGAAGTGACGCGTCGCTTCCCATCGTCGAGTGGCGATCCACGTTCTCGCCGCGGTTCGTCTCTCTCCAATGGGCTTACGTCGCCTTCCTTTTTTTGGGGGGGGCGAGCTTCCTCGTGGCGAGCGGCCCCAGGCGAATGGCGCGCCTGCTGTTATTTGCCGGGATGGCCATCCTGGGCGCCTGGGCGGTTCGCTTCTTCACCGGCTTTGCGATCGCAGCCGCGCTGGTCACGATGTTGAATCTCCGCGATGCGAAACGGATTCGGCTCGCTTCGGGTTGGACCTCCCGGATCGCGGTCCCCCACGCGAGCGCGACGGCGTGTCTTTGCCTCGTCATGTCTGCGATGGGAACGGCCACCTGGGAATCCCGAGCACGGTACGAGCTGGGGCAGTCGAAGGGTCATTTCTTCTCGTTGAGTCCCCGAACCACCTGCCCCGGCGCAGCCGACTACATCCTCGATCGTGCTCTACCCGGACCGATCTTCAACGAGATGGGGCTGGGCGGCTATCTGATCTACCGGCTCCATCCGGGACGACAGCTTTTCATCGACGGCAGGCTCCTGGATCGATCCCTCGTGGACGACTATCGCGACGCGCTCGGCTCGCGTGAGGGGTGGGAGAGGCTCGCAAAGCGCCATCGGTTCCGGACGGTCGTTCTCGGCAATCTTCTCGAACCGAGCCTGCCTCTGCGCACGTGGCTGGCGCAGGACCCCGCGTGGGAGATCGCCTACCTGGACCCCCAAGCGGTCATCTTCGTCCGAAGCGGCGGGGCGCCGCCCCCCCCCGAGCGCGCGATATTCGGGAGGAAAGCCGGAGCCGCGAAGATTCCGTTCGGAGCGGCGTCTCGCTACTGGCCCCGGCGTTGGATAGAACTCGCGAGTCGCCCTCTGCTTCGGCAAGCGCCCTTCGATCTGCTGAACGTGTACCTGGGAGCGCTCTCCGAACTGGGACTGCATTCGGACGTCGAGGCACTCTCGACACGCGTCCTGGAAACCGACCCGGATGTGGCGGCTGCGAGGGCGTTTCGCGGTTACGCCCGCCTCGAACAGGGGCGACCCCTCGAGGCCGTCTCGGACCTTCGCCTCGCCGTCGAAGAAATGCCCGGGGGAATCTTTGCGATTCTCAACTACGCGTTGGCCCTGAACCAGATCGGTCGGAGCGAGGACGCTCTGAGACAACTGCAGAAGGCGGAGCGGCTGGATCCATCGAGCCCCCAGGTCCGGCGGGTCCAGAGAGAGTTGCGAGGTCGCCCGTCCCCGCTTCGCCCTCGAGGGCGGCGACAGAGCTACGAAGGCGAGAACGCGTTCGCCAAATCCTCCCGCGGTTAGAATGACCGCGATGAATGCCGTCACGAAGCGCCTGATCGCAGCCGGTCTCGCGGGTGCCTGGGTCTGGGCGTGTAGCCCTCCAAAGCCTACGGATGGGCCGCTTCGTCTCGTCGATCCAAGCCTTCGAATAGGTTCGTCCGAGACGCCGACCCGCGCGCTCGTGCCGACCGACGAGAACGCCGCGATCGACCCGAATTCGACGGCGCAGTTCCCCAGGGCGACGATCGACTCGGATACGCGACCGGTACTCCAGATGTATCCGCGAGTTTCTCTCGCCTCTGCCCGGCCCACAGCCTGTTCCAGCGACGGTCGCGGATCTGCGGTCTTCGACCTCGGCGACCAGTTGCCATCGGCGCAGCACGTCCTCCTGACCGTCCTCGCGCGGTTGCCGACCGGAACGACCCAGATTTCCACCAGCTGGGCGCCCATCGTGCGGCGTGATGGAAAACGCGAAGTCGACCTCGCATTCCTCGTCTCGCCACCGACTCCCCAGGTGATGCTCACCGTGATGGCGCAGCAAGTGCCGCTGGGAGGAAGGACATTCTACCGATCGCCGGAGCTTCGAATCCCCCCGGGAGCCAGCCTCGACTTCTCCTTTGGCATTCTCGAGGAGGCCCGAGATCAGGGTCCCGTCCGCTTCTCGATCGAGACATGCGAGTCGTCCGAGTGCAGCATGGTCTTCGAGGAAATTCTCGATCCAACTGACGACCCGGTCCCCAGCTGGCACGCCCGCCAGATCTCCCTGGCGAACCTGGCCGGGCACACGCGTGCACTCGCCTTCGAAACCGAGCTGATCCACCGCAATGGCGACCGCTTCTCGATGCCGGTCTGGGCAAATCCAACCCTGCGTCCCGAACCGACGGCCTCCGAGCCGGAGCGTCACAACCTGATCCTGCTATCGATCGACACGCTGCGACGAGATCACCTGGGCAGCTACGGCTACCACCGCGACACCTCCCCGTTTCTCGACGGGCAACTCGCGCCGCAGGGAACTGTATTCGACAACCTCACCGCCGAGGCGGCGTCGACCGGGCCCTCGCACATGACGATGTTCACTTCGCTGCCGACATTGGTCCACCGCGTCCACGGGCTACGTTCGCCGGAGGTGAGGCTCACCACCGTTGCGGAGGTTCTGCGGGCAGCCGGCTTCGAAACCGCCGCATTCACCGAGAACGGGCCGCTGGCCCATCACCGCGGATTCGAACTGGGCTTCGACCGGTACCACGAGAACAAGAACCGGGGCAACCCGAATCCGATCTGGTCTCCCAACGGCGAGGCCGATGAGACGTTCCGTCGAGGTCGCGAGTGGATGCTGGAATGGATCCAACAACGGCACGGGTCGCCGTTCTTCTTGTTCCTGCACACCTTCCAGGTTCATGCCCCGTACCAGCCCCCGGAAGCCTACCGCGATTTATTCCCGAACACGCAGAGCCGATCCCTCGCCGAGCTGGCGGAGGGAAGCCCTGGCTGGAACAAGCGCGAGCGATCGGTGGTCGACTACGACCGCGAAATCCGATACGTAGACGACAAGCTCGAGGAGCTGGTTCACTGGCTTGCGAAGACCGGTCTCGTCGAGAATACGATTCTCGTGGTCGTTTCCGACCACGGAGAGGAATTCTTCGAGCACGGACGGCGAGGGCACACAAACCTTCCCTACGAAACGCTCCTGCGCGTTCCCCTGATCTTCTACGGACCCGGGATTCCCTGGGGACGCCGCATCCGAGAAGCCGTCCACCACCTCGATTTGATGCCGACGATCCTGGATCTGCTCGGTGTACCCGCATCCACCCCACTTTGGGGCCGAAGCTTCGCCTCTCTCCTGCGCGAAGAGGCGCCTCGACCTGAAGGCCAAGGAAGGCCGATTTTCAGCACCGCCTGGGCGCTGCCGAAGGGCCTTCAACCCCCTGCCCTCGCGGTACGTGTGGGGTCCCGGAAGCTGATCCGCTTCACCGACGCCGATGGTCTGCAGCAGCGCTACTTCGACCTCGATCGCGACCCGATGGAGCTCACCGATCTACACGAGGAATTCGGCGAAGACGTGGCGGAGCTGGCGGCACTCCTCGACCGCTATGTCGAAGACAGCGCGCGCCTGCGCGAGACACTTCTGAACGGCGCTGGCCCAGACAACGGCGGCCTGCGACTCGAGCTGGACCCGGAACGCGAGGCGAAGCTTCGCGCGCTCGGCTACCTGGGTGACTGACGGATCGAGTCGCGGCCTTCCGGGGACGCCACGAACAGGATGAGTGCCGCGAGGACACAGGCTCCCCCCGCGAGGAAGGCGGAGGGATACCCCGCGTGTTCGGCGATCAGCCCCAGGATCAGCGCCGACACGGCAAACCCGACCTGGAAGGCGGTCTGAAACAGTGCCATGACCTTTCCCCGCTCGCGAATACCCACGCCCTGAACGGCCACCGCATTGAGAGCAGGATACAGAAGTCCATGGGACGCCCCGAGAAGGGCACCGAACAGCGCGAGACCTCCCGGGCGAAGCGCCGCCATTCCCGCCACAGCAAAGATGTAGGGAACGAGCGCCGCGATCGAGACGCGGCGGCGGCCCGCGCGGTCTACGAAGCGGCCCAGGCCGATTCGCACCGAGACCGCGGTAACCGCGTAGGCGACGAACAGGCTCCGCACCTCGCTGGCGCCGAGCTCGAGCGCCCAGGGCTGGTGAAAAGTGAACACCGCGCTCAATCCCGCACCGACCAGGGCGACCACCAGCGAGAGTCGAATCTGGCTCGGCCGGCTCGCAACCTCCCAGAGTCCCGGCCCGGGGCCCGAGTCGGCGAGGCCCTTGCTATCGCGCACCCGCCGCGAGAGCACCGCGCACATCGCCGCGCCGCCAGCCGCTGTGGTGAAGGCGACGGCCCAGCCGGCTGCGGCTGCGACGACTTCGACCACCGCGGGGGCAATCGCGTTCATCGACAAAAAGGCGAGTCCAAAGATTCCGATGGCCTGGCCCACGCGATCGGGCGGTGCCTCATCGACGGCGAGTGCGCCCCCCGCCGCGAATGCCATGGCGAACGCGACCCCCTGGAGCCCTCGCAGCAGGTACAAAAGCGGCCCGACGGAATCCACCAGAACGAACGCCAAGCACGCCCCCAGCATGATCAGTGCCCCGCCGGTGAGGAAATTGCGGCGACCGAACCGATCGACGGCGGCGCCAAGGGCGGGCATCGAGATCACGACGGCGACACCGTAGACGGCCATGACCCGACCGATCACGGCGGGGCCCGCGCCGAGCTCGGTAACCAGGAACTTCGGCAGCATGAGGAAACTCGAAAAGGCGTAGCCGAATCCCACCTGGGCGATCAGCAGAGCCGTGAAGCCCGGAGTCATGAGCCGCCCGGGCGGAGTGTCTGAGGCTCGTCCGCTCATGGCTCACCCTTTCTCGCCGGCATCTTAGGTCGTTTCCGGCCTCGACAAGAAGAGGCCCCCCCGTGCGATAATGAAGCCGGCGGAAGCGACCCCCGCCTCCCGAGGAGACCCCATGAAATTCGGACTCTTTTTCGCAAACGCCGGACCCTTTTCCGTTCCGGAGACGTTCGAGGCTCTGGTACAAACCGCCGACGAAGTCGGCATCGAATCGATCTGGGCGGTAGAGCATGTCGTCGTTCCCGTTGGCTACGAGTCCCAGTACCCGTACAGCAAGGACGGGCGGATGCCGGGCCCGGAGAACTCGCCGATCGCCGACCCGCTCATCGCGCTCTCCTACGCCGCGGCCCTCACCCAGAACCTTCGCCTGGCGACCGGAGTCATCATTCTTCCCCAACGCCACCCGGCCTACGTGGCGAAGGAAGTGGCGACGCTCGACGTGCTCTCGCGCGGTCGCGCGATTCTCGGCGTGGGAATCGGCTGGCTCCAGGAGGAGTTCGATGTGCTCGACGTTCCCTTCCGCGAACGAGCCCCTCGAACCGAGGAGTCGGTACGAGCCATTCGCTCCCTCTGGGGCGAAAAGGCCGAGGGCTTCGATGGCGACTTCTATCACTGGAAGCCGGTGGAATCCAATCCCAAACCGATCCAGAAGCCGGGAGTTCCGATCGTCGTGGGCGGCCACGTAGAAGGCGCCGCTCGCCGGGCCGCGCGCGTCGGCGACGGTTTCTTCCCGGCCCGGGGCGGAATCAAGGGAATGCCGGGGCTGATCCAGGCCATGAGCGACGAGTGCGGAAAGGTCGGGCGCGATCCGGCGGAGATCGAAATCACCGCAGCCGAAGGAGCGATCGACCTCGACCTCGTTCGCCGCTACGAGGAAATGGGTGTGTCACGGCTGGTGATGCCGCCGCCGGCATTCGACCCCGAAGGAATCAAGAAAGCGCTACCCGAGTTCGCGGAAAAAATGATCGCGAAGAGCTAGAAAAAACTTTCAGCGGGGTCCGTCTCCCAGAAGGCGACGGGCCATGATGATGCGTTGAATCTGGCCCGTGCCCTCGACGATGTCCATGGCCTTTACGTCTCGAAACAGCTTTTCGATCAGGTGGTCGCCCCGGGCGCCCACGTCGCCCAGGATTTCCATACCGAGGGACGCGGCCTCCAGGGCCACCGCCGGAGAAACGGCCTTCGACATGGAGGCCTCCAACACGTTGGGGCGCTCCCGGTCCGCGAGCCAGGCGGCGCGCCAGCACAGCAGGCGGGCAACGCGAAGTCGCCGCCGGATTCGCTCCAGACGATCGCGCACCCGGGGATCGTCGAGTAGGCCGTGCTCGCGGGAAAAAGTCAGCGCCTCGTCGAGGGCCGCGCGGCCGATCCCCACCGCCATGGCCGCAATCATCGGTCGGGTCGCGTTGAACGATTTCATCGCGCCGCGAAATCCCGCGCGGCCGGCGTAGTGTGCTTCACCTCCCAGCAGGTTGTCCTCGGGAACGGAGCAGTCTTCGAGGGTGAACGAAGTGGACTCGTAGGCCTTGAGGCCCATCTTTCGCTCGATTACGAAATTACCCAGACCCGGCGTACCGCGTTCGACGACGAAGGCGCGGTGTCCGTCCCTCCCCAGTGAACGGTCGACAGTGGCAAAGACCACGATCCAATCGGCGCGGCTCGCGTTGGCGGCGAAGGATTTCGCGCCGTTCAAAACCCAGCGCCGTCCGTCCTTGCGAGCGGTGGCCTGAATCCCCGCGACGTCGGATCCCGCGCCGGGCTCCGTCATCGCGAAGGATCCCCAACGCGGGCGGTCCGGATCGACGAAAGGGCCGAGGAAGCGTCGCTTCTGTTCGGGGCTTCCCATTGAAAGGATCGGCGGTTCGCCGAGGCCCGGGCCGGGAAACGAGGCAGCCACCCCGCGATCCCAGAAGGAAATTTCCTCGATCAAGCAGAGCCCCGTCAGCGAGCTTCCAACGCGCGGCTCGGTCCCGCTCTCGGGTTCCCGCTTCGCATCCGGGGACCAGCGGGTCCGGCCCTGGCCCAACCGGATGAGCAATTCGAAGAACGGATGATCGGGGGGGGTCGGACGCCCGAGGCGATCGGCCTCGAGTCCGAGGGGTCGAATCTGGGCACGACCCAGCTGGGAGAGCTGCTCGACTCGCTTGCGAAGGTCCTCGTCGAGTGTGAAGTCCATCAAGCCTCCGCCCGGGCGCCATCGGACTCGAGTCCGGCGGGCCCCGGCCCTCCGTCCCCCTCTCCCCGGCTGGCCAACTGCCTTCCGGCATCCTCCCGGGCTTCGTCGGGACCGCCCAGAAACAGGCTCAGCGTTCGGGCTTCGCGCATGTACTTCTCGACCGGGTAGTCCTGCATGAAGCCGTGGCCTCCCAGGATTTGGAGCCCGTTGGGTGTCACGAACATCGCCTGCTCGGCAGCCTCGAGGAATGCCGTTGCACACGCCTCGGCGGCATCGTCGCCGCGGTCGAGCCTCGAAGCGGCCTCCCATACGAGCAGGCGAACCCCGTCGATCGCCGTCGCCATGTCGACGATGAGAAAGGCGAGAGCCTGGTGGTGGGCGATCGGACGTCCGAAAGCGACGCGATTCAGTGCGTATTCTCGCGAGAACTCGGCGGACGCCCGCATCACGCCCAACAGCAACGCCGCTGCGTAGAGCCGCGCGCGCGCCAACGCCCGCTGCGCGCCGACGGTCTCTTCCCAGACGGCACAGATCGGTGCGCTGGCGAGCTTCAGCTGCGCGGCGCCGGCCGCGCGAAGCCCCGAGCCGCGAAGCTCGGTCAGCTCAAACCCCTCGCTCACGCAGAAGGCTCCGGTCGGCCGAAGCACCACGAGCAGATCGACGCGATCTGCAGGAACCCAGGGAATCTCGCCGCTCACGGTCTCGCCCTCGACTCGCAGCGCATCTCGTCGATCCGATACGAGCAGAGCGCGTGCGCCGGAGCGCTCGAGTAGGGGTCGCGCCAGCGACTCGAGAGCGCTCTTCCCACCCAGCTCGGAGAGCGGATACAGCGCCGCGCCCAGCGGGTCGAGTGCCAATGCCGCGCCGGCATCGGCCGCCGCCAACTCCTCGAGAACCAGTACCCGCGCCAGTGCGCCCAGACCGGCGCCGCCGAACTCTTCCGAAAGCTCGATCCCGCCCAGTCCAATCTCCCGAAACGCTTCGTGCACCTCACCGGCCACCGCCCGCTCGCCCTCGAACTCGCGGTCCCTGGGGCGAAGATGATCGTCGGCAAAACCTCGGGCCGTCTCTCGAATCAGGGAAAGCTCGTCGCCCAGTTCGAAGTCGATCATCGCAGCTCCGGCATCACGTGGTCGCGCATTCTCTCCATGTGTCCGATCACTTCGTCGCGCGGAAGTCCTCCGAGCCGGGTCCAGAGGAGATCGCGGATGTCGTCGCTATTCTACGCGCGTGACCGATGGGAATCGACGGGCAATCGCGGCCGCCCTCGTGGCCAATGCGGGGATCGCTCTCGCGAAATTCGCGGCGTTCCTGGTCACTGGGGCGAGCTCGATGCTCGCCGAGGCGGTCCATTCCCTGGCAGACACCGGAAACCAGGGCCTTCTATTCCTGGGCGCGGCCCGGGCGCGCCGTTCGCCCGATGCGGAGCATCCCTTCGGCTACGGACGGGAGCGATATTTCTGGTCCTTCATCGTCGCGCTCGTCCTGTTCTCGCTGGGATCGGTTTTCGCCATATCCGAGGGCGTCGCCAAGCTGCGACACCCCCACACCCTGGAGTCACCGGGTTGGGCCATCGCCGTCTTGTTGATGGCCATCGTTCTCGAGTCCTGGTCACTGCGAACGGCGGTCCGGGAAGCGAACCGAGTGCGCGGGAAGAAAGGCTGGTGGGATTTCGTGCGCCATTCGAAGACTCCAGAGCTGCCCGTCGTTCTCCTCGAAGATCTGGGCGCCCTGTCGGGCCTGGCCTTCGCTCTGATCGGGCTCAGCCTCACCATCGCCTTCGACGACGCGCGTTACGATTCCATGGCGACAATCGCCATCGGCGGATTGCTCGGCGTGATCGCCGCGGTTCTGGCCAGCGAGATGAAGAGCCTCTTGATCGGCGAGGGCGCTTCGCCGAGTCACGTGGCCGCAATTCGCAGGGCGATCCATACGGCGTCGCCGGTGCGGCGACTGATCCACCTGCGCACGCTCCACCTCGGACCCGATCAGCTGCTGGTCGCCGCCAAGGTCGAATTCGATTCCGACCTCGGTTTTGCGGAAGTCGCCGCCACCATCAACGACGTGGAGGCGCGGGTGCGCGAGAGCGTTCCGATCGCGGTGATGATCTACCTGGAGCCCGACGTGCACATCAGGGAACCTCGCTCTCCGGTTGAGGTTCCCAGCCCGCCCTCCTGAGGGATTCGCGCGCCTCATCGGCCTCGGGCGTGTGCACGGCCACCGCGGCGAAGTCCCCCTCTTGAAGCTTGAAGTCCGGGCGCATCGGCAGCGTCTTCGCACCGCGGCGGATCGCGAGCAGAACGAAGAGCTCACCTCCCTTCGGAGCGGCTTCGACTTCCGCCTCTGCATCCACCGGGCCCCGATAGCGCCACGGCTCGACCTGCACGTTTCCGTGTCGGCAGCGGACATCCCAACGGTTGACGTCATGGGGCCCATCGAAGAGCACGGCGATGTTCCCTGACTCGACGAGCTCGGGAGCAATGCCCGAGTCGGACTGCGCCACGGCGACGTAGCCCTGCGGCACGCCAAAGCGCTCCCGCGCGCGGCTCACGAAAACACTGTTGAGCGTCTGGTTTGGGGTCAGACCGATCGCCGTGCCGACGGAGTGGGCTCGCGCACGCAGAAGGGTCCGTTCCTGGACCCCGTCACCGAAGACCACGGAGAAACCGGCCTCTTCAGCCCGACGGCAATTGCGCGGATTCGAATCCAGGAACACCACGGGCGTACCCGATCCCCGAAGCACCGCGGCCAGCTCGAGTCCAAGTCCCTGGGCACCGAGGATCGCCACCGTATCCCGCCCCGGCAGCCGCTGGCCCAACAGCGACGCGAGAGGGCGCGCGGTCAATCCCGCGAACAACACGGTTCCCGCGATCGTAAGAAACACCAGGGCCAGCAACTCCGAGCCCCCGGGGAGTCCCTGGCTGGCAAGGGCCCGTGCCGTCAACGAGGCCACCGCAGCGGCCACGATTCCACGCGGTGCAACCCACGCAATCAGCCAGCGCTCGTTCCGCGAGAGTTCGGATCGGGTGGTGCAGAGCCAGACGTTGGCCGGTCGCACCGCCACGATCAGAACCGCGACCACCGCCAGGCCCGGCCACCCCAGCGCGCGAACGTCGTCGATCCGCACGGACGCGGCGAGCAGCACGAACAAGAGGCCGATCAATAGAACGCTCAGCTGATCCTTGAATTCGCGCAAGTCGCGGTCGACCCGGGTGTGCATGTTTCCCACGACGACTCCGGCCAGAGGAACCGCCAGAATGCCACTGTGGGAGACGATCTCGTCGGCGACCTGATACAAGAGCAGCACAGAGACGAGGGCAAAGACGTTCTCGTAGCCGTCGGGCACGACCCGTTTCACGCGCAGCAGACCCCCCAGGGCAAAGCCCGCGAGAATGCCGAAGGCGGCTCCGAATCCCAGCCGGAAGAACAGATCCGTTGCCTGGTTCGCGAGGGAATCGGCACCCGGTGCCAGGGCTACTTCCAGCACCAGCACAGCGAGAATCGCGCCGATGGGGTCGATGAGAACGCCCTCCGCCTCCAGAACCGTGGCGACCTTGGGCCGCAGTCGCAACGTCTCCACCAACGGCCCCACAACCGTGGGGCCCGTGACGACGACGAGGCTCCCGAACAGAAACGCTTGAATCCAGGACCAGTCGAAAAAAGCGTGTACGGCGAGGGCTCCGCCGAGCATCGTGACCAGAGACCCGATCGTCACCAGTCGACGGATGGGCGCCTGCTCGCGCCGCAGCCGCGATATCTCCAGGTTGAGGCCACCCTCGAACAAGATCACCGCAACGGCGATATCGATGACCGTGAAGAGTCCTTGGCCCAGAGAGAGGGGCCTCACCCAACCCAGTACGTCGGGCCCAAGCGCGACTCCGGAAACCAGCAGTAACACGATTCCCGGAACCCGAACGTGTCGGGCCACCGCCTGTGCGACAACGCCCACAGCCAGGGCCAAGACCAGAGTCAGCGCCGCCGAAGGATCCCCCACGCGGGAAAGCTACCTCGCCCTGCGGCTTTGGATCTACTCCTGTCTCGGGCGAAGTTCGACCGGGTGCCGGTGGGGCGGGTTCTTCGAAGGGTTCCGCGGAAATCGGGGGTGACCCCGGCCGCGGCGTCGCGCCCCTTGCTGGCAGCGCGCGCGGCGGCCGGGGATGCGCGCTCGGTGGCTCCCGACGCCGGCGTGGATGGTTGCGGGCCTCACAAGGCGGGCCCAGTCCCGCCTCGCCCCGCGAATCAGATCATCCCAGCCGTCGCCACCTCCGGTCGCGCAAAAAATCCCCGCTGCCCGCAACGCGCCAGGTCCACTGGCCCGTCGAGCGGGCAGGACGTGAAGTGAGCACAACGTCACTGGCAGCCACACTGCAGGTCTCGATCGCATCCATAGGTACGTCAGCTTCCTTTCCGATCCGCATGCCTCAGGCCCAAGCCAACTCCAGACTGCTCACTTCGAACGCCCGCAACCCTACCTACAGCAAGAATCACGCCCATACCACGGGCGGCTCTGGGGTGTCGCGATGCCTGATTTGGGGTTGAATCCACTCAGAGCGATCGGGATCGTGTGAAAAGATTTACCGAAACGTGGAAGAAACTTTCTCGAAATCGATTCTCCGCGGTGTCAAACCTCGAGACCGCGCATCACGACGTCGTGGGCGGACGACATGAGTTGTGCGATGGCCAACCCATGGGGACAGGCGTTCGCACAGGGACGACCGTCACACGTGAGGCAGGGCGATGCCCCGGCACCGAGTCGGGCGTAGTCATTCCGGGCCAATTCGTGGTCTCTGTAGTCGGTTGCATACATGCGGGTGCGAAGCACCTCGGCGATGGGGACCCCAAGGGGGCACGCATCCTCACACCGGCTACATCCGTAGCGGCACTGGGTCGCGCCGTTTCGCTCCTGATAGCGTGCCAGTAGCGGAAGGTCGCCGCTGCGCGATCGTTGCCATCCGGACGCCCCCAGATATTCGTCGATCCTCTCGCGGCTCTTCATGGTCACGACGAGGGCGTCGACGTGGGGGTCGGAGAGGATCCACCGGAAAGCGGCCTGAGCGAAGGTGGCGCCACCGTCTTCGTACGGTCGCATGTCGTTGAGGCGCCCGCCTCGGAGTGTCTTCATCGCGATGACCCCCACACCCTTCTGTCGCGCTTTGGCGAGCACACGCGGGAGGTCTGGCTGGCGCGCCACGAAATCCATTCCCCGGGTCAGCTTCTCGAAGAAGCGGGGATCCTGCCCGAAGTTGGTGGCGACGAGCAGTACGTCGACCAGGTCGTGATCCAGCGCGTAGTCGACGCACTCCAGCAGTCGCCCGCCGTGGCCGGACAGTCCGGAGAAGCGGATCTTTCCCAGCTGCTTCGCGCGACTCACGAATTCGTGCCATTCCGGATTCTTCACCCGCTCCACGTCGTTGACCGCGTGGTTGAAGTAGACGTCGATGCGGTCGGTCTTGAGTCGTCGGAGGCTTTGGTCCAACGTTCGCATCAGGCGTTCGCGCCGTGCCGTGGCGGGGGCGTTCACCTTGCTGGCAATGGTCACGCGGTCTCGAACACCCTCGAGAGCCTGTCCGAGGGTGGTCTCGGAAGCACCGTCCGTGTAGCCCTCGGCCGTGTCGAAGTGGCTGATGCCTCGATCCAGGGCGTAGCGAACGAGATCGGTGTCGCCGCGCAGGCGGCTACAGCCGAAACCGATGTCGGGCACCTCGAGCTGGGTCCGGCCGAGCCGCACCCGGCGTCGGATCTGCATCGGGTCGCCGGCGTTCGCGGCCGGTCCGAGAGAAAGCAGGCCGAGCCCGCCCCAGGCGCCCCGGCACAGGAACTCGCGACGGTCGATCGCCGAGGGTGATCGGGGCGTGGGGTCACCTCCAAGGCTCAGGATAGCACCGCGTTCACGGGAGATTGCGACGGCGATTGACCCGGACCCGCCTGCGGGCGTAGAAGGATGCAGTGAAGACCGTTCTGTTGGCCGCCCTGTGTCTCTGCCTGGCTGCTTCTGGCGCCCGCGGGCACCCCAACGCGACCTGCGAAAACGGAATGGCCAACGAGTTCCCCTGCAGCAACGTCGAACTGCTGGCCCATGTGTCTCTCGACTACTTCGGATCCAACCGTGCAAGCGACGTCTGGGGGTGGACCGATCCGATCACCGGCGTCGAGTACGCCCTGCTGGGGCTGACGGTCGGCATGGCCGTCGTGGATCTGAGCCGCCCCGACCATCCGCTTCGCGTGGGAACCCTGCCGGCGTCGACCGTCGATTCCGGCTGGCGCGATATCAAGGTCTACGCGGACCACGCGTTCGTCGTGAGCGAGGCCTTGGGCCACGGAATGCAAGTGCTGGATCTGCGCCAGCTTTCCTCGGTGACGAACCAGCCGGTAACCTTCACGAGCGACGCCAACTACCTCGAATTCGGCGGGGCCCACAACATCGAGATCGTCGAGGCCACCGGCTTCGCCTACGTCGTCGGAACCTCCACCTGCTCGGGTGGGCTCCACATGATCGACATCGGCGACCCCGTGAATCCGACATTCGCTGGCTGCTACAGCGGCGACGGCTACACCCACGACACGCAGTGCGTGATCTACGACGGGCCCGACGTCACCCATCAAGGTCGGGAGATCTGTTTCTCTTCCAACGAAGACACGGTCACCATCGTTGACGTCACGGACAAATCGAATCCACTCCTGCTCTCGCGATCGGAGTATCACCACGGATACACCCACCAGGGATGGCTCACGGAGGACCACCGATATTTCTTTCTGGGCGACGAACTCGACGAAATCCAACATGGCCACGGCTCGCGAACCTATGTGTGGGACATGTCGGACCTGGATGCGCCCATCCTGGTCGGAAATCACACCGCGGTCGCGAGCTCCATCGATCACAACCAGTTCGTACTCGGCAATCACCTGTTCCAGGCCAACTATACGAGCGGACTGCGCATCCTGCGCCTCGGCAATCTAGACCTGGCCGAGCTCGGGGAGGTCGCCTACTTCGACACCACCCCCGAGACCGACAGCCCGACCTTCGCCGGGGCCTGGGGGGTGTACCCGTTCTTCGAGAGCGGAATCGTCCTGGTGAGCGACATCGATCGGGGGCTGTTCGTGCTGAAGCCGGATCTCAACGCCGTTCTCGAATGCGAAGACGGCATCGACAACGATCTCGACGGATTCATCGATACGGATGACCCGGGCTGCCCCTTTCTGAGCGCCTTTCCGGAAGATCCGATTTGCGACGACGGGATCGACAACGATGGCGACGGTCTGATCGATTTCGACGACCCGGTCTGCTCGGCCGACTGGCCTTATTGGGAGAAGAGGCCGGGCTGCGGCCTGGGCTTCGAACTGGTTTTGCTGCTGCCGCTGCTCGCCTCCCTTCGCGGGTGGCGTTACCGTCGGGGAACTCCGTCCCATTCCAGAAACACCCTCTCCTGATCGGCGTCGATCCGGACGTCGGGGGCGGGGGCGAGTCGGAGACCGCGTCCATCGGCACTTTCGCCCGTGTCGAGATCGTATCGGTAGCCGTGCCAGGGACAGACCACGCATCCGTGCTCGATGGGAGCCTCGGCCAGGGGCCCCAGCATGTGTGGACATTCCGTCGCGTGCGCCACCAGCCTCCCGCTCAGCTCTACGATCCGGTAGCGGCGACCGCCTCGGTTGACGACGAAGGGAACACGGCCCCGGACCTCATCCAGACAGCCGATCTCGACGCTGTGGATCCCCTCTTCCCGCGCCGGCGATCGCGATAGCTCGGCCTCGCGGCGGTTCATCATGGCCTCGTCTTCGTCCCACAGCTGCCTGTACAGGCGGGTAAAAACCGCGCCGACCCCCTCGGCGGCGGCGGGATCCACGCCGGGAACGAGGAACTGCACCTCGATACCCGTGCCCTCGGGATGCGGCTCCAGACGGGTCCAGATCTCGGTGTTTGCGCCCGGTCCCTCGAGGGTGCGCGCGACGTACTGGAGCCGAGTTCGGTCGACGAGAAGCTCCAGCAGGATTTCCGGGTCGGTTCGTTCCGGTTCAATCCCGAGCGGGCTCGAAGATCGACTCGAATCGGCGGGTTGGGGATGCAGACCCACCCAGGTACGCCAACCCCAGGGTCCCGAGACAACCCGTTCGATCAAGCGAAAGCTGGTGCGGTGGAGCCAGGGCAGATGCTCCCAGTCGAAAACATTCTCCCACACGCGCTCGATCGAGACGCTGAGTTCCCGCCGGTAGATCGCGACCCGAGTCAACGGCTGCGGCTTCACGAACTCGAAGATACCAGGCCAAGCAGGTCCGAGAGGGGCGCGGTTCGACTGACGCAGACTGGCACGGTAGCCTCTCGTCAAGACCTCAGCGTCGATAAGAAGACAAATTCCGGCCGAGGATGGAACCGATGGAAATCGAAATCACTTATTGCGCGCGTTGAAACTATCTACCCCAGGCCACCAGTCTGGCGGCCGAGATTTCGGGTGAGCTGGGCATCGATGCCAAACTGATCAAGGGCGACAACGGCGTGTTCAACGTGGTCGCCGACGGCAGGCTGTTGTTCTCCAAGGACGACCAGGGCCGCTTCCCCGAAAATTCCGAAGTCCTCGAGCTTCTGCGCTAACCCCCTTCTGCGCCAACCGGGCAGGACCGGGCGCTCGGGCTTCCCGTCAAAGAGTCAAGCCGTAGAGACGCGCCACATTGCCACCCAGAACCCGGTTTCGCGTCTCTTCGGAGAGCGGCTTCACGAAGCGCTCGAGGGCGCGTACCCAGGTTCCCGGATGATCGGGGTGTGGGTAGTCGGTCGCCCACATGAAGCAGTCGGCGCCCACGTGTTCGATGATGTGGGGAGCAGCCGTCTCGTCAGGATCGCCGGAGATGAAGCATTGACGCCGAAAATACTCCGACGGTGGTCGTTTCATGGCGACGCCCTTGGCGGCGATCGTCTGATACAGCGCATCCATGCGGTCGAGGAACGATCCGATCCAGCCACAGCCCACCTCCAGCACCCCGAGCTTGAGGGACGGAAACCGTTCGAGGGTCCCCATGGTGAAGAAGGAAAGAAGCGCCTGTTGGGAACCCTGGCGTCCCATCACGTTGTAGAAGTACTCGCGTTCGCGCCCCATGTGACGGAAACGACTAGGAATGGCCCAGCCGGGCTCATAGGTGGGATGGATCGCGATGGGGACATTCAACTCGCAACACTTGGCGTAGAGTGCGTCATGGTCGGGATGGCCATGGGGCTTCCGGCTGTGATTGAAGGGCGCGACCCAGGCACCACGGCACCCATCGGCCACGGCCCGCTCCAGCTCGACGACCGCCGCTTCGACGTCGATGAGCGAGAGGTGCGCGATCGGTATGAGGCGCCCGCCGGAGGACCGGCAGAAGTCGGCGATCCAGCGATTGTAGGCTCGCTGGTAGGCGACCGTGATCTCCGGGTCATCGACCTCGCACTCCCATAGCAGGCCGAGGGTCGGGTAGAGAACGGCCTTCCGCAGATTTTCCTTGTCGAGGAGTTCAACGCGCTCGTTGGGATCGCCGCCGCCGAAAGGAATGTGGTCCATATAACGCCGGTCGGGACCGCGCTTCACGGATTTCTCTCCCATGGCGCCGAGCAGGCCGAGAATTCCCTTGGTCGTGCGCTGCGAGGGCCGCCCATCGAGTTCCAGATATTCGAGGCCGTCCGTATCGGTGCGGATGCAGAGAGCGCGGTCGCGGTAGCGCTCCTCCAGATACTCGCGCCACAGCCAGTCGGGCTCGAGAACGTGGCCGTCTCCATCGATGGTTCCGTCGAAAGGGAAGCGGAGAATTTCGTAGGCCATGGGGTCACCTCGGCGGTCCCCCTATTCTAGGGCGATTCATGCCAGACTGGAGTTCTTCATGTCCCGGGCGAAGGACGCGCTGTTGATTTCCCTCACGATTTCGATGGGAATCGGCGTCGGCGTGATCTCGATGGAGTTGCTCGTACGCGGCCTGCGCGGGGAGATGTTCTCTCGCCCCGCCGAAGCCCAGACCCGACTCGAACTGCACGAATCGAGCTATCCGACCCGTCACGATCCATTGCTCGGTTACGTTCCGACCCCGGGTGCGATGCGGAAATGGCCCTCGGGCGCGGCACTCACCATCACCCCGGCCGGTCTCAGGAGCAACGGACAGCGCCATCCCTCTGCCGGCAGACTCGTCCTCGCCGTCGGCGACTCCTTCACCTTCGGCGACGAGGTCGACGATCGAGACACCTGGCCCGCCCACCTCGAGCGCATCCTAGAACGCCCGGTGCTCAACGGAGGGGTCTTCGGCTACGGGTTCGACCAGATCGTGTTGCGCGCCGAACGGCTCCTCGAACGATTTCCAGCGCGGGTTCTCATCGTGAGCCTCATCCCCGACGATGTGACGCGCTGCGAGTATCCGTACCGCTACGCGTGGAAGCCCTATTTCGAGATCATCCGGGGATCGCTCGAGCTGAGGAACCTGCCGGTGCCCGACCCCGAGTCCGCGCCACCTCCCCGAACCGCGCTCGGTCGGCTCTCGCGGTTCAGCCACCTCGCCGACGTCGTGCTGCGCAACCTGGACCCGACGGCCTGGCGAATCGGCGGCGTGCGGAGAGCCCACCGGCGCGGACCCGAGGTGGCTGGGCTCCTGGTCGACCGCATGGCGAAACTTCGCGCGGAGCGTGACCTCACGATCCTGCTGATGCTGCAATGGCAGCCGGGCCTCCCGGATCGCGCCGCCCAGCCCGTACTGTCGCGGGCGCACCAGCTCGGAATCGAGGTCTTGATCGTGGAGCCATTCGTGCGCGAGGCGATCGAAAACGACGATGCCGCACTGCCCCGGTTCTACACCGCAGTCGCGGGCAGGGCTGAATTCGCCGCCAACCACATGAACGGCGCTGGGAACCAGCTGATCGCCGAGCTCGTTGCCGACAAGCTGAGCGAGATGGAAGCGGCCCGATAAAAGACCAGAAACCCTTTTCAATCGGAACGCTTCATCCGTATCTGCGTTCGAGTTGCCTCTGACTTTCCGTGATCCATCTCACATTTTCGGACCGGCGGAGACCCGACGACGCTTCGTTACCGAACGACACGTCTTCAGCCCTCGGGGTACGTCTCATGCAATCGCTCTATCTCTGGCCCGACAACGCGGCCCTGTCCATCACCGTGATCCTACTGGTGAGCATGGTGTTCCTCTGGGCCGCCCGGGAACCGATGCTGAAGGTGCTACGCGGCCTCGGCAAGAACCTCGAGACGAGCTTTCGAGCCATTGCGAACTGGTGCGCGTCCACCGCAGACCACCTCAAGACGCGCAGCGGCGAGGCGCTTCTGGCCGCTGCCGAGCTGGAGCTTCACGGCAAGCTCGATCGCGAGCTCAGCCGCATCGACATGACCTTCTCCCAGAAGGTGGGGCAGTACTCGGGGATGCACCGCAAACTCGATGATCTGCTGGGAACCCTGGAAGCGGACTACAAGAAATGCGGCGACTCCCCGCCGGAGGTCCCGGGCTGGTCCGGCGCCGTGGAGACCGTGGCGGCGATTCCGACCGGCTTGGACTCCAACGTGAACAAGGTGCTCGAGGGCATCCAGGGGTCGATGCTCGAATCCGAAAAGAAGGTTCTCAAGACCTATCGGGACGACACGGCCAAGCGTCACAAGATCCTGAACAACATGCGGCCCGAGTGGAAGACGGTCCGGAACCTGATGACTCGAATGCAGCAGTCGGTGGCGCGGACCGTCGAGACGACTGGCAAGATCGAGCGATACATCGATGAACACGCGGCGATCGTGAAGGACCGGGAGTCGGCACTCCAAGCCATGACCTACTCCGCGTTCAAGCCCTTCTTCATCTCCCTGCTGGTGCTGGCCGTCGCGCTGGGCGGCGCCTTCATCAATTTCCAGTTGATCGCCCTCCCCATGTCGGAGCTCGTGCCCGCCGGATCGCGCATCGGAGGCCTTCCCGTCTCCATGGTGTCCGCCCTGGTCATCGTGCTGATGGAGGCGGCGGTCGGGATCTTCTTGATGGATATGCTGGGAATCACCGAGCTCTTTCCGAAGCTCCAATCCGTTCCCCACTCGCGCCGTCGCATCATCCTGTGGATTTCCCTGGCCGGGCTCTTCTTCCTGGCTTCGGTCGAGAGCTCCCTCGCCATTCTTCGCGAGCAGATCGTCGAAGCCGACGCCACCCTCAAGCTCGCGCTGGCCGGTGCAGACGGTGAGATAGTGGGCCGCCCCACCAGTTCTTCGATTCCCGTGATCGGCCAGGCGGTGCTCGGTTTCGTGCTGCCGTGGATCCTGGCGATGGTCGCGATTCCCCTGGAGATGCTGCTGGACAGCGGGCGACACGTCCTCGCACAGGTCGGCATCCTGCTTCTCAACCTTCTGGGATACACGATGGTGATATTGGCCCACGCGGCGCGATCTCTCACGTCACTGCTCCCCAGCATCTATGACGTCTACGTGGCCATCCCGCTCCGAATCGAGCGCTCGCTGCGAAGATCCGACGATGAGAGCGCAGACGAGCGTCTGGACGAAGCCGAGGTGGCCCAATGAAGCGGGCACGGCAGGCGCTCCCGGTTCTCGCCCTGATCGCCCTCGCGCTCGCGCTCGGCTGTGGACCCGAGCGGCGCTACGACCAGGCGATCGGTGTCTTGATCGACACGTCGGGTACCTATGCCGATGAGAAGGTCGAGACAGTGCGGGTCATCAAGCGCGAGATCCTTCCCAACATGGTTCCGGGCGATACGCTGATCGTGATCCGCATCGACAGCGAGAGCTACGACAAGGAGAACGTCGAAGCCCTGCTCACCCTGGACAACCGCCCCTCCCACGCCAACGCCCAGAAGCTCGCACTCGCGCGCCAGCTCGACAAGTTCGCGTCCGAGAAGGGGGGCTCCAGCTACACGGACATTCCCGGTGCGGTCATGTTGGCCTCTGAGTACCTGAGCGAGATCGGCAGCGGGAGCCGCGTGTTGCTCATCTTCAGCGACATGCAAGTGGATCTGCCCAAGGGGGCCTCACGGACATTCTCCGAGAGCGAGCTCGAGGACACCCACGTGATCGCCATGAACGTAAAACGCCTGAAGCACGACAGTGCCGATCCCATCGGCTTCCGAAAGCGTCTCGCGTCCTGGGAGAAGCGGGTGATGAAAGCCGGAGCGCTCGACTGGCGGACCTTCATGGACGCCGCGAAGCTCCCGGACTATCTCGCCGAGATCCGCTGATCCGCCGTTGGAGGGCCCATACCCTCCACCGGCTGCGCGGCACCCGTTGAGCGCGTCAGCCGACGATCTGGCAGCATCGGCTCCATGCCCTCGACGTGGAAGGGCCCTGCGTCGTGCTCGAAAACCCCAGCGTGGAAGGAGCCGATCCCTTCTGGGTGGTCCAGGTGTTCCCCACCTTCCTCCTTGCCCAGGTTTGCGGAGAGTTCCCGCTCAGCTCGTGGTTCGAGATGCAGATCGACCGCTACGACCACTTCCACCTGCAGATCCACCTGCTGCTTCCGGAAGCGCTGGCCGCGACGCCGGGGTAACTCCCCCCGCGGGCCCGTTTCGACTTTTTTCATCAGAAATGCACCTCAAGCCGGCCTAGTTGCCTGCCGTAGATGGACCTCGGAGGCTGTCTCGCATGGCCCGCGGTCTGGTGCTCGTCCTCACGCTGCTGACCGGATTTACCGGCCTTGTCTACGAGGTGGCGTGGCAGAAGTATCTTGCGACTCTTCTCGGGAGTCACAGCGAAGCAACCGCTTCGGTGCTCGGGATCTTTCTCGGCGGCCTGTCTGTGGGTTACGCGCTCTTTGGCCGCGTTAGCCGCAGGCTCGCCGAGCGCAGTCGCCGACTCGGTTCCGCGCCCGACCCCTTCGCGGTCTACGGCGCAGTCGAAGCCTCCATCGGTGTCTGGGCGCTCCTCTTCCCCGTGTCGTTTGGTGCGGTTCAGGCGATCTCTCTCTGGATCCCGCTGACGGCTCCGGGTGTTTCGTTTGCGTTGGACGTCGGCCTATGTGTGCTGTTGATCGGTCCGCCTTCGGTCATGATGGGAGCGACCATTCCCCTGCTAACCCAGGCGCTTTCCCGAGACGTCGTCGGGTCGACGCGCCTTCACGCGCTGATCTACGCCTCGAATACCGCTGGCGCGTTTGGAGGCGCCCTCGCTGCGGGTTTCTTTCTCGTTCCAACACTCGGGCTCGCCGGCTGCATGGTCGCGATGGGGCTCGTCAATCTCGGTGTCGGGGGCACCTTCCTCGCGTTGAGTCGCCGCGGACGCTGGACCGCGCCAGCCTCCGCGGTCGAGGCGGAGGCGTCGAACTCTAGCTTGACACCGCGCACCCGCATCGCGCTGGCGGGAACCGCGCTGCTCGCCGGTTTCGCGATGATGGCGCTTCAGACGACTCTGAACCGCGTCGGCGCGCTGTCGCTCGGCGCGAGTCACTTTACTTTCTCGATCATCGTAGCGACGTTCGTATTCTGCATCTCCATCGGAAGTTTCGCGGTCTCCGCGTTTTCCCGGATTCACTGGTCGGCGATCGTCGTCTCGCAGTGGGCACTGGTGCTGATTCTGATTGCCGCCTATCCCCATGTCGGCGATGCGCCCTACTTCGCGCACCTGATCCGCTCTCTCTTCGCGAACCACGACGGCAGCTTCTACCCCTATCAGATCTCCATTTTTGTCGGCTTGTTTGCGGTCTGCTTGATTCCGCTCGCGCTCTCCGGCGCGATGCTCCCGCTGCTCTTCCACCATCTGCGCAACGAAGCCGGCGATCTCGGTGACGTCGCGGGCCGCCTCTACAGCTGGAATACCGTCGGGTCGCTGCTCGGTGCGCTGCTCGGAGGCTACGCGCTGCTCTACTGGTTCGATCTGCATCAGATCTATCGGATCGCCGTGGTCGCCCTGGGGGCCGGTGCAGCCATTCTCACACTGGTCATCCGGCCACGTCTCGCCGGCGCGGGAGCTTTGCTGTTCGTTCTCGTCGTTCTGACGGTATCGACGCAGCGTGCCTGGGACACGCGCAACCTCATTGCTGGCTCCTTTCGGATGCGCGACGTCACGGTCACGACCCCGCTCGGAGCAGACGTGTTCTTTGCCCACCTCGCACTGCGGCACAGCTATGAGGACTTCCAACTGTTCTACGACAACGATCCCACCATGTCCGTGTCTGTCATTCGCAGCGGATCTGCGGACCGACCCAGCCGCTCGATCATGGTCAACGGAAAGTCGGATGGAAACATCCCCAACGACAACCAGACGACCGGTCTGCTCGCACTGCTGCCCGCGCTCTTCAGCGCGAAGGCCGAGCGCGCGTTCGTCATCGGCTACGGAACCGGCATGTCGGTTGGAGAGCTCGTCGCGCTCGACTCGATTCGCGAAGTGGTCGTCGCCGAAATTTCGACGGGCGTGATGGAAGCGGCGCCGCTCTTCGAGGAAATGAATCACCGGGCGCTGTCGAGCCCGAAGACGAAGGTGATTCGCAGCGACGCCTATCGCGCTCTGCTCCGCAGCGAAGGCGACTACGACATCATCGTCTCAGAGCCGAGCAACCCCTGGGTCACGGGGGTAGAAAATGTGTTCGCGCTGGAATTTCTCGAGGCCGCCAAGCGCCGTCTTCGCCCGGGCGGCGTCTACGCCCAATGGTTCCACAACTACGAGACCAATCGCGAATCCATTGAACTCGTCTTGAACACCTATCGTCGGGTGTTCAAGCGCGCCTCGATCTGGTACGGAAAATCCAACGATCTGATCTTGCTGGGATTCGACGAGCGGGCTCCGGTTCCCGACATCGACAAGCTCATCGGTTCGCTCTCCCGCCCGGATTTTCAACGCCAGCTGAGCGCGATCTCGATCGATGGCATTCCCGCATTGCTGGCCCACGAGGTGGTTCCCCTCGGTGTCGTTCACGAGGCGTTTCTGACGAGCGAGGTCCATACGCTCGGGCATCCGAGGCTGTCTCATGCTGCCGCGCGCGGGTTCTTTACCGGCAACGCCGCTGTGTTTCCCTCGATGCTGGGCGGTGCGGCGGTTCGCATCGGAGCCGAGAATTCGCTGCTGCGCACCTACGCCGCGCACTACGACAGCCGGCTGCCGGATTCGCTGCGCGAGACGCATGCACGCGAGGTGTGTAGGCTCCACGAAAGACGCTGCGCGACTGTCCTCGCCCACTGGACGCACGACGCCCCCGAGTCTCCCACCTTGCGGGATACGCTCGCGTGGGCGCAGCAAGACGAGGGCCTCCGAGAGGAATTCGAGGGCGGCAAACTCGCCCTGCTGGCAGAGCTTTTTGACGCCGACAACTTCCAGAACGCGCCCGACACCTACGCATCCGCGCGCGGCATCACCAAATTGTTCACGGACTACTATGAACACTCGGCGCCCTTCGACATCGATGTCTTGTCCGACGCGTGGTGGCGCTGTACCGGCGACGATCGCTGTGAATCGGTCGGCTCTCGCTACCGCAAGATGGGCGCTTTCCGCTCGGCGTCCGCGAAGAGAACCAGTCCCTGAGGATCGGTCATCACCGCGGGAGCCTCCTACGAAAAACTCTCGCGCTCGTCAGCTTGGCGCGGTTAAGATACGCAGGACATGAAGGTCGACGCCCCCCTCCTCGACCAGAGCCTGGACAGCGTTGGAGAGTCCGCGCGCAGGCTGGAGCAACTCGGCTGCTACGACGGCGCCTTCACCTTCGAAGGGCCCCACGATCCTTTTTTCCCTCTGGTGCTGGCGGCAAAGGCCACGGATCGCCTCGAGCTCTGCACCGCCATCGCGGTCGCCTTCGCTCGAAGCCCCATGCTACTGGCGAATATCGGATACGACCTCCAGCAGCTTTCGCGGGGTCGCTTCATCCTGGGATTGGGTTCCCAGATCCGCCCACACATCCAGAACCGCTTCAGCATGCCGTGGTCGAAGCCGGCCGAGCGCATGCGTGAACTCGTATTGGCGATCCGGGAGATCTGGCGCTGCTGGAACGAAGGCGGACGCCTCGACTTCCGCGGAGAGTTCTACACCCACACCTTGATGACTCCGTTCTTCAATCCCGGCGCCAATCCGTTCGGGAACGCGCGGATCTTCCTGGCGGGTGTCGGCCCCCGGATGACGGAGGTCGCCGGCGAGGTGGCCGACGGATTCTTCACCCATCCCTTCCACACCGCCGAATCGTTGCGCGACACGACCCTGCCGGCCCTCGATCGGGGACTCGCGAAATCCGGCCGCTCCCGGAAGGACCTGGAAATCTCCTACCAGGTCATGATCGCGAGCGGCGAGAACGACGAGGAGCAGGAACGGGCTCGAACCGCGGTGAAAACCCAGATCGCCTTCTACGGTTCGACCCCCGCCTATCGGGGCGTACTCGACTCGCGCGGCTGGGGCGATCTCCAGCCCGAGCTGAATCGTCTGACCAAATCCGGCGGATGGGCAGAAATGGCCGATCTGATCGACGACGAGATCCTGGAGGCGGTGGCCGTCTGCGGAACCCGCGATCAGATCGCAGACGGGGTGCGCCAGCGCTGTGCCGGGTTCGCCGACCGGGTGAGCCTCGTCGCCCCCTACGCAGCCGACCCCGCGAGCTGGACCGAAGTCGCCCGTGCGCTGGCCGAGCCCCGCTAGTGCCGGCTCCCACCGATCTGGCGAAGTCACTCGACCTGGGACCCGTCGATCAGATTTCCTACGCCGTCGAGAACCTGGAGCGCGCCCTTCCGCACTACGAGGCGCTATTCGGCCGATTTCGCGTTTCCGAGGCGCCGCTGAAAGACGTCACCTATCGCGGAAAGCAGATCGACTGTCGGCTGAAGCTCGCCATTGCTCAATCGGGCCCGATCGAGATCGAACTCATCGAAGTGCTGGAAGGCGAGACACCCCACAGCGAATACGTGCGCGACCACGGCGAGGGCCTGCATCACGTTCGCTTCCGTGCGGAAAAACTCGACCCCAAGCTCGAGGCCCTGAAAGCCGCCGGCTTCGAAACCATTTTCTACAAGCGTTTCGGACCGACGGTGGCCTTCGCCTACGTCGAGGCCCCGAAAGAGCTCGGCCTCAGTCTGATCGAACTGCTGGAGATGCCGGGTTAAAAGCTTCCGCGTCGTTCCTCGAACGCAAGTGACTTTTCGCGCTGCCGCGAGTAGGCTGGGGCGGTGACTCTTCACATCGTTCGGCCCGAGATCTTTGGCGTCACCGAATCCAGTCTGACCCTGGCGTTCGGGCTCGAGGATGGCTCGGGGCCCGTCGACGCAGAAGCCCGGGTACTTCTGAACGCGGAATCGCGGGCTGTCTCCGCGGGCTCTGCGACGACGCGACTCGTTCGGATCGAAGGCCTCCAACCCGAAACCGGGTACTCCGTCGAAATCGAGGTCGCGGG
The DNA here is from genome assembly GCA_036447375.1 of Myxococcota bacterium. Taxonomy (GTDB): domain Bacteria; phylum Myxococcota_A; class UBA9160; order UBA9160; family SMWR01; genus JACZXC01. The sequence continues at coordinate 44,909 of JAZFUU010000213.1, forward strand.
CGCGGAGCCGACCGCGAACGATCGATACTTCCCCGAATCGGTGCACACCCTGCCGAGACCCGAAGCCGCTCAGGTCGGATCCTTCGCGACCCTCAATGACCTCCACTTCGGCGAGGTCCAGTTCGGCGGAATCATGAGCGAAGATTTCGAGAGCGCGGGCGAATCCGCCGAGTTTCCGATAGCTCGCGCCTCGGACACCGAAGTGCCCTACTGGCAGTTCATGAACGAGGACGCGATCGAGGACATCAACGGACTCGGCGTGGACCTGACGATCATCAAGGGCGACATCGCCGACCGCGGGCTGCCCGAGCAATTCGAAGCCGCGCGCCGCAGCTTTGCCCGATTCAAGGCGCCGCACCACGCGTTCCTCGGGAATCACGACTACTACGCGCGCAACGAGGGGATCGAGGTGGACGGATACGCCCTCCTGGGTCAGCCCTCGGCACCCCGGACCCTCGAACTCGGCGGCTGGAATCTGGTGCTGCTCGAGACCGTCGAGCCCGGAAAACATCACGGCGTCTTTCCCCGGGAGCGTCGAGAATGGCTCGAAAAGGAGCTGGCCTACTCGATGGACGCTCGAACACCCTCGCTTCTGTTCATGCATCACCAGCCCGTGCCCCCGGAGCAGAGCCACCGCTATCCGAACAGCATCGGAATGAATCCCGACCACTCCCTCGGTTTCTTCGACATCGTCGGCGGCAATCCCCACGTGAAGGGTGTTCTGATCGGGCACACCCACCGCAATCGGGTGCGCCGCTATGCGCCGTCGGGCGATGTACCTTTCGTCGAAGTGAACTGCACCAAGGACTATCCGGGCGGATTCGCCCACTACCGCCTGTTCGAAGACGGCAGCTTCCGCCAGGAAGTGAGGCGCACATCGAGTGAGCGCGCCCTGACCCACTCGAGTCGCTGTCGCGATTTCTTCGGCGGGGGATACCGCGATTTCACCCTCGGCTCCCTCGAAACACGGAGTTTTGTCGCGGGCGGGGCCTCGCTTGGAACGCGGCGAGGCCATTGAATGGGGGGCCTGGTCGACGGAAAGGTGGCCCTCGTAACGGGCGCAGCTTCGGGAATCGGGAACGCGACGGCACAGGCCCTCGCTCGGGAGGGCGCTCGGGTCGTGGTTGCGGACATCGATGTGGACGGGGGCGAGAAGACCGCCGCGACCATCGCCGAGATGGGCGGGCGGGCCCACTTCGTTCGAGCCGACGTGACCTGCGAAGGCGAGGTCGAAACACTCATCGCGGCGGCCATCGACACCTTCGGACGACTCGACTGCGCGGTGAACAACGCGGGAATCACGCCTGCCCCGAGCGCGCTGAGCGATATTGCCCTGGAAGACTGGATCCGCACGCTCACCATCAACCTGACCGGTATCTTTCTATGCCTGAAATACGAGCTTCCCGTCATGCAGAAGCAGGGGAGCGGCGCGATCGTGAACATGGCGTCTGGGGCCGGCGTGGTGGCAACCCCGGGCCTCGCGCATTACTGCGCCTCGAAGCACGGCATTCTCGGCCTCACAAAAACGGCCGCCATGGAGAACATCAAAGCGGGCATTCGCGTCAACGCTCTATGCCCCGGAGCCGTCGATACCCCCATGCTGCAGGCCTCGATCGGGAGCGACCCGAACCTCGAGAAGCTCGTGCTCAGCAGCCTGCCCGCCGGTCGCCTCGGCAAGCCCGAGGAGATCGCCGAAGCCGCGGTCTGGCTCTGCTCCGAGCGAGCATCCTTTGTCAACGGCGAGTCGATGCTCGTCGACGGCGGCTCGGTGTCTCGCTAGGAGCAACCCGGTGAAGTTCGTTACATCCATGGCATTCAGCGATCTCGCCGATTTCTGCGAAATGGCAAAGACGGCGGACGAGTGCGGTTGGGAGGGCATCGTCGTCTCCGAACACCTCGTACATCCCGAGAAAATCAAGAGTCCCTATCCCTACACGAAGGACGGAACGCCTCGTTGGGAGGCCCCCTCGCCCTGGCCGGATCCCTGGGTCGCGATCGGCGCCATGGCGGCCGTCACCAAGCGGATCCGCTTCTACACCGGAGTCTTCATTCTGCCCCTGCGGCACCCGTTGATCGTCGCCAAGGCCGTCGGTACCGCCGCGATCCTATCCGGCGGCCGAGTCCATCTCGGCATCGGGGTCGGGTGGATGAAGGAGGAATTCGACCTGCTGGAGCAGAACTTTCGCAACCGGGGAAAGCGGACCGATGAGATCATCGAAGTCCTGCGCAAGCTCTGGAGTGGCGGCATGGTGGAGCACCACGGCGACTTCTACGACTTCGATCGCCTGCAGATGAGTCCCGCTCCGGCCGAGCCGATCCCGATCATCGTAGGCGGTGTATCGGAGGCGGCCCTGCGACGCGTCGGCCGACTGGGCGACGGCTGGATATCGGACATCCACACGACCGAAGAACTCAGGGAAATCGTCGCCAGAATCCGGGGCTATCGCGCAGAATACGAACGCTCCGATGCGCCTCTCGAGATCATCGCCGCCTCTTCAGACGCCTTCGATCTGGATGGCTTTCGGCGGCTCGAGGATGTGGGGGTGACCCACGTGCAGACGATGCCCTGGTTGATGTACGGCGGTTCCACGGATTCCCTGGACGACAAGCGAGACGGGCTGCGCCAATTCGCCGATGACATTCTGGCGAAGCTCTAGCCACCCGATTCTGGTATAGCTCGCACCCGATGCCCGGGCCGACCGAGTCCCTCTGGCAACTCGTACCCGACGTCCGCTCCTCCGAGCGCTCGCCATTTCTCTTCTTCGCCGGCCTGCTGGCTCTGGTCAGCGCGGCGCAAACCGTGGGCCTCGTCGGTTCCGAGGCGCTCTTCCTGGTCCGTTTCGGCGCCCCTCGTCTTCCCCAGGTCTTCATCGCCGCTTCGAGTGTCACCGTACTGGGGACCTTGGCCTACGCATTTGTCGTGGGCCGCGCCCGCAACGACCGGCTGTTCCTGTACATGGCGAGCGCCGCCGCCGCCCTGCTACTCGCCGCCGCCTGGGCCCTGGGGGGCCGAACCGGCTTCGTCGTATTCTCCCTTTTCTGTCTTTACTACCTGCTTCAAGCCATCTTCCTGAACCACTTCTTCACCTTCGCCGGCGACTATTTCGACACCCTGACCGCGAAGCGACTGTTTCCTCTCTTCGCCATCGGTGCGAGCCTCGGAAGCGCGCTGGGAGGCGCTCTCGCGGCCTTCATGGCGCGAGCCGCCGACCCCAGTTTCCTGGTGGCGACCTGGGGTCTTTTGCTCGCGGCGGCCGCATTGCTGCTGGCTCTCGGCCGGCGTTCGCTGCGCCGCTGGGGCCCCCTGGATCTGGAAGAATCCGACGAAACATCGGTCGAGGGCATGCAGCGCGCCGTGCACTTTCTGCACGCATCGCCCCTCGGGCGAACTCTCGTGTTTTCGGCGCTGGGCATGGTGGTCGCGCTGTTTCTGGCCCAGTACCTCTACCTGGAGATATTCGCGCGTCGTTTCCCCGACACCGCCCAGCTCGCCTCGTTTCTGGGGATCTACCTGGCCGTCACGAACCTGTTGGAGATCTGCGTCGAGCTGTTCATCACGCCGCGAGTCATCCGGCGGTTCGGCGTTCCCAGCGCCAATCTCATTCATCCCGCGCTGACGCTGATGAGTTTCGGGGCGTTGGGCCTTCAGTATGGAATCGCCACAGGCGTGATCGCGCGCATGAACCGGGAGCTCGTCGAGAACGCGATGGCGTTTACGATTCGCGGGCTCGTTCTCAATACGCTTCCGATTCGCCTACGCGGTCGGGTACGGCCCTTCCTCGAGGGCATCGTCGTCAACGTCGGAATGGCGGCGGCAGGTCTGGTGTTGCTCGCCATGGTCGATCCCGAACCGATGTGGCTGTGTCTCGCGGGTGGCGGCGCAGCCCTGTTGTTTCTCGGGGCCAACGTACGGGTCCGCCGGGCGTACCTCGCGACCCTGGTCGACGAGCTGCGGGCCGGGCGCCTGGACGTGGCCGATCTGGGCGACGAGCTCGGCGCCTGGGAAACATCGCGACTGGCCGAGCTCTGGGAACAGCTTCTGTCCGAATCCCGCGGGCGGCCTTCGCATTCGCTCTTCGAGCTGATTCCGACCCTGGCCAAACGTCAAGTCATCGACCCACTCGTGCGCGCGGCCTCCCATCCGCAGCCGGAAGTGCGGCGCGCCTGCATCCACGCGCTGGCCGAAGCGCCGGACACCCGCCCCGAGGGCCCCCTGGGCCTGGCCCTCGACGATCCCGACGCGGGGGTACGCCTCGCGGCTCTTCGCGGCCTGGTCCGTGTCGGCAGCCCTCCCGAGTTCCTCGCTCCCCGAATCCGCGATCTGCTGGCCGACGAGAGCCCCTCGGTTCGGGCCGAAGCAGCGCTGCAGTGCGGCGACGAGGGAAACTCGGTTCTCCGGGACATGATCCATTCAGACACTCCGGCGGTTGCGGCGGCGGCCCTCGGCGCGGCGCCGGCGTCCCTGGCCGAGGTCGCCGCAACCCAGATTCACGATCCCCATCCCGAGATCCGCGCCGCGGCCCTCCAATGCGCGGCTCGCATCGCGTCCGGGCCGCCGCTGGAATCGCGAGCCCTGGCCGAACTTCTGAGACACTCCGACCCGCGAGTGCGCGCGGGCGCCGTGGCTCTGCTCGCGCGCTTCGCGACGGCCGGCGCTCCAGCGCTGCTCGCGGAGGCCCTGGCAGATCCGGCGGCTCTCGTCCGCTCGGCTGCCGAGGAAGCGCTTCGAACCCTCGGCGACGTGGGAGTGACGGCGGCCGAGACCGTTCTGAGTGCGGACACAGAGCGCGCCGTCGAGGGCGCCTTCCGGGTGCTGGCGGCGAGCGAGTTGCCCCGGGGCCGCCTGATCCTGGCCCGCGAGCTGCGGCGACTCGTGGCCTCCATGTGGTATTCGCTGCTCTCGTACCAACTCCTCCCGGCGACCTCCCAAATCGCAGGTCGATTCCTCCGCGCCGGCTACCAGGACGCGGTCCTCCGAAACCGCAGACTGGCTTTTCGACTGCTCGAACTCGTCGAGGATCGCAAGGTGATCCGAAACGTGGAAAGGGTCCTTCGTTTCGGATCCATCCGCCCCTACGCGAACGCCCTGGAGGTACTCTCCAATCTGGGCGACCGCGAGTCCGCCCGACTGCTGGTGCTGATGCACGAGTCGGGCCCCCTCGACGAACGGGCTCGATCCGCTCGGGAAATTCTCTCCCTGCCCAGCGCGGCGTCGGAGGTCCTCGACGCGTCCAGGGGCAGCGAAGTACGCTGGCTTCGAACGGCGGCCCAGCTCATCGAGTCGCCCGATGAATACGGAGGCGAGGAGCCACTGATGGAACGACTCCTGGCCCTCAAGCAGATCCCGCTGTTTTCCCACCTGAGCCTGGAACAGCTGGAAGCCGTGAATCGGATCGCCAAGGAGGTGGTGTGTCTCCCGGACGAAGTCATCGTTCAGGAGGGAGACCCCGGCGGCGAGCTCTACCTTCTGATCGAAGGCCAGGTGCGGGTGGTGAAGAACTACGGCCGGCCCGACGAAACCGAACTGACCACACTGACTGCGTTGAGTTATTTCGGTGAGATGGCGGTGCTCGACGACGCCCCGCGAAGTGCAACCAACGTGGCGGTAGGCCGACCGCGCCTGCTCTCCCTGGACGGCGGAAGTCTCAAGGAATTGATCCTCGAGATGCCAGAAATCGCCTTCGTGATTCTCCGGGTCCTGACCCGACGCGTGCGTGAAGCTGAATCGCGACTGGGCGGGCAGTGACTTGCGGATCGGTCCAAAGGGACTCATCCTCTCCCCGGGCCCTCCATCCCGAAAGACGGAGGACCCGATCCCTTGATCACTACGGCGATGTCCACACTGATCGGCGCGCGCCGCGAGCGGGTCTGGATCGCGCTCACCAACCCGCAAGAACTCATGAGCTGGGACGAGGCGATCGTTTCTCCGATCGAGCCCGTGTCGAACTACCCCCAGGTGGGAAAAACCGTGGCGTGGCGATATCTCCTCGGGACGATTCCCGTGGTCCTGCGCGACCAGCCGCTGGAAGTCGAGCCGTGCGAATTGCTGCGCAACTCCATGGTTCTGGGCCTGTTCCGATTCGAAAGAACCTTCACCCTCACCACGGAGCTGGGCGACCGCGAGCAGACTCGAATCAGCCTCAAGCTCGTTTCATCGAACTCGGTACCGATGGTGGGCGGACAGCTCGATCGTTTCTCTGTGCGGCGCATGGCGACGAAGCTCGTCGACGCGAATCTGCGGTCGCTCCAGAAGTGGTGCGAGCAGGACCCCCCGACGCAGGCTCTGCGGGAGCGGCGCGTCGGATCCGACGACTCAAATGTGAAGGGCTTCGCGGACCCAATGCTCGGGCTCCTCGAAGCGCGCGCGGGTCAGCGGCGATAGATCCACCTCGTCGAATTCGCCGGCGGCGATGAGCCCCGCCATGCCGCGCGCCACCCCGTAGGACTGCATCACACCGCGCCCGGTAAACGAGTGCGCCTCGAACAGATTCGAAAAACCGGCCACCTGGCCCGCGATGCCGCTGCGGTCGGGGGTGACGGCGTAGAGACCGGACCAGCCTCGCACGTGTCCGCAGCGTTCGAAGCTGCTGCACCGGTGGGCGAGCCGGGGCCAGATATGGTTCTCGAAGAACGCCACCCCGTCGTAGTCGAAGTCGAAGCCGGGGGCCTCGTCGGGAATCGAGTATCCGGCCAGGACGTAGAGGCCCTCGGGGTGGAAATAGAGATCGCTGGGATCGACGATCATTCCCAGGTCGTCGAGGGACACCCCATCCGCCAGGTTCTCGCGATGCACGTCGACCAGGCAGATCTGTCGGCGTACGGGCACGGTGGGATCGGAAACCCCGACCTTGGCCGACAACGTCGGCGCCCACGCCCCGAGGCAGTTGACCACGGTGTCGCACTGGATCCGGGCCTCCCCGACGGCGGCCTCGGACGGAACCCGATGGGTAACCAGGATTTCCCGCACGACTCCGCCTTCGTCGTCGGGGCGTCCGCGTTGCACCTCGACCACTTGCACCGCCATCACCCGGCGCAGACTCCCCGAAACCGCGCTCGTGCGCCCGGTCTCGACACCACCGATGTAGTGCCGATTGCGGAACTCCACACCCAAGCGTTCCGCCTCCGCGCGATACCACGCCCGGACCGCATTCGGGTTTACGAGCCCGTCCCGAGGCGAGAACGTGGCCCCGAGAATCTCGTCCATGGAGCGATCCAGGATCGGAAAGCGCTTCTGCACCTCGACGCTGTCCAGCACTTCGACTCCCAGCCCGTGTGCGTTCTGGAGTCGCCGCTTTTCGATGGCGCGCGCATACAGCGCAGCGTCTGCGTACAACCACAGGTATCCCTGATCGCGAAAGCCGAACTCCGCCTTGTGTTCGAGAAAAAAATCCAGCGTCGCACGGCAGGTTTCGATATTGACCGGCTGCCACCAGGTCGCACGGGCGCCCCCCGCGTTCAGCTCGGACGAGGCATAGACCCCGGCCAGATCGAGGTCGACGACGACGATCCCGTCGATGCCGCGGCTCGCCAACGCCCAGGCGATACTCGTTCCGATGACACCCCCGCCGAGAATGAGGACGTTGGCACGGTCCGACACGGCTAGTGGCTCGCTTCGTTCCAGACCGAGGTCTCGGGATGGAAGGCCTTCCATGCGAACCAATAGGCCTCGGTCACTTCCACGTCGTCCGGAACCTCCCACGCAAAGACCGCGGCGTTCGGGTCATAGTGGATCTGGATCTTCCGGCCATCAAAGCTGTCTTCGATCATCCCTCCCGCATCGATGACCCGCGAGTCGAGGTAGGCCCGAGCCTTTCCGTTCACGACGACACCCACGACGAGGCGCTTCGGATGGTATCGAGAGTCGCGAGCGTTCACGGGGAAGAGGATCCGATCCGCGATCCAGTAGGCGCTGTAGCGACTGTGGCTGTAATCGATCCGGTACCGATCCGGGCGAGCCAGGGTCTTCGACTCCGGATGTCGATCGCGCCAGGCCGCAGCCGTGAGTTGCCGGACCCGAATGCGTTCCAGGGTCGTGCCCACGAGGGGGCCCGAGATCGCCTGGCCCGTGAACTGGGACCACAGGCTCTCGGTCTCGCGGTCATAGATCAGGAAGTTCGAGTTGTAGAGCAGACCCGAGACGCCGAAGCTGAGCGTCTTGCCCTCGTGGGTCCGGCGGAATACCAGGGGGGTCCCGGCCAGGGGATCGTAGGTCACCACGATCGGGGTTCCTCCCAGCACGTCGTTCACGATCTGGTGATATTCGAGGAGGTGGACCGGGTAGGCGCGCGCTTGGCCCTCGACGAACACGCCCAGGATCGGCGTGTCGGCGGCCACCCAGGTGGCTGCCTCGGGGGAGACGAACTCGGGCGCGTCGACACTGCGGATTCCGTCCTTGCCGGCGCCGCCGTCGACGATTGCCTCACTCGCAACCGTCGCATTCTTGACGTCAAACCCGTTCAGGTTCTTTGGTTTTTCCGCGCCGGTCAGGACCGTCGCCGTGATCACCCAGGCCAACGCCGCTGCGACTCGTCGCACATCCGAATTCTAACCTGCCCGGTCGGAGGCAGCGCGGGTCTCGAAGCCCGGACGGATTCCTACCCCAACATGCTTTCGGGGCAGCGGCCCGCGTGAATCGCGCGATCGAACCAGGCGGGCGGCCGGCCCCGGCCGGACCAGGTTTCGCAGGCGTTTTCCGGATTCCGATAGCTGGGTCCGCCCCGCTCGGTGAGCGCCACTGCCGGCCGGTCGTTCGTGCGCTCGTTGATGCTGGCCCGGTGGACCTGTCTGGCGAGGTGTTCGATCCTGCGGATCGTACAGTCGGATTCACCCACCCGTCCGCGCTTGTCCAGGCTCCGGGTTCTCCTCGTCCCGCCCCGCTCACCGATATCAGAACTGTGGCTAAAAAGACGCATATCGGACAGTGAGTGGCCCGTGAAGGCCAATAAGTGGCGTAGTGGCCTGATCGGGCGGGCAAAAATCGGCGCATCAAGCGCAGGGGCCGCTAAGACGATAGGAGCCTCATAATCCGCACAAATTCCCCCGGGGGGTGGATCCGAGTGTCCAAGAACGCCCGAATCGGTCAGTTGGGTCAGCCTGGAACTGAACTCGTAGACGGTCGCAGAGAGGCCGAGCTCGCGATCTTGCTCGAAACCGTCCGCGATCTGGCCTCCACCCTGTCGAGCCACGACGTGGTCGAGCGCCTGATCGAGAGGACTCTCGTGCATCTGAACTGCGAGATCGTCTCGGTGCTGCTGATCGAAGCCGGCGGGCACATGCGGATCACAAACGCTCGGGGACTGCCCCCGGAAGTGGTGTCTGAGACCCGTATCGCGCCCGGGGAAGGCATCGCCGGCTACGTGGTGAAGACCCGCAAGGCGCTTCTCATCCCGAACGTCGAAGAAGATGTCCGATTCCGCCGCCCGAATCATGAACGCTACAACACACGTTCCTGTGTAGTCGCCCCTCTGATCCACGAAAATCGGGTTCGCGGCGTGATCAATGTCAGCAACCGGCACGATGCCCGGGTCTTCGACGAGTTTGACGTGCGGCTGCTCGAGGCTCTCGCGGCACATGCAGCGATCGCCCTGGTCAACGCGCGCCGCTTCGAGGAACTGGAATCTCGGGCCCAACGGGACGCTCTCACGAATCTTCCCAACCACGGCTTCTTCTGGTCGAACCTCGACAAAGAGGTCCAGCGCGCCCAACGACACAGCCGGGAAGTGTCGGTGGTCATGACCAACCTGGACCACTTCAAGCGCTACAACGACCAGTACGGCCACGCCCAGGGAGATTCGGCTCTGATCGCCGTGGCTCGCGCAATCGAGCGAATCTGCCGCTCCCACGATCTGCCCGCTCGCTACGGCGGCGAGGAGTTCGCCATCATTCTTCCCGAGACGCCGATCGAGGGCGCCGTTGTCCTCGCCGAGAAAGTCCGCCAGGTCGTCGAATCACTCGATGATTGCGGCCTGACGCTGAGCGCCGGAGTCGCCAGCATGATGGACAC
>JAZFUU010000214.1:0-39944 GCA_036447375.1 Myxococcota bacterium
CGAACTCGATCAGATGGGGCTCAAGGTCGGCGCGCTGGTTCGGACCGGCGCGATTCGCTTCCAGCTCGCCGTCGATTTCTAGAGTCGGGCGGTGACGATCCAGGCCGCCGCGCCCATCCGTATCCCCTCGGGAGTGGCAAAGGGGGTCAGCGCCTCAGACACGGCGGCGATGACCGCCGGTCGGGAAGCGTCGCCGGCCTCGCGCAGGGCGGCGCCCAGGGGACCGAGGTTCAGCAGGAATTGCAGCGCCTGCTCGATTCCACCCTTGCCCCCGACGACCAGGGTCTGCTCGATGGACTCGAAGGCGATTTTTTCGAAGCCGGCCCGGGCCAGAATGCTGCGCACCCGGTCGGTGTCGGCGAACGCGAACGGTCCGGGGGCGCCGGGGGACGGCGGGTCCGGCAGCGAAATCTGGGTGGCGGCCGCCGCGAGGGGAGCGCTGAGCCACGGGTTCCGGATCAGCGGCTGCCAGCAGACGAAAGTGAGGCGACCGCTCGCCTTGAGGCCCGATCGGACGTTCGCGAACGCCACCTCGGGATCGGCAAAGAACATGACGCCGAATCGCGAGAAGGCGAGATCGAACGTCCGCGCCGGAAACCGGGCGATCTGGGCATCGGCGTTTTCGAAGTGAACGTTGTCGTGTTGGACGACCCGCTTCTTCGCCTGCTCGAGCATTACGGTCGACACGTCGATGCCTGTGACCTGGCCCCCCGGGCCGACTCTTTCCCCCAGCTGGACCGTGGTCTGGCCGCAACCGCAGCCCAGGTCGAGGACGCATTCGCCGGGCGCGGGCGCGGCCCGGTCGATCGCGAGCAGGCCCAGCGGGCCGATCTGATCGTCGAGCAGCTCCTGGGCCGCCACCCAGAAAGGTCCCGCCTGTCCGTTCCAGTACTCGATTTGCTGCGTGTTGGGGCCGGCCGCGGCGAGGTCCATGACTTTCACGGGGCGTCGGCCTCGGGCTTCCGACCTCGGTAAAAGGAGACCGAGCCGAGGATCAGCGAGTGTCGACCCGCCTCGGTCGCGTCCTCGAAGCCGGCTTTGCGAAACATCTCGGGCAGGTTACCGGAAAGATGGTCTGCGAGTTCGTCCCCGCCACTGTGTGAGTGGTGGAACCATTCGACAAGCCGATGCCTCGAGTGTGAGTGCTGCTCACCGAAGTCGAGGACGTGTAGCTCACCCGCCGGTTTTAGAATCCGGTGGATCTCGAGCAGTGTCCGCTCCTTGTCGGTGTGGGTCAGGTGGTGGAACACGAGGCTCGAGACCACGCGGTCGATCGATTCGTTGGCGAAGGGCAGGTCGAATGAAAATGCCCGGGTGAGTGGCAGCGCCACATCGGCGCGCCGTGCCTTTCGCGCCGCGATCGCCAGGGCTCCGGGGTCGGGGTCGAGCCCGGCCACCCGGGCCTCCGGCTGCGCCTCGGCGATCATCAGCGTCAGGGTCGCCGTGGCACAGCCGAGATCCAGGACCGTGTGGTTCGGTTCGATCCGAGCCTGATCGATCAGGCGCCGCTTGACGCGGCCCGCGCGCAGGAGCCAACAGAGCCCATCGTATAGGGGGGTCAGCCACTCGGCGCCGAGGGCCGGAGTGTACGTGGTAGGTGCCATCGTCGTGCCTTTCGGCGGGCGCGCATCGGGGACGGTCCCTTCCATTTAACCCGCCGATGGAAGCTTTTCAAGTCCGCGACGAGAACGCTTCCCCAGATCGTCGAGGGTTGTCGGGTCGAAGCGCCAGGCCCCGCGGCGGGTCTCCCGATCCAGCGAACTTGCCAGCGTCTCGCCGAATTCGTCGCGGCTGCAGTGTCTGGCACCGAAGCGCGCCAGGTGTTCCGTGTAGACCTGGCAGTCGACCAGGTCGAATCCCCAGGCCTCGAGCTGAGCCACCAACGCGACGAAGGCCAGCTTCGACGCGTTCGAGCGCAGGGCGAACATCGACTCGCCGAAGAAGCATCCGCCCAGCGACACGCCGTACAGACCCCCGACCAGTTCCTCCCCATCCCAGGCCTCCGCCGAATGCGCAAAGCCGAGGCTGTGGAGCCGACAATAGGCGCGGAGCATGTCGTCGGTAATCCAGGTGCCGGGTTCGTCCGGACGTTCGACCTGCGAACACGCCGTCACGACTCGTTCGAAGCCGGTGTCGAGCTTCAGGTCGAAGGGCGCGCGACGAATCGCCTTCTCGAGGCTTCGCGACACCCGCAGCTCCGAAGGGACCAGCACCATGCGTGGATCCGGCGCGTGCCAGAGAATGGGTTGGCCCTCCTCGTACCACGGGAAGATCCCGAGGGAGTACGCCAGTAGCAGTCGCTCGGGTTCCAGATCCCCCCCGACAGCCAGCAGCCCCGAAGCGTCTGCGTGTTCGGGGGGCGGGAACCCGAGGCTGCTGTCCAGGCGATACACGGTCATGCGCGATTTGGGACTCCTGATGTGTCCGGTGTGTTTATAATGACCGCCCCGCGACGGCGGAGCGAATGACCATGACGACAGCGTCTCGGGTTCCCGCCGACGAGGCGCGCAGGATGGGAGGTCCCTCGTGATTCTCGATCGATTTCGTCTCGATGGAAAAGTGGCGATCGTAACCGGAGCCGGCCGCGGTATCGGCGAGGGAGCCGCCCTGGCCTTCGCCGAGCTCGGCGCCAATGTGGTGTGCGCCGCGCGTACCCCGGAGCAGATCGAGGCCGTGGCGGAGAAAGTCCGGGAACGCGGAGGGCGTGCCCTGGCCGTGCCCTGCGACGTCATGGAGACGGCCCAGCTCGACGAGGTCGTGGCCCAGACGCTCAAGGAGTTCGATCGCATCGACATTCTCGTCAACAACGCGGGCGGTACGCCGCCCAGACCGGCCCTCGACACCAGCGAAGAGATGTTCGACGCGGCGTTTCACTTCAACGTGACCACGGCCTTTGCGCTCAGCCGGCGAGCGATTCCCCACATGCTCAAGGCGGGCGGGGGATCGATCGTGAACATTTCCTCGGCGGCGGGGCGTCTGCCCCAGGGGAATTTCGTCGCGTACGGGACCGCAAAAGCCGCGCTCTCGTTCATGACGCGGCAGCTCGCCGCCGAGTTTGCCCCCGACGTACGTGTCAACGCCATCGCCGTGGGCGCCGTGGAGACCTCGGCTCTGGCGCCGTTCTTGAATGACGAAGTGCGCGGCGCCATGGAGAACCTGACGCCGATGAAGCGGATCGGGCAGGTGGAGGATATCGCTCTGGCCGTGCTGTATCTGGCGTCCCCCGCCTCGGGCTGGGTCACGGGAAAGGTGATGGAGGTGGACGGCGGCACGGAAGCCACGAACTGGCCGTTTTAACGCAGACGCCCCGCCGGTTTGTTTTAGCGCAGGCGTTCCGCCAGCTCCTGGTGCTCCGGGTAGGGAGGCGTTCCCCCGGCGGCGAACCTCCCGCCGGAGTGGCGGCCCTTGAATGCCGCGACGTGTTCGAGAGCGGGTGCGAGCAGGGTGTCCTCTGACGCCTCCAGCGCTGCGAGCACCCGGTCGCGCAGGTCCGAGCGCTTGCAGACCAGCACGGAATCCACCCCCGCCTCCAGGGCGGCCCGCGTGCCGACCTCGGGCGGGAAACGATCCGCGATCGCCGCCATCTCGAAGTCGTCGGCGAACACGAGCCCGGTGAAGCCGACCTCGCCTCGCAGCAGCTCGAGGGACTCGCGGGCGAAGGTCGCGGGGACCTCCCGGTTCAGTTTCGACATCAGGATGTGTGCCGTCATCACGGCTGCGACGCCGGCTTCGACGGCGGCCCGAAACGGGGGGAGTTCGACCGAGCGCAATCGCTCCAGATCGTGATCGATTCGCGGTAGCTCGAAGTGGCTGTCGACCGCAGTGTCGCCGTGTCCGGGAAAATGCTTTGCACAGGCGGCCACGCCCTGGTCCTGGATCGCTTCGACGAAAGCCGCCGCATGCCGGCCCACGTCTTCGGCGTTGCGGGAGAAGCTGCGATCTCCGATCACCGGATTGTCCGGATTCGTGTCCACGTCGACGACCGGTGCGAAGTTGAGGTCGACGCGCAGGTCGGCGAGCTCGCGACCCAGGGCCCGGGCGACGGCGCGGGTGTCGTCGATGGAGTCGCGCTCCCCCAGTCGCCGCATCGGCGGCCACTCGGTCCAGGGCGCCCGAAGCCGCTGTACCCGACCCCCCTCCTGGTCGATCGCAACGGTAAGTGGCGCAGAGGAGGGCGCTCGATCGTGCAATTCGTCCACAAGGCTCCGGACCTGCTCCGGATCGCAAAGGTTTCGCGCGAACAAGACCACTCCACCGATGCGCCCCTGGCCGATCAGCTCGGCGAGGTCGGCTGGGAGCCGGGTTCCCTCGAAGCCCGTGAAAAGGATCTGGCCGGGTTGCTCGCTCGCCATCGAAAGGAGCTTAGCGGTGAGGATCGAAGTGAAATGGGGTGAAAAGGACTCATTTCGGTTGGAGTCGCTTTGACTCAATAAAAAAATGACTTACAGTCAGACTTCCCTGGGACACCGGCTGGAGGGGAGCGCTGTACTCTTCTCCCCGTGCTCGAAGACTCGGGGGTGTGAAGCGTTTCCGAACGATGTTTTGAAGCACGGAGCGACGAATGGGGGCGCGGGTGACGACCGAGTTCGATCGCGATACCTGGGCTGTGATCCTCGGCGGATCCAGCGGCTTTGGTCTGGCAACGGCGCACAAGCTGGCCGAACAGGGAATGAGCCTGTGTGTTGTGCACCGCGATCGCCGCGGGGCCATGGCGAGAATCGAGCCCGAGTTCGAGAAGATCCGGGGAACCGGGGCATCGCTGCTCACCTTCAACCTCGACGCGCTCAACCCGGGGAAGCGCGATGAGGTCCTCGATGCCCTGGCGACCGCACTCGAGGGAGAGGCGCGCGTTCGGTTGCTGCTGCACTCGATCGCCTTCGGCAACCTGAAGCTGTTGGTGCCCGAACCCGCGGGCATCGACTCCGACCGGGCCGAGGCGACGGCAAAGCTGGCGGCAGCCGTGGGAGTCGACGCCGAGCGCATGCGCGGAGCCGTTGACGATCTTTTCGGCAGTGGAGTGGACCGGCTCCACTCGTTGACCCGAGCACCGGAATACCCCCAGCGCTACCTGGACGACGATGATTTCAGCCGAACCATCTACAGCATGGGGACCAGCCTGCTGGGCTGGACACAGTCTCTGCTGGAGCGCGGCATGTTCGCCGCCGATGCCCGGGTGCTGGGTCTCACCAGCGAGGGCAATTCGGTGGCCTGGAAGGGATACGCGGCGGTCGCGGCCGCCAAGGTCGCACTCGAATCGTTGGCACGCTCGATGGCGGTGGAGCTGGCACCCCATGGGGTCCGCTCCAACGTGGTTCAGGCGGGTATCACCGAAACCCCCGCCCTCCGGGCGATTCCGGGCAGCGAACATCTCAAGGCCCAGGCGCGCGGTCGCAATCCCTTCGGCCGGCTGACCACCCCCCGCGACGTCGCCAACGTCATTTCCTTGCTGTGCACCGACGATGCCGCCTGGATCAACGGCGAAGTCATTCGGGTCGACGGCGGCGAGCACGTTTCCGGGGCGATTCGATGACCCTCTCGCTGCACGGTCTCGGGCACAGCCATCCCGAAAACGAGATCACGAATCGCTTTCTCGAGGATCTCGACATCGGTACCAGCGACGAGTGGATCCTCGAACGGGTGGGCATCCGCTCGCGACGCACCGTGCTTCCGCTCGACTACATCCGCGAGACGCGCAACCGGGATCCGCGAGAGGCCATCGAGGCGGCGGTGATCTCCAACGCCGATCTCGGTCGCAGGGCCGCGGAACTCGCGATCGCCCGGGCCGGAATCGACAAGAGCGAAATCGGAATGGTGATCTCCGGCGCCTCGGCCGCCGATACCGCCAGTCCCGCCGAGGCGTGCAACGTGGCCCGCGCTCTCGGTCTCGAGGTTCCGGCCTTCGACGTCAATTCGGCCTGCACGAGCTTCTTCGTGCAGATGAATCTGCTGACGCGCATGCAGTCGGACCAGCTTCCCGACTACGTACTACTGGTGGCTCCAGACTGTCTGACCAAGACGGTGGACTACTCCGACCGGTCGGCGGCGGTTCTGTGGGGCGATGCCGCGGGCGCGGCGGTCGTCTCCACACGCCACCCGGGTCGCGCGCGCGTGCTGGGGTCCACCCTGGAATCGAGCCCCGCCGGAAACGACAAGGTGGTCGTGCCGCGCATCGGCCACTTCCGTCAGGACGGCCGAACCGTCCAGACCTTCGGCATCAAGCGCCACGTACGCTGCCTGAGGAGCCTCCGCGACCGGCTCCGGGTAGAGGATCGCCGCTTCCACTTCGTCGGACACCAGGCCAATCGGCTCATGCTCGACTCGGTGTGCAACCAGGTCGGTATACCCGCGGAGCTTCATCACAGCAACGTCGAGTGGTTCGGGAACACCGGCGCGGCGGGAGCGGTCTCGGTGGTCTCGATGCAGTGGGAGAAATGGACCCCACTCGACGACATCGCCGTGGTCGGCGTCGGCTCGGGACTCACCTGGTCCGGCTATCTCCTGCGCTTCGAGGTGGGGTCGTGAACTACAAGGAGTTCCTCGGGCGCAAGAACTTTGCCAAAGACGATTTGCTGGCATTCGGTCACGGGACCCTGGTGTCCGATGCGCCGGAACACTTCGAAGCCCGTCTTCCGCTACCGCCCATGCTCATGGTCGACCGGATCCAGCAGATCCAGCGCGAGGGATCCCGTGGGCGAATCGTGGCGGAACGCGACGTGGCCCTCGACGACTGGTTCTTTCAATGCCACTTCCTCGGGGATCCGGTCCAGCCCGGGTGCCTGGGGGTCGACGGGGTCTGGCAGCTACTCGGCTTCTTCATCGCCTGGAGCGGCGGTCTCGGCGCGGGCCGGGCCCTGGGATGCGGCGAGGTGGAGTTCTTTGGACAGATCCGACCCCACGACCGGTTGATCCGCTACGAGATCGACGTCCGACGCTACACACGGATACCGCGGGCCGGAGCCTGCATGGTGATCGGCGATGCCACGCTGCTCGTCGACGATGAGCCGATCTACACGATCCGGGGGGCGAAGGTGGGCACCTTCCGCGACATCCGCTACCCCGATTATCCGAATCCCTCCGAGCGATCGCGGGGCGGGAGGATGGAGCGGTGACGCGGTCGGGCCTGACGGCGGAACAGGTGCTGGCGCGGATTCCGCAGCGAGAGCCCTTTCGCTTCATCGACGAGATCCTGGAACTCGACCCGGAACATATCGTCGCCGCCTATCGCTTCCGGCCCGAGGCCGATTTTTACCGCGGCCACTTTCCGGGACAGCCGATTACGCCGGGGGCGCTTCTGATCGAGACGATGGCCCAGGCGGCAGTGGTGGCCCTGGGCATCTTCCTGGTGTCCATCGAGGAGTCGAGTGACGACCTGGACAAACTCGTCACACTCTTCACCGACGCGAACGTGGAATTCTCGGGCGCGGTGAATCCGGGCGACCGCGTGACGGTTCACGGAACCAAGGTGTTCTTCCGACGGCGCAAGCTTCGCTCTTTGGCGGAGATGCGCCTGGCCGATGGGAGCGTGGTCTGTAGCGGCACGCTCTCCGGGATGGGGGTGCCCCGATGACGCATCGGGTCGTGGTAACGGGCCTCGGAGTGGTGGCACCCAACGCCAACGGCGCCGACGATTTCGCCCTGGCGCTGCGAAAAGGTCGGTCGGGTATCCGCGCGAACCAGGCGATGCAGGAGTCGGGCTTCGCCTGCCGGGTTGCCGGCGTTCCCCAGGGCGTCGACGAAATCGCGGCGAGCAGCTTCGCCGAAGATGAGCTGCTCGCCATGAACTCGAGCCATCGCTACGCCGGAATCGCCGCTCTCGAGGCCTGGCGAGACGCCGGATTCGTGCGCCCAGCGCACGACGACGATGCCGTCGACTGGGATAGCGGCTGTGTGATCGGAACGGGCGTCGGTGGCATGGACACGGTCGGCACGAAGGTGGTCCCGTTCACCGATGCCGGGAAAGTTCGGCGTCTCGGCAGCACGGTCGTCGAGCAGGTGATGGCCAGCGGCGTCTCGGCGCGGGTGTCGGGCCTGCTCGGCCTTGGCAATCAGGTGACCACGAATTCGAGTGCCTGCAGCACCGGTAGCGAGGCCATTGCCGACGGTGTGCTTCGAATTCGCCATGGACGGGCCCGCCGCATGCTCTGCGGCGGAGTGGAGGGCGCCAGCCGTTACATCTGGTCGGGCTTCGACGCGATGCGGGTGCTGTGCCGTCGCTTCAACGACGCTCCCGAACGGGCCTCGCGTCCGATGAGCGCGACGGCCGGCGGATTCGTCGTGGCGGCCGGGAGCGGAGTGCTGATGCTCGAGAGCCTGGAGAGTGCGCGGGACCGGGGCGCGACGATCTACGCTGAAGTGGCGGGACAGGCGATCAACTGCGGGGGGCACCGCGGTGGCGGCAGTATGACCGCGCCCAACCCCGAGGGAGTTCGCCGTTGCATCCGGGCGGCGCTGGACGATGCGGAGTTGACGCCGGAGGCCGTCGGTGCCATCAACGGGCACCTCACCGCCACCGGCGCGGATCCGGGCGAAGTCCGATCCTGGGCGGCGGCTCTGGACTGCGAACCGGACGCCCTGCCCCTGATCACGTCGACCAAATCCATGGTCGGCCACGCCCTGGGCGCGGCCGGGGGCATCGAAGCCGTAGCCTGTGTGCTCATGCTGCATCAGGGATTCGTGCACCCATCGATCAACTGCGAAGATGTGCATCCCGAGATCGAGCCCTACGCAGCGTCGATTCCCCACGAAGTCGTGGAGAAACCCGACCTCGACGTCATCGTGAAGGCGGGATTCGGCTTCGGGGACGTAAACGCGTGTCTGGTATTTCGAAAATGGGAAACCAATTAGTTCATTGGCTCATCAGCTCCACAGCTCCTCAACTTATCAACTGACTAGGAGGGTGATCGTGACGCAAGACGAAGTATTCGAACGGGTGGTGAAGATCCTCACACCTTACGTGAAGAATCAGGCGGCGCTCGACGGCGTGCGCCTCGAAACCCACATCCTCGAGGATCTCAAGGTGAATTCGGCGCGACTGGTCGACGTCGTGCTCGAGTTCGAGGACGCTTTCGACATTGAAATAGCCGATGACGATGTCGATTCGGTCGAGACCGTGGGAAACGCGGTTTCGCTGATCCTGTCGAAAGTCGGGTAGTGGAGCGGGCCCTGGCTGCCGGGCCGCCGCTGAGACATCGGATTGCGCTCTCGACTCAGCGCTGGATCGCGTTCGCGCTCGCGCCGCTGACATTACCCCTGCTGGCGGGGGTTCTCCGGATCTTTCTCGGTTACCGGATCGAGAACCGAGGGGAGCTGCGCCGTGAGTATCGGCGGATCCGTCGAGAGAGCGATGCGCCCCTGCTGATCTGTGCGAATCACCTGACACTGATCGATTCGCTGTTGATCGGGTGGGCGCTGGGGTCGGTGGGTTGGTACATGCGAAACCCGGCATCGCTTCCCTGGAACCTTCCAGAGCGGCGAAACTTCGCCGCGACGGCTCTGATGCGAGCGGCCGTTTATGTGATGAAGTGTCTTCCGATCGAGCGGGGAGGATCGCGGCAGGAGGTGGCCGATGTGCTCCGCCGCTTTACCTACCTGCTGAGTCGGGGAGAGGTCGGGCTGGTGTTTCCCGAGGGGGGCCGCAGCCGCAGCGGTCGGATCGATCCGGAGTCCGCCGCCTACGGCGTGGGCCGTCTGGTGCGCAGCGTTCCGGACTGTCGGGTGCTGTGCGTGTATCTCCGCGGAGAGCATCAGAGCACGTACTCGAACTTCCCCGCCCGGGGAGATCGCTTTCGCGTTTCGCTCGGTTGGGTGGAACCGAAGACGGATCTGCATGGCCTGCGGGGATCCCGGGAGATCGCACGGCAGATTCTGGGGCGCATTGCAGAGATGGAGCGGGGATGATTGGCAACGACGTCGTCGATCTCGGAGATCTAGAGACGCGCCCGGGTGCTCAGCACCCGCGCTTCGACGCTCGGGTCTTTGCGCCCAGTGAGCGGCGAGCACTGGAAGACGGTGAAGCGGACAATGGCTTGCGCTGGATCCTGTGGGCCGCCAAGGAAAGCGCGTTCAAGGCCGCTCGACGCGAAGACGAGAGCACCGTGTTTGCGCCGTCCCAGTTCGTCGTGGAACTCGACCCGGATCTGAGAGGTCGGGTTCGGCATCGCGGCCGGGACTACGCGGTCCGGGTTTCGGTCGACCGCGATCGGGTTCACGCTGTGGCAACGGATTTGCGCGCTGGCGCCCTTCGAGCCGGCTGTCGTCTGCTTACCGCCCACGACATCCGGACGGGGGTGTCGAGTCGTGCCGCCCGGGAGTTCGCCGCGTCCGAGATCGCTCGGCTTCTGGCTGTATCCGCTTCTCACCTTCGTTTCAGACGCCGGGGTCGGATCCCCGAGCTGCATCCCAGCGGATCGGCGCGGAGCGAGCTGGATTCGGCTCGCCTCGCCCGCCTCGAAAATAGCCTGGGCCGTCTCGCCGTATCGATTTCGCACCACGGGCGCTTCGTCGCCTACGCGTGCTGGCAGTGCCCGTGAGCTCCCCCGCCGATCGCCGACCCATTCATCGGCTCGCCATCGTCAATCGGGGTGAGGCGGCGATGCGCTGCATCCGTGCGGTCAAGACGCTCCGGGCCTTCGAGAATTCGACGCTCCAGAGTCTCGCTCTCTACACCGATGTGGATCGCGACGCGACCTACGTGCGACACGCGGATCGCAGAATCCGTCTCGAGGCGCCGGCGGGGCCGGTGCGCGCGTATCTCGACATCGAATCCCTAATGCCGATTCTGCGGGAGTCCGGTGCCGATGCGGTCTGGCCCGGCTGGGGATTCCTCGCCGAAGACCCGGAGTTCGCCGATCGGGTGGTGGCGGAGGGTCTGCGCTTCCTGGGCCCGACGGGTGACGTGATTCGCGCGGTGGGCGACAAGATGGGCGCCAAAAGACTGGCGGAAGAGGTCGACGTCCCCGTGGTTCCGTGGAGCCAGGGACCGGTCGAGGACGTCGCCGCGGCATCGCGCGCCGCTCCGGAGGTCGGATTCCCGCTGCTCGTGAAGGCGACGGCCGGCGGGGGCGGCCGCGGAATCCGCGTGGTCGAGACCGCATCGGATCTCGAGTCGGCCTTCGCGTCGGCGGTTGCCGAGGCGCATTCGGCCTTTGGCGATGGCACGGTCTTTCTCGAGCGGCGTCTGTCCGGTGCGCGGCACATCGAGGTGCAGATCGCCGCCGATCTCCACGGTGGGATCGTGGCTCTGGGGTGTCGCGATTGCTCGGTGCAGCGACGCCATCAGAAAGTGATCGAGGAGGCGCCTCCCGCCGGACTTTCCCGGGCCTTCCTGACAGAGCTCGAGGAGGCGGCGGTTCGGCTCGCCGAGCGAGTAGGTTACACGGGTGTGGGTACGGTCGAGTTCCTCGTCCGTGGCGAATCGTTCTGGCTGCTGGAGGTGAATCCGCGGCTGCAGGTGGAGCACGGCATTACCGAGGAGTTGTGGGGCGGCGATCTCGTCGAGCTCCAGATCCGAATCGCGCGAGGGGAGCCGCTTGTGCCACGTCCCGCGTCCGGCTCCCGGTCTCGGGTCGCCATCGAAGCCCGCGTGTGTGCCGAAGATCCCGCTGCGGATTTCCTGCCGGCTCCCGGCGTGATCGTGCGGTTCGACCCCGCCCTGGGACCGCAGATCCGCGTCGACACGGGCGTCGCCGTCGGCTCGGAGGTCCCGCCGGAGTTCGACTCCCTGATCGCAAAGGTCATCGCCACGGGCGATACCCGGGAAGAGGCGCGCGCCCGACTCGTGTCCGCCCTCACCGATTTCGAGCTCGTCGTCCGCGGGGGCGCGACGAACAAGGGCCTCTTGATCGATCTGCTCGAGACCGAGGAGTACCGGAATGGCGGCGTCGATACGAACTGGCTGGACGAATCGCCCGGACTGAGGGCGGGAACGCGCGAGTATGCCGAGGAGGCCCTCGTGACCGCTGCGATCCTCGCCTACCAGCGCACTCGCGATGTCGCGCGCCGCGGATTCTTCACCGATCCGTCCGACCTTTCGGCGGCATCGATCCCCGCTTCGGTCGGCCAGCGCATCGACCTCTCTCGCGGCGCGGATGGTTACCGCCTGGAGGTCTTTGCCGTCGGCGCCTGGCGCTACCGAGTGCATCTCGACGGTCGCGTCGTGACGGCGACGCTGCGAGGAGAGGGCGCACATCGCGCCCGATTGGAAACCGGAGGTCGTTCTCTGCGGGTCTTGTACGACGTATCCGAACGCGGCATTCGCGTCGAGATCGAGGGCCGGCCCCATCGATTCAACAGCGAGCTCGCGGGACAGGTTCGCGCCGGGACGCCGGCTCTGGTGATCGCACTTCACGTCGAGGCCGGCGTGCGCGTGGAAGCCGGCCAGACCCTGGGTCTGCTGGAAGCCATGAAGATGGAGATCGGTTTTCAGGCCCCCGTGGATGGCGTGGTGAAAGAGATATGCGTCAATCGTGGGCAACAGGTGAGTGCGGGTGAACTTCTGCTGGTGATCGACCCCGCCGGTGGAAACGGCGACGTGATCTGGGGTGGCGAGCGGCTGGAGCTGCCCGCGGAGCCGGATCCCCTCGACCTCTTCTTCGCCTTCGACGAAGACGGGACTCGGGCGGTACCCGACCTGAAGGCCGCGGAAGCGTCACCGGCCGAGGCTCGACGGCGAGCCGTCGCCGCGGCGCGGGACGAGATCCGCCGGGTGGTGATGGGCTACGACGTCAATCCGGAGCGCGGGGAGAAGCTGGCGGCGCTTCTGGAGGCGCCGCTGCCGTCGGACCTCGGCGAGGGCTTCCGCTGGGAGTTGGCCGAGATTCGACACGAGCTGACGCTTTTCACCGACCTGAATCGACTCTTCATCCGCGCGCCCGGGGCGTTGATCTCCGGTGAACCCGGTCCTTCCATCCATGCCCAGCTTCGTCGCTACGTGCGACACCTGCCGATGGGGGGCACGGATCTCTCCGACGAATTTCTCGAGCCCCTGAAGGCGGGACTCCTGCACTACGGAGTCACCGATCTGCGTCACGGCGATGCACTCGAACGCGCATTACTGCGGCTGCTCTCGTCGCAACTGGCGCCGGAGCTGCGGCGCCGATTGGCCATGGGGATCATCCGGCGAATCCATGCCCTGGCGGCATCGGGCATCCACCTGGGCGACGACGAGCGCCTGTCCGAGGCTCTTTCATTGACCGCGGGTATGCGCGGCCTGGTCCCCGACGGACTGGCTGACCTCGCCATCGAGGCCGGCTACGCGATCTTCGAAGGGCCCGAACTCGAGAGTGAAGCTCAGCGCACGAACAAGGAGGTCGAGACCTGGCTCGCCGCCGCGGAGTCGGCGCCCACGCAACCGCCCGTGGAAGTCCTGATCCACCTCGCGGCCTCACCGCGCTCGGTTTTCGACCGCGTCGGACGCTGGCTGGTCGACACCGACCCAAGACGCCGGGCCATCGCCGTGGCGACTCATGTCAGTCGCTTCTACGCCCCCATCTCGCCGGTCGCCCACATCTCGACGGTGGTCAACGATGTCCACGTCGAGAGGCTCGATCTCGGCGACGGCCGAACCGTGCTGGGTAGCGTGATTCGAAAAGAAGATGTGAGCGCAGACCTCGGTCGGCTCGGGCGGGCGGCTCGAGCGGCGGCCGCGAGTCGAGGTCGGAGTCGAATCGACGCCATCGAATTGCTCGTTCCGGCCGAGACCGGCATCGACGAGGGCGCGGCGCGAGAAATTCTGACGCCGGAGATCGCTCAGCAGCTCTGCGCCGATCGGATCACGGTCACGCTCCTCACGGACAGTGGGCGTTCGTCGCACCGCTGCTTCCTGTGTTCGGACGACCGGGTCGTCGAGCAGGACGGGCTTCACGGCCTTCATCCCGAGGCGGCTGCCCGGGTCGATCTCAATCGCCTTCGGGCCTTCGACCTGGAGCGGATCGAGGCACCGGACGGGATCTACTGCTTCCACGTGCGCAGCCCCGAAGTTCCCGCCGACGAGCGAATCATCGTGCTTGCCGACGTTCGCGGACGTTCTCCCGATGGCGCCTACGAGGCGAACCTGCACGTACCGGCGTTCGAATGGGCCTACTTCGAGGCCACGCGAACGCTGCGAAACTGCCTGGGTTTGCGCGACCCCAGACGCCGGATGCACTGGAATCGGATCGCGCTCTTCGTGGGACCCAGCATCTATATCGACGACGAATTGGTTCAGGGCCTCGTGCGGCGGCTGGCGCCGGCCACGCGGCATCTGGGACTGGAGAAAGTCGTGGTGCGGCTCCAGGTTCTGGATCGCGCTACGCCCGAGGGGAAGGCCCAGCCGATCGAGATCGTGATCTCGGATCTGACCGGGAGTCGCACGGAGATCATCCGACGCCCGCTGCATCGAGATCCTCTCGAGCCGGCCCGAGACTACGAGCGCAAAGTGGTCGAGGCCCGTCGACGCCGAATGGTGTATCCCTACGAAATCATTCGCATGCTGACGGGGGCGACCCAAGAGCTTGAGATCGGGCGGGAGGATTCCGTGAGCTCGCTCCGGGCGGGCCACTTCGAAGAATTCGATCTCGACCCGAAGGCCGATCGGCCGGTGGCGGTGAGTGTCGGCGACCGCCCTCCCGGCCAGAATACCTGCTCGATCGTGATCGGAGTCATCTCGACGGCCACCGAGAAGCTTCCCGAGGGGATGCAACGCGTTCTCGTCCTTTCGGATCCGACCCTGAGCATGGGCTCGCTCGCGGACCCGGAATGCAATCGGATCATCGCGGCGCTGGATCTCGCCGAGGCGCGCGGGCTTCCCCTCGAGTGGGTTCCCGTTTCCGGCGGCGCGCGGATTGCGATGGACAGCGGCACCGAGAACCTGGATGCCACGGCTCGCGTCGCGCGACGGATCATCACCTTCACACAAGCGGGCGGGGTGATCCACCTGATCGTCCAGGGTGTGAACGTGGGCGCCCAGAGCTATTTCAATGCCCTGGCCACGATGATGCAGCACACCCGCGGTGTGCTGATCATGACGCCCGGTGCGTCGATGGTGCTTACGGGCCGCGCGGCGCTGGAGGCCTCGGGCTCCGTCTCCGCCGAAGACGAGGCGGCGATTGGTGGCTTTGAGCGTGTGATGGGCCCCAATGGTGAGGCCCAGTACTACGCCCGCAATCTGGCCGACGCCTACCGAATCTTGTACGAGCACTATCGCTACACCTATGTTCCGTCGGGTCAGTCGCGGCCGGGTCGGCACCCGACAACCGACTCCAACGATCGGCGAATCACGGACTTCCCCTGCGCGGACGACGACGGGCACGAGTTCACCCGCGTCGGCGAAATTTTTGACGCGAAATCGAATCCCGAGCGCAAGCGGTCTTTCGCCATGCGAGACGTGATGGGTGCACTCATCGATTCGGATGGCGGCTATCTCGAGCGCTGGCGCGCCTGGTCGGGAGCGGAAACTTCGATCGTGTGGGATGCCCATCTGGGAGGTCACTCGATCTGCCTGATCGGAATCGAGAGCCGGAGCCTCACCCGCGAAGGGTTTCGGCCGTCTGACGGTCCGACGACCTGGACGGGAGGGACACTCTTCCCGCTCTCGTCGAAGAAGGTGGCACGGGCGCTCAACGCCGCCAGCGGAAACCGCCCGGTGGTGATCCTCGCCAATCTTTCGGGCTTCGACGGGTCGCCGGAGTCGATGCGGAAGCTGCAGCTCGAATACGGAGCTGAGATCGCGCGATCGGTGGTGAACTTTCGAGGGCCGGTGCTGTTCCTGGTGGTTTCGCGCTATCACGGGGGAGCTTACGTCGTGTTCTCGCGGGCGCTGAATGAGAACCTGCACGCCGCGGCTCTCACCGGATCGTACGCTTCGGTGATCGGTGGAGCACCGGCCGCCAAGGTGGTGTTCTCGCGCGAAGTTCGCGCCCGCGCCGCCGCAGATCCCCGGATCGAGGACCTCCGACGCGCGGCGCAGACACCCACCGGGAACGGCGCTCGCGAGGCCCTCGAACGCCTGTGGACCCAGGTCACGCTGGAGAAGCAGGCCGAGCTGGCCAACGAATTCGACGCCATTCACACCGTGGAACGAGCCCGTGACGTCGGATCTCTAGAAGACCTCGTGAAACCAGAGGCCATGCGCCCCTACCTGATCTCCGAGCTCGACCGTGGCACCCCCTAGCCAACGACGTACGCAGAAGAAGGCCGAGTCGCATCGCCGTATCCTCGAGGCCGCGAAGGCGGTGTTCTTTCGCGATGGATTCATGGCGGCGAACCTGGACGAAGTGGCGGACAAGGCCGGCGTCGCCAAGGGCACCCTGTATCGCTACTTCGACAGCAAGGCCGAGCTCTACGTCGCGATCCTCTCCCACAACGGGACGATCTTCGAGGAGAAGCTGCGCGGTGTGTTGTCTCCGAGCCTGCCTCCCATGGAGAGGCTGCGGCGCGCCAGCCAATTCTACTTTCAACACTACGTGGAGAACCCCGACTACTTCCAGATTTTCTGGGCGATCGAGAACCAGGCGGTGATCGGCGACCTCCCGGAATCCATGGTCGACGAGGTGACTGCGCTCTGGGATCGGAATCTGCGGGTGCTGGCCGAGATCATCGAAGAGGGGATTCGCGACGGTGTCTTCCTCGACCACGATCCGTGGGAGACGGCGTACATCCTCTGGACTCTGGCCAACGGCATCATCCAGACCGAGCGCTCGACTCCGCGACGTCGGCTCCGGCGGCGTCCGCTCGATCGCGTCTTCGACGATGCCATCGCTCTCGTCCTGCGCGGCCTCGCCCGCACCACCGTCACCGGCTCCTGAATTCGATCTCGTGTCGGAGACCGAGCAGAGATCGGGCGTCGCCTATAGCGAAGTCGACGCGAACTATTTCGAACAGCGGGGCCTTCGGCGCTACGCCCGGGTCGGCTCCCTGTGGGCGCTGGGGGTAGGCGCCGTTATCTCGGGGGACTTCTTCGGCTGGAACTTCGGGTTGGCGGCGGGTGGCTTTGGCGGGCTGCTGATCGCGACCCTCGTCATCACCGTCATGTACGGCGGGCTCTGTTTCAGCATCGCAGAAATGGCGGCGGCGATGCCCCACACCGGCGGCGCCTATTCCTTCGCGCGCTCGGCCATGGGCCCATGGGGCGCCTACGTGACAGGGCTGGCGGAGAACATGGAATACATCCTGACTCCGGCGGTGATCGTCGTCGGGATCGGCGGATATCTGGGAGCGGTCTTCGAAACTCCCGAGGCCGCGGCTCCCCTGTGGTGGCTGGCGTCGTACGCGGTGTTCGTGGGTCTCAATGTGTCGGGCGTCGAGCTCTCGTTTCGCTTCACCGTTGCGATCACCGCCGTGGCACTCGCCATCCTCGCGATTTTCTACATCGGGGCCGCGCCCCATTTCGATCTGGCCCACGCCCTCGACATCGAACCGGAACCGGGCGGCTCACGCTGGCTTCCGAGGGGGACCCTGGGTATTGCCGCTGCACTGCCCTTCGCGATCTGGTTCTATCTGGCGATCGAGGAACTTCCCCTGGCGGCGGAGGAGTCCCACGCGCCCCAGCGTGACCTGCCTCGGGGAATCCTGTTCGGGCTGGCGACGTTGGTGGTGTGCGCGTTTCTCACCCTGTTTCTCAACTCGGGAATTCCCCCCGGCGCCGCGGCCATCGGCGCCTCGGAGGAGCCCCTTTTCGAGGGATTTCAGACAATATTCGGGGTCGGTGTGGGCGCAAAAATCTTCGCGCTTGTCGCCGTCGCGGGACTCGTGGCGAGCTTTCACACGATCATCTTTGCCTACGGTCGTCAGATCTTCTCCCTCTCGCGGGCGGGCTACTTCCCCCGCTGGCTGTCACTCACGCACCCCAAGCTGCGAACCCCCCACGTCGCGCTCGTGGCCGGTGCCGTGCTCGGTTACGGCGCGGCGTTCACGATTTACACCCTGGGTTCCGAGCACCCGGTGGGCGCGGTGCTTCTCAACATGGCGGTCTTCGGAGCCGTCATCTCCTACGGCCTGCAGATGAGCTCCTTTCTCCTGCTCCGACGTCGTCGTCCCGGAATGGAACGTCCCTACCGAAGCCCGCTGGGTGTTGTCGGGGCGTGGGTGGCCCTGGCGATCGCCGCCGCCACGCTGGTGGCCCTGTTCGTCACCGATCCCGTCTACCAGCGGGTGGTGATCGGAGCCGCGATCTGGTTCGCCCTGGGCCTGCTCTATTTTGGATTCTACGGCCGCCACCACCTGGTCTATTCTCCCGAGGAACGGTTCGCGATCGAGCACGACCGCGAGCGCGGCGGGAATCCGGAGGCCGCGAAGACCCCGAGCAAGCCGCGCTGACCCACTGCTATCCTGGGCCGCGTGACCGACGCCGTGGCCGATCTGCTCGCCTTCATCGATCGATCGCCCACCCCCTACCACGCCGTGGCCGAATCCGTGGCCCGACTCTCCGCAGTGGGTTTCAGCGAGGCGCAGGAGGCCGAGCTGTGGGACCTGGCTCCGGGGGATCGACGCGTGGTGGTGCGCGGCGACGGGAGCCTGCTCGCGTTCCAGGTGGGGTCGGAGTCGCCCGCTGTCGGCGGCTTTCGAATCGTGGGCGCGCACACGGACTCGCCGAACCTGCGGATCAAGCCCCGGGCCGATCTCACGGCCCACGGCTATCGCCAGTTCGCGGTGGAGCCCTACGGTGCTCCGCTGCTTCACACCTGGATGGATCGCGATCTGTCCCTGGCGGGCCGGGTGACCCTGCGTCTGGAGGAAACCCTGCGCACCCTCCTTGTGGACTTCGCGCGGCCCCTGCTGCGGATCCCCAATCTGGCCATCCATCTGCAGCGCGAACTCCGCAGCGAGGGACTCAAACTCAACGCCCAGACCCATCTGGCGCCGATCATCGGGCTCGAGGAGTCGCCGGAGCTGTCTCAACTGTTGGCGACGGAGCTGCGGGCCCAGGGCCTGGCGGAAGTCTCCGGCGATGAGCTGGTGGCCTTTGATCTGATGGCGTACGACCTGCAGCCCGCGATGGTCTCGGGCGCCCGTGGTGAGTTCGTTCACGCCGCGCGCATCGACAACCTGTCCTCCTGTCACGCGGCGGTGTCAGCCCTGAGTGCCTCGGGCCCCTCGCCCCTTCCCCAGTTCACCCGAGCGCTCGTGCTCTACGACCACGAGGAGGTCGGAAGTCGCAGTGCTCAGGGAGCTGCCGGCACCCTGTTGGCCGAGGGTCTGGAACGGGTCGTTGCGGGCTTCAAGGGGGGCGAACCCCAGGGGCTGGCTCGGGCCCTGGCTCGTTCCTGGCTCATTTCCGTCGACATGGCTCACGCGGTTCACCCCAACTACTCGGACAAGCACGAGCCCGGCCATCGGCCGGTGATCGGTCGGGGACCCGTGATCAAGCGCAACGCCAACCAGTCCTATGCGAGCGACGCCCACTCTGTGGGTCTCTTCGCCGGCTTGTGTGGGAATCTCGGAATCGAGCCCCAGCACTTCGTGTCGCGCTCCGACCTCGCCTGCGGCTCGACGATCGGGCCGATCACCGCCGCGCGGGTGGGCATTCGCACCGTCGATGTCGGCAACCCGATGCTCTCGATGCACTCGTGCCGTGAGATGGCGGGTGCGGCCGACGTGCAGCCGATGATCGACGTGTTGAGCCTCTTTTTCGAGGGTGGCTGAGGCGCGATCCGTTCGGCCTTGCCGGTGGCCGCGATCACGGCCCGTGGCTATGGTCGTCTCATGGCCGAAGACGAAAGATCGGACGCCCCGCAGCCGGAATCCGTGGACGAAGACGAAGAGGTCCCGTCGACACCTTTCGACCATCCCTTCTTCCTTCCCGTCCTGCTGATCGGATTCGCCCTCTGGTTCTTCTACGACGGTTGGTTCAATCCGGACATGGAGTGGCTCAAGTTCAACCGCTACGGATTCGCGATTCTCACGGTGGCGGCGATCTACTACACGGTCCGCGCAGTGCGCGAGGTTCGCCCGTGGACGTGTTCCCAGTGCGGATCGCAGAACAAGGCCGACCTCGACCGTTGCGAACAATGCGGCGGTGAGACCCGGCCCGCCTGATCAGCCCGCGAGCAGGCTTCGGCCGATCACTTTCAACTCGAGAATCGCCTTCACGCCCTCGAAGATCGGCAGTACCTGTGCGTCGACCACGTAGCGGCTGATCGGGTATTCCTCAGCGTATCCCCAGCCCCCGTGCAGCAGCTGTCCGCTCTGGGTCACCTCCACCGCCATGTCGCAGGCGAGAAGCTTGGCTTGAGATGCCAGCGGCGCCGCCGCCCGCGGGTCCTCGTCCATGGCGTTGGCGGCCGTGTAGGTGATGGCGCGCGCCGCGGCCAGCTGGGCCGTCATGCGGCCCAGGGTGTACTGGGTGAGCTGAAAATCGGAGAGCGGCCTCGCGAATTGCGTGCGGTTCACGACGTACTCGGCCGTCTTTTCCAGCGCCCCCTGGGCCAGTCCGCATGCGCGCCCCCCAGTCTGGAGCCGGCCCGCGGCGAAACCCGCCATCTGCAGGTAGAAGCCCCGACCGAGACCGGCCTCTTCGCCGACGAGACTCTCGGCGGGGACGAAGAAATCCTCGAAGCTGAGTGTGAACGAATGCATGCCCCGATATCCCGGTGTCGCGTCGGCCTCGCCGGCGAGCCGACCGCCCCCCGGTTGTTTCATTTCGAACCGGTGTCCGTCGAAGCGATCTTTGGGAACGATGAACAGGGAGAGGCCCCGCGCGCCGCGGGAGATGTCGGGATCGGTTCGAGCCAGCAGCGAAAGTACGTCGGCACGTCCGGCGAAGGTGCACCAGGACTTCGCTCCCCGGATCACCCAGCCTTCGCGCCCATCGACCTCGCGCCTGTCCGCTCGGCACTTGACCGACGCCACATCGCTGCCGACGTCGGGCTCGGTAACCGAGATGCCGACCATCAGCTCCCCCGAGGCGATCTTCGGCAGCCAGGTCTGTTTCTGCGCGTCGGTGCCGCCCTGGAGCAGCGCTTTGGTGAGGATCTCGGGTCGCGTAATCAGCGAACCCGCTGCGGCCAGGGAAGCTCGTGAGAGCTCCTCGGTGGTCAGGATCATCGCGAGGTTGCCCATCTCGGCGCCTCCGAAATCCTCGGGGACCGCCATGGCAAAATATCCGAGCTCCGCCATCTTCGCGATCAGTTCGTCGGGAACGAGCTCGTCGTTGCGGTGAATGCTCTCGGCGATGGGTGCGACCTCGGCGTCGGCGAACTCGCGAACGGAGCTGCGCACCTGCTCGAGGGTCTCGTCGAGGGGCGTCTCGTTTCTGCCGCGCTGGCTCGCGGTCTCCCGCCCGATGGCGCGAAACACCGATTCGTGTCCGGCGCGGCGCAGGGCGCTGCGCACGTCCGCCGGGAACGTCTCGTTCAACACGTCGTCGTCCAATCCGAGATCCTCGAGGGCGGGCTCGAGCCGGGTCCGCAGACGAAACACCAGGTCGGCCACCGCCGCGCCGCAAACCCGCTCCAGTCGGTCGCCGCCGCGGCCCTCGTTTCGGGCCGAGCGGGTGAACTCGGTGAGCTCGGTGGCGGCTCGGGCCTCGGTGGCCGCATACACGACGCGCTCGGTGAGAACCTGGTGCTCATCGATCGCGGTGCCGCCCTCGGTGATCTCACGGGCCTTCGCCAGGGCGCGATCCACCAACTCCTGGGCTGCCGCGCAGAGGCTGAGGGCGTCGTTCATGGGGGGCGTGGGACTCATCGGAATTTCCTTGCGTAGGTGTTCGGGGTCTGCGAAAAGAGGGCGCTGTAGAATAGCGTGGCCGCCGGACTCGGGCCGTCGCCGACGGACCGGAGGCATGTGTCGGGCACGCTGGGGGAGTTCATGGACATGATCGCTATCGCACGTGGCCGGGTTCGATTCGTGGCGTTCGGGTTGCTGGCCTCCGCGCTGACAGCCGGATGCAGCCTTTCCGGCAACATCGATGTCAAGACGCCGATGAGTTTCACCAGCGATTCCAAGACCATTCAGGTCGTGAGTGCTCTGGTCGGCGGCAAGAACGTGTTCATCCCGTCTACGATCGTGGTGACCAGCGGAGCCAGACAGACCCTGTCGCTCTTCAATACCACCGATACCCCCCACGGGTTCCGGATCGCGGGCCTCGGGATCGAGGCCATCCTGCCCTCGAAGCAGGAATATCGCGTCGAGCTTCCGGCCCTGGAGGGGGGTCGTGTCTATCAGATCAACTGCCACCTGCACCCGCCCCACCGGACCGCGGTGCTGGTCGTGTTGCCCGGGAGTTAGCCCTGATCTGTTGACCCGCTGCGAGGCGAGCCGCAGGCTCGCCGTGCGGGTCCAAGGCCGAAGGCCGCGGAAGTAGATCGGACGGGCCCGCCGATAACCCGCTGCGCTAGCCGAAGAAGTCTTCGAGCTGCTCGACCAGGGCGGGGCTGCCGAAGATGAGGCCGAGCTTTCCCCCTCGCTCCGGGAGCGAGACGCAGCGACCGCCGGCTTCCGGGACCAGGATCTGTGTGGCCGCGGCATCCCAGGGATTCAGGTCGAGGTCGACCATGGCGCCGACCCCGCCGTCGAGAACCAGGGCGTGCCCGAAAGCGTCGGTGTAGCCCCGCAGCATCGGAATCTCCCGTGCCATTCGCGCGAAGGCCGGCTGTTCTCCGAACCGTTCGAAGCAGAGCGGATCGCCGTGGGAGACGATCGTCTTGCGCAGGTCGCTCTCTCGCGAGACCTGAGTGGGTACGCCGTTGCGCCTGCAGCCCCCGTTCTTCCAGCCGAGGTAGCGCTCGTTCAGCGTGGGGCAGTCGATCAGGCCGAGCACCGGCTCGCCTTCGACGACCAGGGCGATCAGCGTCGTGAAAAGGGGAATGCCCCGGGAGAATCCGATCGTGCCGTCGATCGGGTCCACCAGCCAGCACGCGTCCCCGCTCCCGGCCTCCTCGCCGTACTCTTCGCCGTGAATCGCGACATCCGGGAAGGCGTCGCGCAGGACGGCTCGGATCGCTCGCTCGGCCGCGAGATCGGCCTCGGTGACCGGACTTCCATCGGACTTCGTCTGCGTCGTGACCGACCGGAAACGCGGCAGGGTCTCGCGCCGGGCGGCGTCTGCGGCGGCCTCGGCGGCTCGCGCCGCCCGCGGCAAGTCGATGTCGCTCATGGCGCCTCAGGGTATCACGGCGGCTTCATGGGACCGTCGGCGCGTGGATCGGCGAATGGAGCTCGTAGGGGGATACCAGCCCGCATGATTCATGAAACCCTCTGCTGCGGAGAACCGGATTGCACCCCATCTTCGCGACCTGCTCGTTCCGGGCCCCTCGACGTAGCTCTGCTACGCCTTCGGCCCCCTCCACTCCGCGGGCCGCGAATCTGCGGCACACTCCGTGCCCTCGCGACGAGGGATCATGAATAAAGCGGGCTAGGCTGCAGAGATGGCAGCCATGAATGAGAACGCGATCGCAATTCTGGGGGGGACCGGTGATCAGGGGCTCGGGTTGGCGCTCCGATTCGCGCTGGCCGGCCGGCCGGTGGTGATCGGATCTCGCAAGCTCGATCGAGCGGTTGCGGCCGCCGAGAAGGTGCAGTCGACGGTCTCGGGGGCCGTGGTTTCCGGGGTGGAAAACAGCGAGGCGGTGACCCTCGCGCCGCTGGTGATCCTATCGGTTCCCTTCGAGCACACGCCGGCCACGGTGAAAGGGATTCGCGACTCGCTCCGGCCCGAGCAGATCGTGGTCTCGATGGCCGTCCCGTTGGCCACGGCTATCGGGGATGGGGCGGTGCGGACCCTGGGAATCTGGCAGGGTTCCTGCGCCGAATTGGTCGCCGCCCTGGTTCCGAAGGGTGTGAGCGTCGTGTCGGCTTTCCAGAATGTGTCGGCGCACCGCCTGCAGGCCCTCGACGCAGCCGTCGAATGCGACGTCGTCGTGTCGGGCGCCAAACAACCGCGACAGCAGGTGATGGCGCTCTGTAGCCTGATTCCGGGCCTGCGCGCCGTCGACGGTGGGCCACTCTCGAACGCCCGAATCGTGGAATCGATCACCGCGTTGCTGATTGGACTGAACGCTCGCTACAAGGTTCCCGAAGGTCTCGGAATTCGACTCACCGGCCTGCCGGAGTGACCAGCCCAGGACCGAGTGACCAGCCCAGCACGCGAAGGATCCCTGCGTCGGGATGGGCTCAGGCCGGCCAGCGTGGCACCCGTTCTGATCGAAACTCCAGTGCAAACGACGGCTTATAGAGAGGCCTGCGGGCGTGATTCCGATCGGTCGGGCTCGGCCCGCGGAGGCCCCGATTTCGGTTGGAAAAAATCGTGATAGAGGTCAAGGTGTTGTGGGTTCTACCTCGATCAGACCCCAGATTTTGTGGATTTCTACTTGACTCCCCCAACGCCCGGGAGTACACACATCCGGCGGAGATGAGGCATGTCCTTTCGGCGGCCTGGGGGGGTTCGATTACAGGCGGTCGTCGAGGGGAAGCGAGCCCGAGGCGGGATGGAGGACCCAATCCGAGTTCGGGGGCCCCGGCATACCGGGGCCTCTCTCATCTCCGGTGAGGTGACGCCTCGACCGTGAGGGTGCCTCAGACCTTCGGGTCTCCGGAGCGCGCCCACGACAGTCGCCACCTCTTGTTTGCTGACGGTTTTCGACCCTCGCGTGGGACCCCAGATGTTCCTCGCCGAGGGGGGTGTGTGATCGCCCAGCGAGTGACATAAGGGGGAAGGCGTGGACGGGCAGGGGATGAACGGCGGTGTCGACGGGCAGCAGGCAACGGGAACGGAGGACTTGCCTCGGCATCTTCGAACCGTCGGAAAACGAAAGCGGCAATCCGCCAAACCCCGCGGCGTTTCGATACCCCGCCATTTCACACGACCCGGAGAAGATCCCTTCGATGCGGTGGAGTGGGTCCGCTGTACGGCCAAGATCACCAACGAACAGGGCGAGACCGTCTTCGAACAGACCGACGTCGAGGTTCCCAAGAGCTGGTCGCAGCTGGCGATAAACGTCGTTGTTTCGAAGTATTTTCGCGGCCACCTCGGAAAGCCGGAACGAGAGTACAGCGTCAAGCAGCTCATCGGTCGCGTCGTGGGCTGCCTGCGCGATTGGGGGAATCGATCCGGCTACTTCCTCACCCCTGAAGACTGCCAGACCTTCGTCGACGAGCTGACGCACATTCTCGTCACTCAGCGAATGGCCTTCAACAGTCCGGTCTGGTTCAACCTGGGCGTCAAGGGCACTCCTCAGCAGGCGAGTGCTTGCTTCATCAACTCCGTCGAGGACACGATGGAGTCCATCATGGACCTGGCCAAGACCGAAGCGATGCTCTTCAAGGGGGGATCGGGCGCGGGGTCGAACCTGTCGCGGATCCGGTCCTCACGCGAACCTCTGGCTGGCGGGGGTACGGCGTCGGGCCCGGTCTCGTTCATGCGTGGCTTCGATTCCTTTGCGGGCGTGGTGAAATCGGGCGGAAAGACCCGCCGTGCTGCCAAGATGGTGATTCTCAATGTCGATCATCCGGACATTATGGAATTCATCCAGTGCAAGGCCAAGGAGGAGAAGAAGGCCTGGGCGCTGATCGATGCCGGCTTCGACGGGGGCTTCAACGTACCCGGGGGCGCCTATGACTCGGTCTACTACCAGAACGCCAATCACTCGGTTCGGGTCACGGATGCCTTCATGCACGCGACGCTGGCCGACGGCAAGTGGGAGACTCGGAGCGTCACCACCGGGGAGCTGTGTGACACCCTCGCGGCCCGGGAAGTCCTGAATGAGATGGCGGATGCCGCCTACGTCTGTGGAGATCCCGGCGTCCAATACGACACCACGATCAATCGTTGGAACCCGGTCAAGGCCTCGGGGCGGATCAACTCGAGCAATCCGTGTTCGGAGTACATGTTCCTGGACGATACGGCTTGCAACCTGGCCAGCCTGAACCTGATGAGGTTCCTTGACGCCGATGCCGACGGCGGTTTCGATATCGCGGGATATCGGCGCGCGGCCTCACTGACGATCCTGGCTCAAGAGATCCTCGTCGATCACGCCGACTACCCGACAGTGCCCATCGCGCGGAATAGCCACCTCTATCGTCCGCTCGGTCTAGGGTACGCGAACCTCGGGGCGCTCCTGATGGCCTTTGGGCTGCCCTACGACAGCGACGAAGGTCGAAACCTCGCCGCGGCGCTCACGGCGGTCATGTGCGGCCAGGCGTACGCCACCAGCGCTGAAATCGCCAGCTCGATGGGTCCATTCCGCCGCTTTCGAATGAACCGGAAGCCCTTCCTGGAAGTGATCGGAATGCACAAGGCCGCGGCCGATGAGATTCCGCAATCCGG
Source organism: Myxococcota bacterium (assembly GCA_036447375.1). Classification (GTDB taxonomy): domain Bacteria; phylum Myxococcota_A; class UBA9160; order UBA9160; family SMWR01; genus JACZXC01. The sequence continues at coordinate 26,240 of JAZFUU010000214.1, forward strand.
GGTTCCCGAAGATCTGCGCACAGCGGCCCGGGAGGTCTGGGCGTTGGCCCTCGAATCCGGACGCAAATGGGGCTTCAAGAACGCCCAGGTGACAGTGCTCGCACCGACGGGGACGATCGCCTTCATGATGGATTGCGACACGACCGGCGTCGAGCCGGACATCGCGCTCATCAAATACAAGAAGCTCGTGGGCGGCGGTTTCATGAAGATCGTCAACAACACGGTTCCGATGGCCCTGCTCCGGCTCGGCTACTCCGAAGAGCAGAGTCGGGAGATCATCGCGTACATCGATGAGCATGAGACGATCGAGGGCGCGCCGGGGATGAACCCGGATCACCTTCCGGTCTTCGACTGTGCGTTCCGCGCCGAGAACGGGACACGCAGCATCGACTGGATGGGGCATCTGCGCATGATGGGTTCGGTGCAGCCTTTCATCTCGGGCGCCATCAGCAAGACCGTGAATCTGCCCGAGAGCGCTACGGCCAACGATATCGCCCAAACCTACGTTGAGGGCTGGAGACTGGGCATCAAGGCCCTCGCCGTCTATCGGGACGGCAGCAAGCGCACCCAGCCCCTGAACGCCGGACGCGAGACCGCCAAGTCCGAGGCGGCGATCCGACCCGTGCGGCGCAAGCTGGAGGACGAGCGCGAGGCGATCACGCATAAATTCTCGATCGCGGGCCACGAGGGCTACCTCACCGTGGGCCTCTACACCGACCGCAAGCCCGGCGAGATATTCCTGCGCATGGCAAAGGAAGGCAGCACGGTCTCGGGCCTGATGGACACGATCGCCACGATGACGTCGATCGCGTTGCAATACGGCGTTCCGCTCAAGACCCTCGTCGACAAATTCAGCCACACACGCTTTGAGCCCTCGGGCTTTACGAACAATCGCGAGATACCCATCGCCAAGTCGGTGATGGACTATGTGTTTCGATATCTCGGAAATCGTTTCCTGCAGGGCGAGGCGGAAATCGCCGACGAGCAGGAGGTCGAGACCGAGGCGGCGGGGTTGGCGGCGACGGATCTGCAGCCGGTTGTGGCTGGGGGCTCGGGCGGGTGGCCGACTCGAACACCCTACGCGATCGTGAATCAGTCCGATGCGCCGACCTGCGCGGACTGCGGGGCGATCACGATTCGCAGTGGGACTTGTTACAAGTGCACGAACTGCGGCGGAACGAGCGGCTGCAGCTGAGAGGCATCCGTGAGTACGGCGTCTCTGACTGGGGGGTAAGGGGCGCCGGGGAGCGCGGAGACGTTCTGGTCGATTCGAGCGAGCCGCTGCGCGAACAGCGTTGCGGCGCGCGGACCGGAACACTCCGCGCTCCTTGTTTTCTCGGAGCGCGACGCGACGGCGGGGCGTCCCGAATCGAAATCTCCGTAGCTCGCGGTGGGAGGGGCAGCGTGCGAAATCTCGTTTTCCGGCGGGTACTCGTTGTCGCTTCGATGTTCGTCATGCTGTCTTGTGCGGGCTGCATTTCGATCCATTTCCTGGATGGGGGCCCGCAACCCCTGGTGGAATCCGTCGTATACGGAACGTCGGGTCCCAAGATTCTCCTGCTCGACATCGAAGGGATGATCTCCGAAGCTGCCGAGGCGCGCGGCTTCTTGACCCCGCGAGGCGAGAGCACCGTGTCCCGGGTGCGGGAGCAGCTCGATCGCGCCCGCGAGGATTCCGGTGTGCGGGCGCTTCTGATCCGCATCAACAGCCCGGGCGGGACGGCGACGGCTAGCGACGTCATCTACCGGGAACTTCTCGATTTCAAGCGAGAGCGCGGGATTCCCGTGGTCGCTCAGCTGATGGGGCTCGCGACATCCGGAGGCTACTACGTCGCCATGGCGTCGGATCGGATCTTTGCCCATCCGACGACCGTGACCGGTTCGATCGGAGTGCGATTCTCCGGCGTGAACGTCAGCGGCCTGATGGACAAGCTGGGGATCGAGGATCAGACGATAACCGCCGGTGAGTTCAAGGATGCCGGGTCCCCGTTGCGCGCCATGGCCGCTGAGGAACGCGCCCAGATCCAATCGATCCTCGACGATCTCCACGATCGCTTCAAGGTCGTCGTGGCCGCGGGCCGGAGTGCGCTGGACGCCGAGCGCATCCAGAAGCTGGCCGACGGACGTATCTTCAGCGCAGTTCAGGCGCAGGCGAACGGGCTGGTCGATGAGGTCGGCTACCTAAAGGACGCCGTCGCCGAGATCGAACGCCGCGCTGGATTCGAATCATCGCGGGTCGTGACCTATCACAGACCAACCGAATGGAGGCAGAACCTCTACACGCGGCCTCCAGTGCCTTCGCGGCTGCGCCTTGATCTGGTGTCGCCGTTTCTCGAGTTCCCGCGCCCGGGCTTTCTGTATCTGTGGGCGCCGGGAGTTCGTCAGTAGTCCCGGCGCCTGTCTTGACGGTAGAGGATTCCCGAGACCGGAGTCGACCGACCGCCCTGGAGCCGGGCGACTTCGCGGGCGCCTTGGCACCCGCGCTTCGCCAGGCCGCGTCCATCGCCGATGCGCTCGAGGGGCGCGTGCCCAACCGCCCCAAGCAGGGTGAGGCCACGCCGGTGAAAGCGGCCCTCACCATCGCCGATACCGCGAGTCAAGAGGCACTTCTGGTTCCGCTCCTCGAGCGCTATCCGCACGTCCGCCTCGCGGCGGAGGAAGACACCCCCACGATTCGGAGATTCCCAACGGAGAGTCCGTTCCTCGTCGTCATCGATCCCATCGATGGGACGCTTCGTTTCTATCTCGAGGGCCTCGGCCCCTACGCGATCATGCTGGGTCTCGCGCGCGACGGGGAGTACGAAGCGGGGCTCGTCGCGATGCCACGGGAGCGGCTGTTTTTCGCCGCCGTTCGCGGGGAGGGCGCGACCCTGGCTTCGGGAGACACGCCGGCGAGGCCGGTCCGAGCCGAAGCGACCGGGAACCAGATCTTCGTCAATCACGATCTTCCGGAAGCAGCGTGCGAGAGTCTGCGCGGCGCTGGCTTCGAAGCGGTTCCCGCCGCTGGTGGCGCGATTTCGGTGGCCCCGCTGATTCCCGGTGTCCGCGCCGGGCTGCGCTGGGTGCGCGAGAGCGCTGCTGGCGTGAGCATCCGCGGTCGCATCGGCGTCCTGATCGCCGAGGAGGCCGGCGCTCTGGTGCGTACCGAGACGGGCAGCCGCTTTCCGCGAGACATCGATTCACCCGCCGCCGCGCTGCTGGTGGCGGCGAATGAAGCGGACGTGGCCGTGCTTCAGAACGCCCTGGCCGCCGCAGACCCGAGTCGCTCCTAGCACGTCGCGTAGACTACCCTGAACCTCCCATGGCGAGGCTTCGGGCAATCGGGCGGCGCCTGTCGTGATGCGCAAGGCGCGCTTCCAGTGGCTCGGGCGCTGGCCGACAGTGATCGGAATCGTCTTGATCGCGGCCGCGGTGGCCAATTTTTTTGCGCGAGATGCCCGATTCGGTTCTGCGACCCAGTTTCTGGAGATTCCGCTGCGTCCGCTTCGGATTTCCGGCGCCCTGCGGGAGGCGGAAGCGATTCCGGCCAGCCCCGGTCAACTGTCGGGGTACAACCTACTCCTGGTCACTCTGGATACGACTCGGCCGGATCGGCTCGGTTGTTATGGAAATGATGAGATTCGAACGCCGGTCATGGACGCCCTCGCCCGCGACGGTGTGATCTTCTCCAACGCCATCGCCACGACCCCCACAACGTTGCCTTCTCACGCGTCGATCATGACCGGCCTGTATCCCCACCACCATGGTTCCCGAAGCAACGGCCTGTTTCCGCTGGCGATGGAGGAGACGACCCTGGCCGAGGTGCTGTCCGCTGCCGGATACGCCACGGCCGCCATGGTGTCGGCGTTCGTGCTGGACTCGAAGTTCGGCCTGGATCAGGGCTTCGATGTGTACGACGACGAAATCCATTCGAAGAATCGTTCGAGCGGCGCCTATGAGCGAAGCGGGGACCAGACCACCGACCGCGCGATTCAGTGGCTGCACGAAGGGCGAGCCGCTCCCTTTTTCTTGTGGGTCCACTACTACGACCCCCATGCCCCATACCGCCTGTCGGGTTCGGCTGCGAAGTCCGGTGGGGACAATCCCTATGACGAAGAGATCGCGTTCGTCGACGAGCAGGTGGGCCGGCTGCTGAAGGTTCTCGACGAGTTGGGGCGCACCGAAAAGACACTGGTCGTCGTGGTCGCCGATCACGGCGAGGGTCTGGGTGATCACGGCGAGTACAGTCACGGCGTCCTCCTGCACGACTCGACCCTCCGCGTACCGCTGATCATGCGCGCAGGACGCCAGCTGGGCGGAGGCGTCCACATCGGACGCCGCGTTTCGCAAGTGGATCTCGTACCCACCTTGCTGTCGCTGCTCGGAATTACCCCGCCCGACGGCCTGGACGGGTTCGATCTCACCCGCCGCGGCGAGGGGGGGCGCGCGATCTTCGCCGAAACGCTCCACGCTCTGGCGAAATTCGGCTGGGCGCCCCTTGTCGCCGTCTACGCGGGCGATCACAAGCTGATTCGCGGGCCCAACCCCGAGTTCTACGATCTGTCGGAGGATCCGCTCGAGCGCCAGAATGCCTACGACGAGTACCGGGTGCGGGCTTCCTCGATGCACGAGGAGTTGACTCGGTTCTTTGGGCACGACATCGACGCGGCCCTGACGCTGCAGGGCGCCCTGGTGCCGAATGCTCGGGATCGGCTCGGATTGCAGGCCCTGGGCTACGCCGTCGACAACGCCGGCACATTTCCTGTCGCCGAGGCCCGGTTGGACCCCAAGGAGATGCTTCCCGTTCTCAATGAGGTGGAGGCGCTGGCACTCGAAGAGCCAGGCCGGGAGAATCTCGCGCGGCTCGAAACGATTTCCCGCGACTGGCCAGACTACGCCCCCACGTTCCGCCTGCTCGGCCGCTGGTACCTCGAACGCGGTCGGCTGCGCGAGGCCGAGCGGGCGAGCCGTCGGGCGATTGACCTGGCGCCCGGCGTACCGTCGGCGATCGTCGTGTTGGCGCAGGCTCTGATCCGATCCGGCGAAACCGGCGAAGCCCGCGCTCTGCTGCAACCGGTGGTCGTCGCAGATCCGGGGGACTTCGAGGCTCACTACAGTCTCGGCGTTCTCCTGTTGAACGATGGAGAGGTCGAGGAAGCCGCCGATCATCTGCGGGTTGCGTTCGAAATCGATGCGGGGGATCCACGCAGCCTCGAACCCCTGCTTCGAGCCATGCGGGGTGCCGACCGGCGACCCGAGCTTCGCAGGCTGCTCACGGCCCATCTGGACGCCGATCCGGATCTGGCCCACGTTTCTGCAGCGCTCGCGCAGCTGCGCCCCGCACGCTCCGGGAAATAAGCCCCGCGCCGGCCGCGCACGCTCCGGGAATTGAACCCCGCCCTACATCTTTGTGTAGTCGGGCCCCTCGCCGCCTTCGGGGGGAGTCCAGGTGATCACCTGGTAGGGATCGGCGACGTCGCAGGTCTTGCAGTGGACGCAGTTTTCGTGATGGATCAACAGTTTTCTGCGATCCGGGTTCTGGGGATCGTCGACCATCTCGTAGACAGCGGCGGGACAGAACTTCTCGCAGGGGTTCCCGTACTCTTCCGCGCAGGTGGTGGCGCACAGGTCCATGTCGGCCACGACCAGATGAGAGGGCTGGTCGACCTCGTGCTGGGTGCCGCTGAACTGGACGAGGTGTTCCTTGGAGAACGTCAGCTTTCCGTCGAATTCGAAGGCTTCCGGTTCGCGCCGTTTCGGGGGCAGTTCCGACAACTTCTTCATGTGCGTGTGGCCCGGCTTGGCCCCGAGGTTGTCAATCAGGCCGCGCCCTCCGGTGAGGAAGGTGATCGGGATATTCTGGGTGAAGAAGAATGTCCCCTTCTCCCAGGAGCCGTGGAAGTTGCGGTCGAGGCGGTGTTCTTCCCAGATCCAGCTGCCGCGGACGCGCTCGGCATAGTCGCCGAGGAGTTTTGCCGTGAAGTCCTGCGCATCGAGGGCTCGGACCACCGTCTCCGCCGCCAGCATCCCGGATTTCATGGCCATGTGGACGCCGGACAGTCGTGCCGCATTGCACATGACCGCAGAGTCTCCGATCAGAAGCGCGCCGTCGTGGTAGAGCTTCGGTTGGGAGTAGAGGCCACCGGTCGGGATGCACTTCGCGCCGTAGCGGACGAGTTCCGCGCCGTCGAGGAGTTTCCGCATCCAGGGATGGGTCTTGAACCGCTGCGCATCCAGGTGCGGGTCGCAGAAGGGGCTGTCGCCTTCGAGGCCCGTCACGTAGCCGAAGGACACGAGGTTGTCTTTCATGTCGTACAGCCACATGCCGACGAACTTGTGTCTGAGGATGTCCGGAACCATCATCCCGTGGATCACGCGCCCGGGCTTGTGTTTCTTTGGATCGATCCGCCAGATCTCCTTGATTCCCGTCTCGAAGGTCTGGGGATTTTTTCCCTCGAGATCGAAGCGTTCGATGAGCTGCTTTGCCAGTGTGCCCTGCACGCCTTCGCCGAGCAGGGTGATCTTGGCGAAGATGTCCATGCCGGGTTGGAAGGTGTTCTTGGGCTTGCCGTTGTGGTCGATGCCCATGTCACCGGTTCGCACACCCACGACACGATTTCCTTCGATCAACAACTTGTCCGCGGCAAAACCCGGATAGATTTCGACCCCGGCGGCCTCGGCGCGCTCGGCGAGCCACTTCGCCGTATTCGACAACGAAATCACGTGGTAACCGCGCTTGTGGAAGGGGGGCGCGAAGACAGCGGGTACCGGAATGGCGAGTTTTTTCGTGAACAGGTAGAGCCAGTCGCTGTCGCATATGTATTCGGTCGGGAAGCCCTGCGACTCGAAGTCGGGAACGAGCTCGCGGATGGCCCGCGGGTTCATCACGGCTCCGGAGAGCATGTGATCGCCGATCGCCGCGGCTTTCTCCAGCACGAGTATCGTCGGCGGTTCGATCGGCGTCTTGCCATGGGCCTCGGCCGAGCGATTGTGGGCCTCGACCTGGCTCATCAGATGGAGCGCTGAGGCCAGGCTCGCGGGTCCGCCCCCGACGTAGAGAACGTCAACATCCATGCTCTCGCGTTCGACGGGCTGCGTCACTCTCGACCTCCGATCACTGGCCTGCTCGAAGCGTCAGTGTCAGGGATGCGGTGGGTCGGGTCAACACGACGCGGACCCTGTCGACCGAGAGGAATTGGTTCCATCCCGCGTTTCGCCAGCGGGCGTCTATAATGTCCGGCTCCACAATCGATGGATGGAGCGAATGCCCGGCGTTTCCACCGGCCTGGTCGACATCGTCCGAGAATTTCTTGAAGCGCATCAGCTCATGCGCCGTCTGTTCGCGCGCTATCGCGATGGCGAGCTGCACTTCGACGAGCTCGAAGAGCTGGTCGGAGACGACGAGGCGAGTCTTCTTTTCCGCCTGAAGGAGCGCTGCCACACTCTTTTCCGTCCCCGGGGCGAGAAAGACCGGCCTACGGTTCGCCGCGAGGAGCTATTCGATCTGGCGGTGGGTTCGCTCTTTCACGAGGCCATGAAATTTCGCGAGAGCTTCTATCAGCTCGAGGTCTACGGCCCCCGGGTGAGACTTCTGAGATCCCAGGCCGGCGAGGACGTCGACCCCCTGTTCGAGGATTTCGAGAAGATCCTCGCTGCCTTGACTCCCCGCCTGCAGGAATGTCTCCAGGAAAGCGAGGCGCTGCTCGAACACACCCAGGAGCAGCTTCGCGTTCTTCTCGTGGAACATCGCGAGATCGGGTATGTCGCGCGCTACCTGTTGGAGAATCGGGAACTGGTGGAGGACGTCTTCGGGGAGAAGCTCGATGCGCTGTTGGCCCGGATTCACGGTGACGCCGCGGCGGGCTACGGCTGTGCGGCCCGGTCCTACCTAGCCAGCGGTCACTACTCCGAGGCGGAGAGGGCGTTTGCATCGGCGATCGCGCGCGGCGGTGAGCGCGAGTCCATGGAGCGCCTGTCCGCGTATGCGCGCGGGATGGCTGACTACCTGGCGGGGGACTACGGCCGCAGCGTCGACTGGCTGGGCCGCTGGGTCGACGGCGCCGGCGAACTCGACGTGAGGCTGGCCGACTTCGCCCATGCCGCGATCTCCCGGGTGGGCCAGCTTACCCTCGGCGAGGACAAGGAAAGCGTGGCTACGGCCGCCTCTGCCCTGCTGGTGCGGCTGGCAGCCATCCGTTCGGCTCCGGAGACGGGGTAATTTCGAACGTTTCAGGCGCGACGTCGATAGGCCAGCCAGCTGATCGAACCTGCGAGCACGAGGCCCGCGCCAATCCACTGGGGCTCGGTAAGACCCCACGCGACCTTCGGATTCACCCGCCAGGTTTCGATGACAATGCGTCCGAGTCCGTTGAGCAGGATGTACTCGCCGAAAAGAAACGGGCTCCGCCGTCGACGTTTCCACAGGAGCGCTGCCACCGGGAGCAGCCAGGCGACCTCGTAGAGCTGGGTGGGGTGCACGGGGTCGTAGGTCGGCGGAGCGCCTCGGGGAAACGCGATGCCCCAGGGCAGGTCGGTGACCCGTCCGTAGTCGTCCCCCACCAGGAAGCAGCCAATGCGACCCATTGCCTGTCCGACCGCGCCTCCCACGGCGGCGCAATTGGCAAACGTCCTGATCGGGACGCCGTGAATCCGACAACCGACGGCTCCCACCAGCGTGGCCAGAATCAGTCCGCCATACCACGTGATCCCGTCGCGTGCGAAGAAGAGCGAGGTGAAGGCGGTACCCTCGCGCAGTGAGACATCCACCGCATAGTAGAGTTTCGAGCCGAGGATTCCGCCGATCATCACGTAGATCAGGAGCGTGAAGGCCTTCTCCGGGTCCAGGCCCTCTTCTCCCATGCGCCGCGCCGTGATGAGCGTGCCGACGTAGAACGCGGCGGCCAGCATCACGCCAAAGGTGCTGATGGTGAAATCGCCGATGCTGAAGAGTTCGGGGTACAACTAGCTGCGGGATAGGGTGACGCAGAAGCGCGCGCCTTGTCCGGGTTTGCTCTCCACCCAGGCCGCGCCCGAATGCGTCGTCGCGATCTTGCGCACGATGGCGAGTCCGATCCCCAATCCGCGCCGGCTGTTGGGGTCGGGACGGAGTGTTCGGAAGACCTCGAAGATGCTCTCGTGATGCTCCGCGGGAATACCGCGGCCGGTATCTTTTACGCTGATGAGGTGGTGGTCCGGTCGCTCCTCGATGTCGACGCTGATGATGGGTGCTTCGCAGGGTCCCATGTGGTCGATGGCGTTGCCGACCAGATTCGAAAATAATTGGTACAGACGGGTGCGGTCGCAATACACCATCGGCGGAGCATCGGGAATCACCAGCTGGATCCTCCCTTCGTCGAGTCGCGGCTTGAGTTCGGCCCGGATCTGACGCAACACGATGTGCGGATCGACCAGGGATTTTCGTTCGTCGGACCCGATTCTCGACAGCTCGAGTACGTCGCGGATCAGGTGATCCATGGTGCGGCCGGCTTCCTCGACGCGGTCGACGAAATGGCAGCCCGTCTCGTCCAGCTTGTCGGCGTAGTCCTGTCGCAAAAGGCGCGAGAAGCCGAGCAGTGCAACGAGCGGTGAGCGCAGGTCGTGGGCCAGTGTATGGACGCAGTGTTCGAGTTCTTCGTTCCGGTGTCGCAGCTCCTGCTCCGTTTCGGAACGCTCACGGACGTCGCGCAGAAATAAGACGGTTCCGCGGACGCTGCCATCGCGCCGCCGCAGCGGGTCGGCGGAGGCCGATACGGCTATCGTGGTGCCGTCGCTGCGTCGAAGTTTCAGCTCCCAGTCGCGGATCTTTTCTTCGGACCCCGGCGATGACGCCAGCCTTTCGACGTCGAGGGGGTTGCTCACCAGCAGGGCGATGGGTCGGTCGCGGAGTTCGTCCTGCGTGTGGCCGAGGAGACCTTCGGCCGCTGCGTTCGCGTAGGTGACGAAGCCCCGCTTGTCCACGGCCAGGACGGCATCCGGGACGCTATCGAGCACCGACGCGGCCGGCTCGCCGGCGGGTTCTTCGCGGTCATCGATTCTCCGCGCGATGATCACCAGTAGGGGCGATTCGCCGTCCTCGGTCGAGATCGGCAGGACACTGAGTTCGGCGGGCTCTTCGGCTCCGCCGACACCGCGGAGATCGACCCGCATGTGGGACAGATAGCCGCGGGAACGGAGCTGCCGGCGAATTGCGACGAGTTGCTCGGGCTTCGGAAGACGCGTGAAGATGGTCCGCGCGTCGCTACCGATATGGCCGTCCGCCAGATCGCAGTGCCGGCGCAACTCGCTGCTGATCCACTGCAACCGACCCTGCTGATCGACCACCACGACGAGCTGATACAGGCGGGCGAGGCCTTCGAGCAGCCGCAGCGGGGGCAGGCCGTCGATGAGTCGAGCTTGGGGGAGTTCTTGAGCGTTCATTTCTTTCGTGGTGAGGCAATTGCCCGCACCGAAACCACCGGCGTGGGTACGGTGCGGTGGAGGATCCGCCCCCCTTGGAGTCCATAGCCGCTTGAACCGCCAGTAATCCTATCACTGCGCGATTCGGGGGGTCAAACAGTGACTCGCGATGGACGAGATCGTTGAATCGCGGCTGTTGCCCCACACTCCCCGTGGCAGCAATCGGTCCGTAAGCTCCAGCCGGCCGGTCGCTTCCATCCCGAATGGAAGCGTGCGAGAGGCTCGACTATCGTGTGCCTCGCTCGCGGTTCTGCCCCCCGGGGGGATCGATAGAGTCGGGTTCGGAAACCATGCGAACTGGAGCCGATGGGAAAATCGGCTCGCGGACGCGGGGCGGGTACATGGATCGCGGTCGAATCGCCGTGTTGGGATTTCTCGCGATGATGCTCGTTTCGGACGAGGTGCCGGTTTCAACCGTATCCCCGGTCCCGCAGGAGGCGGTGGCACGTCGCTTTGATGCAGAGGCGGTGGGGTCGATTCTGGAGCGCGTCAATCCGGCGCTCCCTCCGAGCGAGCGACAGAGGATTGGCGCGGCGGTCGTCCGCTACAGCGAGAAGTACGGAATCGATCCGAAGCTGGTCACCGCGGTTCTGCTTGTCGAGAGCAACGGCCGCCCCTGGGCGCGAAGCCAAAAGGGAGCGATCGGGCTGATGCAGGTCATGCCCTACGTGGCGCGGCCGCTCGGGCTCGCCGGAAACCTCGCAACGGTCGAGACCAATGTAGAGGCCGGGTGCATCATCCTGGCGGACAATATCCGGCGCCTGGGCGAGGAGGACGGAATCTCCGCCTACTTCTGGGGCTCGGACATCCGGGGCGCCGCCTATCTGGACCGGGTACTGGCGGCGCGGGCCGCGGTCGCGCGCCTTTCCGAATCGTGACGCGGTTCGCCGACACCTACGCGCTCGCGTAGGCTCCCCTCGTGCAACACCCTCCGCTCCGTCGGTCGGAGTCCCACGCGACCGGGACGCGCGGCAGCACCCTGTTTCGACGCAGCTGGCTCCCCGAGAACCCCGAGCGGGCAGTGCTCGTCGTGCATGGGCTCGCGGAGCACTCGGGCCGCTACGAAGGTCTCGCCGCCTGGTTCGCCGAGCGTGGCTGCGCGGTTCATGCCTACGACCACCAGGGGCATGGCCGCAGCAGCGGGACTCGTTGCCACGTGCGGCGATTCGACGATCTGCTGGACGACCTCGATCAATCCTTGAATTGGGTCCGCGCCGAGCATCCGGACCTCCCGATCTTTCTCGTGGGCCACAGCATGGGCGGGCTGATCGTGGCGGCCCTGGTGGTCGAACGCCGGCCCGAGGTGGCCGGTGCGGTGATGTCGGGGGCGGCCCTGGCGGTCGAGCGAAGCCTCTCCCCCGCGCGGGCCATCGCCGTGCGCGTTTTGAGCGCGGTTGCGCCGCGTCTCTCGTTTCCCTCTGGACTGGATCCGAACGGGCTGTCTCGCGATCCCGAAGTCGTTCGCGCCTATCTGGAGGATCCGCTGGTCCACCTGCGGCTGACGGTCTCCCTGGCGGCGGGTCTCGCGTCGGCAAGCCGACGCACCGCGAGCGCAGGTGCGCGGGTGGGCATTCCGCTGTTGATTCTCCACGGGGAAGCGGATCCGATCTGCCCCGTCGATGGCAGTCGTGCATTTCACGCTCAGGTCTCGGTCCCGGGGACTCGACTCCACGTCTATCCGAAGTTGCGTCACGAGATCTTCAACGAGCCGGAACGGGAGACGGTCTTCCAGAATATGCTCGATTGGCTCGCTGAGCGGAAACCAAGGGTGGCCGCATGAGCCGAGAACCTTCCCCCGGTCGGACCGCGAAGGGGCTGACCCATCTCGACGAGCGAGGCCGCGCTCGCATGGTCGACGTCGGGGAGAAGCCGGTGACCAAACGCGTCTGTGTGGCCGGGGGAGAGGTGCGCATGGCGCCGGAAACCCTGGCTCGGATCGTCGAGGGGAAGACGCCCAAGGGCGATGTGTTTGCCACGGCACGTCTCGCGGGCATCCAGGCGGCCAAGCGCACCGACGAGTGGATTCCCCTCTGCCACTCGCTGCCCCTCGACTCGGTGGACATCGACCTCACGGCCGATCCGGCGCATTCACGAGTGATGATCCGGGTTCGGGTCCAAGCCCACGCTCGCACCGGTGTCGAGATGGAGGCCCTGGTGGCCGTGTCGGCGGTCGGCCTCACGATCTACGACATGTGCAAGGCGATCGACCGCGGCATCGCCGTGGGCGAGATCCGACTCGAAAGCAAGAGCGGTGGCAAGAGCGGAACCTGGGAACGCCCCGAAGCAACACCCGCGGGGGAGTGAGTCGTGAGCGGGCGCGATGGCCCGACCGGGGAACCCAGCGAGAATCCGCGGTGTCCCAATGGTTCGAGGCGACCTGTGAACGTCGAGTTGATCGAGCAGCCCCTGACCCCGTTTCCGCGCGCCGAGCCTCGGGCTCTGCGTATTCCCTCTCCCGATCCCGACGCGCATTTGGTGGCGCGTTGGCAGGAGGGCGACGCCGGGGCCTTCGAGGCCCTGGTCCTCCGGCATCAGGGGCCCGTCTACCGGCTGTTGCGACGGATGCTGGGAAGTCGGGAGGAAGCGGAGGACGTGGCCCAGGAGGCGTTTCTGAGCCTCCATCGTCATGGGCATCGATTCCGGGGGGACGCCCGTTTCTCGACGTTCGTGTACCGCGTCGCGGCGAACGCGGCGCTCAATCGCCGGCGGAGCCTTGGGCGCCGCCGGGCGCGCGAACGGCAGCTGGCCGGTCACCAGGCCGCGGGGACCGATCTGCCGAGCACGCCCCGCGACCCGGAGGACGCGGCTTCGGGCGCCGAGGTGCAAGTCGAGGTCCAGCGGGCCCTGTTGGAACTGCCGCCGGATCTCCGCATCGCGTCGATTCTCTACGACATCGAAGGCGTGCCCTATGCAGAGGTCGCGCGGGTTCTCGGCATTCCTGAGGGAACCGTCAAGTCACGAATTCACCGCGCCCGCAAGGCTTTGAGAGGTCTCCTCCAGCCGTTCGTGGGTGCCGAACCCCGGAGCGAGAAACCGTGAACCACCGGCGTGCCCGCAGGCAATTGAACGACTACCTCGATGGAGACCTCGAACTCGAGGATCGCGAGCGGCTCGAAGAGCATCTGTCGGGTTGCGACGACTGCGCCCGCGAGGCGCGCGAGCTGAGACAGACGGTATTCCTATTACGCGACCTCCCGGCCGAGGCGGGTCCGCCCGGCATCGCGGAGGCTGTGATGGCTCGGGTCCACGCCGGCCACGCCCGCCCGACGCG
>JAZFUU010000215.1:0-3738 GCA_036447375.1 Myxococcota bacterium
GGGCGAGTCCACTACGCGTCCCCGGTGCTGGCGGACCAGCACCTCGATCTGCTCTCGGTAGTCGGTCAGGGTCCGGATCGTCGCCGACTCGTCGTCGGCCATGAGCCGGCTGTAGCCGACCGCGTCCGCACTCAGGATGGCCGCGAGTCGGCGTTCGACGCCATCGGGTTCCACGAGGTCTCCGGCGAGAATCGCTCGCGGCCAGAGCCTACCCGAGACCATCGAGCGGTGTTGGAAATACGAACTGGCTTTAAAGACAGCTGGGCCGCTGGAGGGTTCCAGAGGGGGGGAATTGCGAAGTTTCTCGCGGGGGGCATTTTCTAGTTTCTATACGCTACGTATCGTATACTTTCTCTGCCTTTCCACAGCCGCCTCGCGGCTCGTCCCGGGAGGACCCCCGCATGGACTTCGAGTTCTCCGACTCCGAGCAGGCCTTCGCCGTGGAAGTCGAGGCGTTCCTCGACGAGCACGCGACCCCCGATGTGGCCGATGTGTGCCGCGAGAACATGGCGCAGATCGTCGACACGCCGGAGCGTCGCGGCTTCATGAAGAAGCTGGCCGAAAAGGGCTGGATCGGCATGAGCTGGCCCCGGGAGTTTGGCGGCCAGGAGAAAGAAGGCGTCTACGAGTACATCCTCAACGAAGCCCTGGCTCGGCGCGGCGCCCCCCAGATCGGCAAGGGTGCGGGCATCATCGGCAAGACCCTGATTCGCCACGGTAGCGAGCAGCTCAAGCGTGAGTTCCTGCCCCAGATCATCAACGCCGAGATCGAGTTCGCGGTGGGTTACAGCGAGCCCCAGGCGGGTTCGGATGCGGCGAATATGCAGCTGAAGGCGGACCGGGTCGAGGGCGGCTGGAACCTCAACGGCCAGAAGACCTGGACCACCTCGGCCCACTTCGCCGACTGGTACTGGGTCGGCGCGCGCACGAATCCCGATGCTCCCAAGCACGACGGGATCAGCCTGTTCCTGATTCCCATGGATCATCGCGGTCTCGAAGTTCGGGCGATGCCCACCATTGGCAACGAAATCACGAACGAGGTCTTCTTCAACGACGTTTTCGTCGCCGACGAATACATGGTCGGGAAGGAGGGCAGCGGCTTCCGCTACATCGCCGAGGCGTTGGATCTCGAGCGCTTTACGATGTTCACGTTCGCGCCGATCGAGCAGAAGCTCGAGGAATTGATCGAGTACATCCGCACGGCCCAGCGCGATGACGAGCCGCTTCGGGCCGACCCGTGCGTCCGCCAGAAGATCGCCCAGCTCACGACCCAGGCCGAGGTGGCGAAGGTTCTGGGCTTCAAGTTCCTGGCCGCGGCACAAAGTGTGGGCGCCAAGCCGCCCACCATCGAGGCGTCGGAGTACAAGCTCTTTGCCACCCAGCTGTCCCAGCGAATCGCCAACGCGATGCTGGATCTCGCGGGCACCGGGGCGCAGCTGCGTGTGCACACCGAAGGGGCCCCGATGCGCGGTCGCCCCGACATGAGCTACCGCTACTCGGTCATCGATACGATCGGGGGCGGCGCCTCCGAGATTCAGAAGAACATCATTTCGCGGCGCAAGCTCGGCCTGCCGAAAAACTTCTAGGAGCGCGTTTCGGTGACCGCTCCCCCGGCTCTGGATGGCATCACGGTCCTCGACTTCTCGACGGTCGGGCCCGCGGCGCGCTGTGCCCGCATCCTCGCCGACTACGGCGCCCGCGTGGTCAAGGTCGGGGCTCCGCCGAAGCGGAGCGGAGCACAGATCGAGCCGCCGTACTACGCCTACAGTGCCCAGCGCGGAATGAAGCGCACGCGCATCGATTTGAAAGCGACCGACGGCCGGGCGGCGTTTCTCAAGTTGGCCGCGGAAGCCGATGTGATTCTCGAGAGCTTTCGACCCGGAGTCGTGAACCGGCTCGGGATCGGCTACGAAGACGTTCGGCGCATCAATCCGCGCATCGTGTACTGCTCCACCAGCGGTTACGGACAGGATGGGCCCCACGCGCGCTGGGCGGGGCACGACCTCAACTATCTGGCGGTGGCCGGATTTCTCGATTGCAGCGGGCGGCGGGGCGACGGCGGGCCGCCGATTCCGGGCGCCACCCTGGCCGACAGCGCCGGTGGCGGCATGCACGCGGCCATCGCCATCCTGGCGGCTTTGATGCGCCGCGACCGGGGCGGCGCCGGGGAGTATCTCGACGTCTCTGTGGCCGACGGCGTCCTTTCGCTGATGTCGCTGGTCGTCGACGAGCACCTGGCAACCGGCGCGGAACCGGGTCCGGGCCACGACATTCTCACCGGTCGTTACGCCTGCTACGACGTGTATCGAGCCGGTGACGGCAAGTGGCTCTCGGTGGCGGCCATCGAGCCCGCTTTCTACGCGAACCTGTGCCGGGCCCTGGCGCTCGAGGAGTGGATTCCCCACCAGACCGACGACGCGCGACAGGATGAGATCCGCCGGGCGTTTCGAACGGCCTTCGCGGGTCGCGATCGAGACGCGTGGGTCGCGGACCTCGCGCCGGCGGATACGTGCGTGGCGCCGGTGAACACGATCGCCGAGCTGGTTCGAGACCCCCACTTCGAAAGCCGCGGCGCCTTTGCCGAGGCGGTTCACGAGCGTCACGGAAGCTTTCGCCAGCTAGCTCCTATTTTGGCTGGAACAGGAACTGGGATACCGCGATCGGGCGGGCCGATCGAAGTGCCCGACACCTCGGTCACGGATACCGACGGGTTGCTCCGCGATGCGGGGATCTCGGAGGAGGAGATCGCCACGATGCGACGCGAAGGAGTAGTGGCATGAGCGAGCTGCCGGCGGAGATCGAATCCTGGATCGGCGAGAAGCGGTACGAACAGGTCGGAGAGTTCGATGTCGAACGCGGGTACATCTTCACCAGCTGCGCGTCGGTGGAGAACGGGAACCCGCTGTTCTGGGACGAGAAGGCGGCTCGGGATCTCACCGACGGATGGATCGCGCCGCCGACGATGCTCTCGGCCTGGTTTCGGCCCCACCACTGGGCTCCCGACCGAACCGAGACCGCGCAGCCCCTGCAAGTGCATTTCGACTTGAAGGAGAGGTTCGGTCTTCCGGAGGCGGTCATGACCGACAACACGATCGTGTTCGGCGAGCCCGTCCGGCCCGGCGACCGCCTCGAGACCTGGCAGGTGCTCCGCTCGGTGAGCGCCATCAAGCGCACCAAGCTGGGCGAAGGTCGTTTCTGGGTGATCGACGTCGAATACCAGAATCA
Organism: Myxococcota bacterium; assembly: GCA_036447375.1. Classification (GTDB taxonomy): domain Bacteria; phylum Myxococcota_A; class UBA9160; order UBA9160; family SMWR01; genus JACZXC01. Next base: position 3,226 of record JAZFUU010000215.1, read on the forward strand.
GCGCGGTGCCTGGGTCGGCACCGAGTCCTACACGGGTTTCGGCTACAACACAGACGCAAGCGAAACGGAGTCCGGCAGCAAGCCCGAAGGGCGCGCAGCGAGGCAGAGCCGAGCGGAGTCGAACAGCAAGCCCGAAGGGCGCGCAGCGAGGCAGAGCCGAGCGGAATCGGACAGCAAGCCCGAAGGGCGCGCAGTGAGGCAGAGCCGAGCGGAGTCGAACGAACGAGCCGAGGAAATTCAGTCGGGTGCCCCGCTTCCCGAGCTCGCCGTGGACGTCTCGGCGACGACGGTGGTGCTGGGGGCGCTGGCTGCGCGCGACTGGAGACCGATGCACCACGACTACGACTTCGCGGTGAATCGAAATCGCGTCAAGAACATCTTCCTCAACACGCCGAATCAGGCCGCCTGGTTCGAGCGCTATCTCACCGACTGGACGGGCCCCGAAGGTCGCCTGGGTCGCATTCGATTTCGAATGCGGGACTCGGTGTTTCCGGGCGATTGCATGGTCTTTCG
>JAZFUU010000216.1:0-8680 GCA_036447375.1 Myxococcota bacterium
GTCTCTTCTAGACGCGCTTCGCTCCGAAGAGAGCGTGCATCGCGCCTATGGCGGGGTTGCTCTCCCGAATCCCGCCTCCATCGCGCTGCACGAGCGGCTCGGTTTCAGCGCCGTTGGAACATTCCGAGAAGTGGGCTTCAAGTTCGACAGGTACTGGGACGTGAGCTGGTTCGAGAAGAACCTCAGCTCATGAACATAGTTCACCCGAACACGTCAGCATCATCTCAGCAGGCGTTCGGTGTGGCTCTCGATCAGCACCTTGATCCAGGCGGCTGTGCGCCGGAGCTCCGGATCCTCGAAGGCGACTTCCACGATTCGACCCGGTTGGCAGTCCGCAAAACTTCCGCCGACGTTGCCGAGGCCCAGTGGATTGCGATCGAGCCAGATCCGCGTCGACTCGGGGACGGCGACAGGGCTGCGGTCGCCGTGCGCGTCGACGAGCGTCAGGCTCCGCGAACGCAGGTCGACGTCTCCGATCTCGGCGAAGTGCGTGTGCCGGACGGAGAGCCCCGGGGAGCGCCCCAGCGGGATAAACTGCTCGGTCACCTGTTGCACCCGGTCCCGCTGCGACCAGCACGACGCTGCGATCATCAGGGCCAGACTGACACCGATGCTAGCCCGCACGCCCGGCCTCCCCTCTCCCTCCCGCGCGTCGTGGCGTCGCCTCCACCAACCGCTCCCGCGCCGCTTCCTGCGCACGGATTGCCATGCGGACGGCGCGTTTGTGCAACCAGCCACGCGACGCCCGCTCCGTGAGGCGCCGGGCTTCTTTCAGCTGCGCCACCGCATCGAAATGAAGGGCTGCCTCCGAAAGCACGCGTATCGCGTCATCGGTCTCTTCGAGAGCCTGGGCCAACGCCCGGGAACGTCGCTTGCGCTCACCCCACGGGACACGACCCGCGAACTCCAGCTGCTCGAGGCTGGCGCGGATGTTCTCGAGGGCGTTGATCACCCGCAGAAACGCCGCCACGGCCTCCAGCTGGGTCGCGTCGAGTCGGATGCCGACTCCCTCGGGATCCAGCGACGCCAGAAACCGGCCGGAGGGCGATTGATTGAAGGCGTCTCCGTTGTAGAAGGCGACGGCGCCTTCGATCGTACCGATCGGGTTGTTGTGGAAGAAGGGTCCGCTGTCCGCCGCCTCCACCAGGGGCGGCGTATTGAAGCTGCCGTCGCCGGGCGTGCCAAAGCCATCGTCCGGGGGGATCCGCTCGCCCGTAGAATCGGCGGGTTGGTCCGGGAGGTTTTCCACGCCGGTATCGAAATTCACGTTGCCCGCGTCCATGCCTCCGAGCCTCGCGTTGGCACCGGCGTTCTGGTGGCAGATGTTGCACTTGCCCAGGGTGTCGTCCAGGAAAATTTCCTGACCGCGTCGCGGCACCGGCTCACGTAGGGGAAGCGGTAGATCCAGATCCCGCTGGCGCCCGAGGGAGAGCATGAAGGCTTCCAGAGCGTCACGCTCCTCCGACGTGGGCAGGCGGAAGTCGACCCCCTCGGTGCGATTCAGGGTGCGCGGAAAGTGCTGGATCACGGCACCGTCCGCGAAGGAGCGCAGCGATCCGTCGCCCGGCGAACCGTCGCCAGACCAGCCCGTGCGTGGACCCTGGGGGCTTTCGACCGAGTTTCGCAGAGCGAGCACGTGGGGAATGCCGCGCAACACGAAGCGGTTCTCCAGATCGTCAAAGCCATCCTGATTCTCGAGGATCAGGCCGAATTGGCGCATCAACAGCGGCTTCTCGAAATTTTCCGCGAGGGCCGGGTTGGTCTCGGCGACGAACAGCGGGTCGTCGTCCGGCAGCGTGGCGATGAACGCCGGCGTCAGGGCAAAGTTGTCTTCGCGCCTGTGGCAGGTTCCGCAGGTGCGTCCGTTCCCCTCGAAGGTCTCGTTGAAGAAGAGTTCCTCGCCCGCGGCAACCAGTGCACTGCCGGGATCCGGAGGCGGGGAATGGGTGCACGCCGCGAACGCCGCCACTGCGCCGAGGGCGGGGATCCGACGCGCCGCTGTCATGAAATTCCACATCCACTATCTGTTTCGGACGGTTCCATCAGGAGCAAACGTGATGGGTATCACCCCACCAGCATGCGCAAACGCCGTTGCACGCGTTCTGCCAGCTCGCTGCAGAAGAGGAATGACTGGCGCCGGAGCTGGGCCGTGTAAACTGAGCACTTCGCGTATCAACGAGCGATGACGAAGGCGGGACGGTCGGATCCGATGATGGAGCCCAGGAATCTCAAGCGGTGGCTGATCCTCATCGCCATCCTCTACCTCGTCTTTCCCCGAGACCTGATACCCGACTTCCTCGGGGGCGGTCTCGGATTCATCGACGATTTGCTGCTCATCGGGACCCTGACCTACTTCTATCGCAAGCGTCTGCGGGAACACTCCGATCGCGCCACCTATGGGAGCACAGGACAGGGCCCGCGAGAGAGTTCAGGTCAGGCGAAGGCGCCCGAAGGTTCTCTCGATCCCTACGAGATCCTGAGCATCAACCCTTCGGCGTCCGAGAAAGAAATTCAATCCGCCTACAAAGCGCGCATGCATGAATACCATCCCGACAAGGTGGCTCACCTGGGTGAGGAATTGCAGAAGGTTGCTCATCGCAAGTCGATCGAAATTCAGCGCGCGTATGATGAACTCCAGAAATAGGGAGCTTCGACCCGGGACGGCTGGGGTGTGCGCCTCCGCGGGGCGAGGCGTTGGTCATCGCCAAAAAGTCGTCGGATGGCTGGGACGCGACGGTCGTAACCGCGCAATCGCCCGCGTCAGTCTGAGCTGCGCCGGCGCTTGGCAAAGATGTTGCGGATCCACGACCGCGATCGCCTCACAACCTCCGGCCCCGCCAACGCCGCGCCCAACCAGAATGCGATCTCTGCGGCCACCGCCAGGCCACCTCCCAAGGTCACCTTCACAGCGGTGTCCAAGGGAAGAAATGGAACGACCGGCACGGGCACCCAGAGCGCGACGTGGAGCCCCAACAGCAGGACTCCCACGCGAGCCGACACGCCCGTTCGCGTGGTCGCTTCGGCGCTGCGCTCGGGTTCCGGCTGGCTGTCAGGCTCGGCCACGGGACGACCTCACTCGAGCGCCCCCTCCCCCACGGAAGCATTCCGTTTCGCGAGCGGTGAACGATCCGGCGATTGCCGTTCCGAAGGCCCGCTCGATCGTTTGCGCCGCCGGGATCTTGCCAGAGCGCTCATCGATGCGCCCAGATCCTCAGGCCCCAAACGCTACCTTGCCGGCCTGGATCCGAGGAGCGACGCGATGTGCCAGGCCAACGGGTGAGCGGAGAGCCGGCGCCTCGAGCCGCCATGGGCGCGCTGGGCGTACTCATGGGCTATTGGGGATACGTCGATGCGCTCAACGGCGCGGTCGCTCCCTTCCTGGCGCGCGAGTTCGACCTCGACGACTCGGGAATCGCCTGGGCCTTCGGCTGGATGTCCTTCGCTGCCATCGGAACCTTTTTCCTCTCGCGGCGGGCCGACCGCCTCGGCCGACGCCGCACGTTGCTCTTGTGCCTGGCCGCACTGCCCCCGGCGGCCCTGGCCAGCGCCGCCGCACCGACCCTACTGGTGTTCGTGCTGGTGCAGCTGCTGGCCCAGGGCTTCAAGGGAGCGCTCTACACGGTGGCCCCGGTGATGGTGGCCGAAGCACTCCCCACCGAGCGTCGCGCCTGGGGGCAGAGCGTGGTGGGCTTCGCCGGCGCCCTGGGCGGCGGCACCGCGTTGATCCTGGTCGCGGTGTGCGCGGACCTTCCGGGCTCGTGGCGCTGGGGCTGGGCGGCGGCGGCGCTGCCCCTTGCGGCGCTGCCCTTCGTCCGCAACCGGCTGCCCGAAAGCGCCCGCTTCGAGCGCGCGGTAGCGGCAGGTGAGACGCGTCGCGCGCGCGCCCACGAATTACTGGATTCGCGCTACCGCCGACGCACGTGCGGAATCCTCATCGCGACGCTGCTTTTCACGCTCGCGATCGTGGCGACCCAGACCTGGCTCATCTACCACCCCGTGCGGGATCTGGGGATGCAGCCGCTGCTGGCGACGAGTGCGATCATCGCCGGCGGCGCCGTGGGTATGCTGGGCTTTCCGCTGGGTGGACGCCTCGCCGAGAGCTGGGGGCGACGTGCCACCTTCACCGTGGCGACGATTCTCTACGCGCCGGCCGCCGCGGGCTTCTACGCCGTGCCCGCCGATTCCTCGATTCCGCCGGCCGTGGGACTGGCCATCGGATTTGCCGCCATGAGCACACTGACAAACATCGCCGCGGTGGCACTGCGGGCATCCCAGACGGAGCTCTTTCCCACGCGCCTGCGCGGGACGCTCCTCGGATGGCTGGCCATGGCCATGGCCGCCGCCACAATCGGGGCGCAGTTCGCGGCGGGTGGCCTGTCGCTTTGGCTGGGCGGCCTGGCGCCCGCTGTGTCAGTCCTCGGCGTGCTCATGCTCCCCGCCGCGCTCGCCTTCATGGCCCTGGTACCCGAGACTGCGGGGCTCGGGCTCGAGGCAGCGGCGCTCGAGGACGACCCTGACGAGATCTCCGATCCGGAGAGGTGAGAAGCCGCGTCGATGACAGAGAGATGGGTGTGATTCGAGGCAGATGTCTTTGTGGGGGAGTGCAATTCGAAGTGGACCGCGCCGTGGGTCCCTTCGAGCTTTGCCACTGTCCGCGTTGTCGCAAGGCCTCCGGTTCTGCGTTCTTGGCCGGCTTGGGCGTCCGCACCCAGGATTTTCGCCTGCTCTCCGGCGCTGAGTTGATCCGCGAATACGCGGCACCCATCCGCGAGCGCCCCCGAGCCTACCGGCTGGCCTTCTGTTCGCGCTGCGAGTCGCCGGCCCCCTGTCCCCCTGACGGTGCTACCGGGTTCGAAATTCCGGCGGGCCTCCTCGACAGCGACCCGGTGCTTCGTCCGGACAAGCACATCTTCGTCGACTGCAAGAGGCCGTGGTTCTTCATCTCGGACTCGCTTCCCCAGCTCACGAAGACCCAGCTCATCGAGCATCGGCGAAGCTCCCGGGAGGACTCATCAGCGTGACGGATCGGTCCCGCGAGAACCCGATGCGGATCAAGCTCTCAGAGGAGCGCCGGGCCGATCTCGCAACCGCGATCCAACGCCTCTTCGCTGCGGAATTCGACCAGGAATTCAGCGACTTTCAAACCGCTCGGCTCATCGATTTCTTCGTGCGCCACCTGGGTGCGCCTGTCTATAACCAAGCCATCCAGGACGCTCGAGCCTTCCTCGCGGAAAGACTCGAAGACCTTGACGGGGAACTCTACGAGCCCGAAGAACCCACGTAGTCGCCATACCCCCCCGCCCATCGAGAACGTCGGAGCCACGCGGCGGTCCCCGCGGGGAATCTGGGATCTTCCGCGGAACGGCCTTTCCCAGAAGCGGAAGCCGGTTTCCATCGGGCCGACACGAGAACTTCGTAACCCCCTGAAATATCAACGTTTCGACTTCAGGCGCCAAACTTGCATCCGCATCCCATCGGAGTTGACTGGCTGGCTTGCCCGGTTGGGTGAACTCCATCCACGGCATCCCGGTCAGTCCGACTAGGGTCTTGTTCGACGCCTCCCAGGAAGGAGAGTCGCGGTTCAATCCGCGTCCCGTGGGGCTAGGAGTACCGAATGATTTCAGCATCTCGGACGGCCGTGGCATGGGGCAGCTTGTTGGCAGCGTTGTCGCTCGCGCCGACATCCGCCCTCGCGGGACCGATCGTCATCGACAACGTCAGAGAAAGTCCGCTCGCCCTCACCGCGGCGGTGATTCCCAACATTGTCGTTGGCGTCCCGTCGGGCCTTCCCTTCCTCAACGTCTTTCGGGAAGAACGTTCCGTCGTCCTGGAAGTCCTCAGTGCTTCGCAGGTGGACGCGAGTCTTGCCCTCTCCTCCGAGGATGCTGGCGGCTTGTTCTCGCTTGCAGCCGACGGCGAGCTTCCCAAATAAATCGACATCGGCCGACTCGCCAACGGTCGCTGAGACGCGAGATCCTCTCGTCGGGTACGACCGCGCGAGCGCATCGATCCGTGTTAGCGTGCGGCAGGAGGCGAGCGGCATGAAGGTGGAATCCCTCGATCACATCCACATCTACGCGGCCGAGCCGGAGGGCTCGGCACGGTTCTATGAAGAGCACTTCGAGGCGAAGCCGGTCCACCGCAACACGAACGTCAATGGAGATCTTCGGATCTTTCTCTCCCTCGGAGGCCAGATCCTGGTTGTCGGTGGCTTTCCAACCGGCCTGGCCGCGGCAGCTCCTCCCGAGGCCGGAGACGGAGCGTACACACACGGTTTCGGCGTGGCCCACTTCGGCCTCCGAGTCGCGGACGTCGCGGCTGCGGTTGCAGAACTGTCGACTGCGGGGGTTCGGGTCTTGAGCCAACCGGTTCGCGAGGCATCGGGGCTCACCTACGCGTACGTCGGGGCTCCTGACGGTGTCGTTGTCGAGCTCACGCAGTACGGGTCGAGCGCCTGACACGGCGGCCCGGCCCGCGTCTACAATGGTTCGCGTGCGCTCCGGCAAGCATCCGGGACCGCTCACACAACACTCACGGAGACCGCAATGGAATTACCCGCCATCGTCACGCTATTCGCCCTACTCGAGTACATGTTCTTCACTTTTCGCGTCGGCACGAGTCGCGCGAAGTACGAGGTGCCTGCACCGGCGACCTCCGGCCATCCCGAATGGGATCGCATGTTTCGGGCGCAGCAAAATACGCTGGAACAGCTGATGGTCTTCCTGCCCGCGCTCTGGATCTTTTCGACCTTCGTCAGCCCGACGATCGGTGCCGGCATCGGCGTGGTCTTCCTGATCGGAAGGCCCATCTACTATGCCGGTTACGTGAAGGATCCCAAGAACCGGACCCCTGGATTCGTGATGGGTTTTTTCGCGAACATCGCGCTCATCCTCGGTGGCATCGGCGGCGCAATCAAAAGCTGGATCTAGACCGTTCCTCGCCGGGCGTCTGGTAGAGGCGGTGCTTGCCAGCTTCGGTCAGCTCTCTTGCTGGATCTCCGAAATCAGGGCACTCTCAGTGCGCACCCCTCAAGTTTGTCGCCCGTCGAGCATTGGGCAACGGGCTAACAAACAGCAGGCGACGGAAACCGAACGGATATGCGGAACTCGGAGACGACGCCCAAGGCTTCTCGCCCCGCGATCTCGGCTGGGTACTTGACCCCGAAGCTTCTCCCCTGGTCTTGGGCGGAATCCCGCCTCGTCTCTTCGCGGAACTACTGGATCGCCACGACGTCGCCCAATGGGCGCCCTCGCGCCAGACCCGTCTGGGGCGTCTGGCTTCACGGCGAGCTCAATTTCAGCACAGGGTCACTGATTCGAAGAGACCTCAACGAAAATCCTTCGATCTCCGTGAATCTCGAGAGCGGAGATGAATGTGTCATCGTTGAAGGCACGGCGAGCGAGCTACTCGACCCCGAAGCCACAAGGAAGGTAACCGAGGCGTACAACCTGAAGTACAACTGGAACATGGAAGCGACGCCGGGTGAGTTTTTCGCGGTGAGCCCTCGAGTCGTATTCGGATGGCTCAGCGATAGCTCGGGACGTGACGAGGGTGCTGTGTTCTCGCAGACCGCGACGCGCTGGTCGTTCACCAACTGATCGGAAGGGCCACCACCTCGGCTGAACCCGCGGTGCGGTACAATGGAGCCGCCATGCCTGCGAAAGACGAGCGTCCGCAAGTCTGGGTCGGTCACGTCGTCCTCCCGACCCCCGACCTCCCGACCACTCGCGATTTCATGCTCCAGGTGGGCATGCGACCCATCGCCGACGGCGACGACTTCGCGGTTCTCGAGCTACGCGGCGGCACCCACCTCGTGCTGGTTCCCTCGGAAGAGCTCGCATCCGGGTCCGCCAAATTTGACCTCATGGTCGATGATCTCGACGCGACTCACGAACATCTTCGGACGCTGGGCCTTGGACCATCCGAGATCGAGTCGGGTCGAATTCATCGTTCGTTTACGGTCAGCGCCCCTTCCGGTCATGCCATCACCTTCAATTCCAGCCACGTCTCAGACAAGCCGGTCTAGGCGCCCGTAGCCTGTGCGGGGCCCGGACCGCGCAACCGGATCACCGCTTCTGGAGGTGGGGTCATGAAATACGTGCTCATCGCGCTGGTTCTCCTGGTAGCGCTCGTCGGGTGCTATGCGGTCTACATGAATCGCATCGCGAACCCGGGCGTGGAGCGCGAGCTACACGAAGTTCCGGACGGAGAGCGCGCCAGGAAGGTGATGCTGATCAGGCTTCCGAGCGGGCGGACCCTGCCCGTAAACTACCTACGCGAAGGCGACACGCTCTACGCCGCGGCTGACGGTCGCTGGTGGCGCGAACTCCGCGGCGAGGGGGCGCCCGTCGAGCTTCTCGTGCGGGGTGAGACGCTCACTGGGCAGGCTCGCGCGATCCAAGACGATCCGGACCACCGCTCCGCAGTCTTCGATCGCCTGCGTCCCAGCGCGCCGAAACTCTTCGGAACACTCGTGCAGATCGACCTCGTGCCCCAGCCGTGAGTCCGTCTCGTGCCGAGTGGGCCTACTCCTGTTGCAGCAACCGCACCAGTTCCGCAACCGATTGGTGGACGATCGTTCTTTCGCAGTTTCGGCCCGAAATGGAAATTCGGGTAAATCCCTGCTGCACGATCTTGATCTCGTAGTTCCGAATCGCCCCGCACCGCGCCGGAGTTCCGG
>JAZFUU010000217.1:0-8644 GCA_036447375.1 Myxococcota bacterium
GTGTCCCCGCTCTCGGCTCGACTCTCTATATTCCGTCTGACTCGGCCTGATCCCGTCCGACCTGGACCGGGTTCCGCCGAACTCGGAGGTGGGTATGAAACCGACGGAGGAGGGGACCCGTCTCGACCTCGACTTCGACAAGCTGAACGCGCTGGCGGAGCGCGGTCGGCACGTGGTGCCGGTCGTTTTGCAGGACGCGGACTCGAAGGAGGTGCTGTTCGTCGCCTACGCGAACGAGGAAGCCCTGCGCGAAACCCTGAAAACCCGGCGTGCGGTGCTCTGGTCGACATCTCGCGACAAGCTCTGGAGGAAGGGGGACGGGTCGGGCGACGTTCTCGACCTGATCGACGTGCGCGTCAACTGCGAACAGAATTCGCTGGTCTACCGCGTGCGGCCGAGGACCGGGGGGGTGTGTCACACCCGAGACGAGACCGGTCGCGCGCGTCCGAACTGTTTCTATCGGCGACTCGAGGACGCAGCGAATTTGACGTTCCTGTGATTGCGGCTTGCGTGCCCGGACCGGCGAGGGCCCCGCGCCGATGATCTGGATCGCCGCGCGGGGAAGGTGACATGGCCCGCGCGATGAATTCCAGCATGGCGTCGGCGGCGAGCTGGTGGGCGAGGGCGTTCGGGTGGGCGTCATATCGGTTCACCACCAGCTTCGCGCCGGGCAGGTCCCGGTACACGCCCGATAGATCGAGGCAGGAGACCGAGCGCGCGAGCCAGAACTCGCAGACCTGCTCGTGCAGATCCCGGTACACGTAGTCTGGCGCCATCGCGTGGAAGAACGGGAATACCACCACGAGGAGCTCGCCGCCGTTCACCTTCACGAGCGAGTGCAGTTGCTCGAACAGCCGTTCGAGAGCCCTCCAGTCGTCCCCTGCGTAGTGATCGCGCACGGAGTCGTAGTAGCCGCCCATGTCCGGGCTACGCGATCTTTTGTACCGGAAATAGAGTGTGTTCACGAAAAAGCTCTTCCGTACGAAGGGGTTGTCCGTCCAGAAGTGGGCTTTCAGGGTCTTGAGCGTCCGTCGCCAACTTTCGCTCATTTCCGGTGCGTCGTTGAGGCTGTAGGCGAGGACGACTGTGTCGATCGCGTAGCCGCGCTGAAGCGCCGTTTCGAGTCTCTCGATCTCGGTCCCGGTGTGGATGCCGCTATTTGCCAGCGCGTGCACCTCCCAGTCCGGGCGGGCGCGGCGTATCCGGTTTGCGAATCGATCCTCGATGTCAGCGACGCCGTGACCGACGGTGAACGAGTCGCCGAGGATCGTGATTCGTCTCCGGTTGCGGTCTGCCGCGAAGCGGTACTCGACGTCGTCGCGCACCCCCCAGCCGTTCAAACGGACGTGGCGGTCATGCCAGCGGCGGGTGGTGAGGGTGAAGGCGAAGGAATCTGTGGTGTCGTAGAAGAACCGATAGTAGGTCTCCCCGGCTGCGAAGACGGTCGAGAGGAGCAGAAGCGCGATCAGACAGTTCCCGACGATCAGCCGCATCGCGGACTCTCCTCTCCTCAGTGATGAGGTATCCACGAAAGCCGGTCAACTCGTGGCGGTGGCCGATCGAGAATTTGGATGGTGGGATTTTACCCCAATGCGTGGTGCTGGTTCTCGTAATGTCTACTTCGGAGAGTGCCGATGACACAGAATTAGGCGGGATCGGGAGGCCCGAAACTCGATGGCAATGAAGCTGGGGGAGCGGCTCATTCAGGCCGGAACCATCGATTCCAAGCAGTTGCTGCTGGCGCTGATCGAGCAAAAAAAGATCGACCGACCGCTGGGGACGACCTTGGTGCAGATGGGCGTGATCGACGAAGCGACCCTGGTCAAGGCCCTCGCCGAGCATCTGTCGCTGCCCCTGGTTCGGCTCCGGGGTAAGCGAATCGACGCGGAGCTGCTCGACCTCGTTCCCTCGGATCTGGCGGAAAAGCACCGCTGCCTTCCGCTGCTGCTCAAAAGCGAAGCCGACGATTCGGCGCTCTACGTAGCGATGGAAGACCCGGGGGACAGCGATGCCATCCGGGAGCTGAGCAGGGTCTGCAAGATGAAAATCCGGCCGGTGCTCGCAGCGCCCTCGGAGCTCCAGGACGCGCTGGCGCGCCACTACGCGTGGGCGCCACCCGCTGACGAAGCCGTTTTCGATCCCAGCCCAGCCGACTCGGGCCTGGATCTCGAGGTCGAAGGAGAGCTCGATCCGCTGGCCGACATCGAGACCATGGAATTGAACGATTTTGCCGACTCGTTGGAGCCGGAGGCCGATCTGGACCCGAGCTGGACTGCGCTGGATGCGGAAGCCGAAGCGGCCCCCGCCGTCGCGGGGATCGGACCCGGCGCCCGTGGTGCCTCCCCTGACGCGGTCTTGCGGGCCCTCACCCAGATTCTGGTCGAAAAGGGAATCATCACGAGAGAGGAGCTCGTCGAGCGCCTGACGATGATTGAGGCCGAGTCGATCGAATAGATGAGCCAGGCGATTCCGCCGGGGTCGCCTTGACACGATTCCCGGGCAAGGTCACCTTGCGGCGCTTCGCGAGGGTGGTGGAGGCAGGCAATGCGTCTGGAATACGGCTTCGAGCTTTCCCAGATCCAGATTCCGCGATTCTCGGTCGAGGCGGTCGAGGGGATCGGAAAGCTCTTTACCCTGGCCACGCTGGTGCTCAACGTGCTCGAGGTCAAATCGAGCGTGGAAATCGTCTTCCACGGTCTCAATCCGGAAGACCCGGAGGCCAAGATCGCGGCCTTCAAGGAGATCATCGGCGGCTCCGAGGGCGGCCAGTCGCTCACCTACGCCCCCGGCCGCGGGGGCAGGGTGCCGGGCTCCTCGAGCTCGTTTCAGTGGATCACGATCCAGGCCTGATCCGGGGTTTCCGCGACGGTGTTCAGCGGCCGGAGAACCGGCGGCGACCCATCCAGCCGGCGGCCAGCGCTGCAGCGCCAAACCCGGCCGCTTCGCTGAAGGGCGAGGGCGCCGCACCGCGACATCCCAGAAACGTGCAGTAGGCGCCGGTCTCCCCGGCGGTGTCGAATTCAGGAATCCCGACTCTGGGAACCGAAATCGTAGCCGCGGGTTCCAACGCGTGGCCAGGCGCCGCCAATGCCCCGACCAGGGCCAGAGTTGCCACAAGTGCCGGAAGAAATCGCATCAGATTCAGGATATCCCCCATGCTCTCCGGCGCCAGTTGCGTATTGACGAGCCCCGGGCGGCATCCGTATAGTCGGCGCCCGCGGGGACCCCGAATTCTATTACATCGGCTGTTCGCAGCCCTTTCCTCAGTGGTCAAATGACGGCCTCACTTGAACCGCAGTCCGAGACGCCCGTCCAGCGGGACCGGCGGCGCGACAAACGCAATCGCATTGTGGATGCCGCGATTTCCGTGTTCGCCCGCACGGGCTATCACGGCGCGCGAATCTCCGACATCGCAGGCGAGGCGGGGATCGCCTACGGCCTCGTCTATCACTACTTCAAGAACAAGGAAGAGATTCTCAACACGATCTTCGAAGAGCGCTGGACGGGATTCCTGGAGGCGGTGGACGAGATCGCCGACGGCTCGACGCCCACCCAGGACAAGCTGGTCTCGATCGCGGCCCTCATCCTCAATGCCTACCGGGTTCGGCCGGAGTGGGTGAAGGTCTTTGTTCTCGAGATCCAGCGCTCCTCGCGCTTTGCCGAGCCGAGCCAGATTCGCGCCGTGGGGCGCTTGTTTCAGACCATCACCCGGATCCTGCACACGGGGCAGGCGTCCGGCGAGCTGCGCCGCGATCTGGATCCGGACGTCGCCTGTTATGTTCTGATCGGCGGCCTCGAGATCATGATTACTGCGCTGGTACTCGGGGTGATTCGCATCGAGGAACAGGAGCAAGGCAAGAATGAGTACTACGTGAAGGTGGCGCAGACCGTCGTCGAGATCTTTCTCAACGGCTTCTCCGCCGGGGATCGCGAGTGATCGAGGCCCGGGGAATCTCCAAGCGCTACGGCGACCTGATCGCCGTCGACGATGTGTCCTTCGAAATCGGGCGGGGGGAGATCGTCGGTTTTCTCGGACCCAACGGCGCCGGGAAGACGACGACCATGCGGATCCTGACGGGTTTCATGCCGCCCACCAACGGAACCGCGATCATCGCGGGCCACGACATCTTCACCGAGCCGTTGGCCGCCCGCCGCTGCATCGGTTATCTGCCGGAGAGCCTGCCCCTGTACCTCGAGATGAAGGTGACCGCGTATCTGAACTACGTCGCGAAGATCAAGGACGTCCCGCGGCGGATGCGCGCCGAGGCGGTGGACCGGGCGCTTTCGCGCTGTGGCCTGACCGAGGTGCGGTCGCGGGTGATCGGCAATCTTTCCCGGGGCTACCGGCAGCGGGTGGGCCTGGCCCAGGCCATCGTTCACGATCCGCCGGTCCTGGTGCTGGACGAGCCGACGGTGGGTCTCGACCCGATCCAGGTTCGGGACATCCGCCAGCTGATCGCCGATCTGGCCGCGCCCAGCGACGGGAACCAGCATACAATCATCCTCTCGACCCACATCCTTCCGGAGGTCGAGGCCATTTGTCAGCGCGTGATCCTGATCAATGAGGGACGCAAGACCGTGGACGCACCCCTCGCAGACCTGATGCGAGACGGGAGGTCCTTGGAGGAGTTGTTCGCCCGGGAGGTCGCTCGGGACGCGGCCGAGGAGAACCCGTCTTGAAGCACGTGGTCAGCGTGGCGAGTCGAGAGCTCCAGGGTCTGTTCGTTTCGCCGGTGGCCTACGGGGTGCTGAGCCTCTTTGCCGTGCTCGCCGGGTTCTTTTTCATCCTCGGGGTGGCCTGGTTTTCCAACGTGGTCCTTCAAGCCCAGCAGTTTCAGGCCTACGACTTCCTGGTCGAACTCAATCTGAACGATCGCCTGATCGGTGAATTCTACGGCTCGATGTCCGTGGTGCTGATGTTTCTGGTTCCCGGAATCACCATGGGGCTGTTCGCCGCCGAGAAGGTCCAGGGGACCCAGGAGCTGTTGCTCACCAGCCCCCTCACGATCTGGGACATCGTGATCGGAAAATTCCTGGCAGGTGCCGTCTTCATGCTGCTGCTGGTCGCCGTGGTGGGGTTCTATCCGGCCATGCTGTTCTTCTACGGCGATCCGGAAATCGGGAAGACCCTTTCGGGCTTGTTGGGCGTGCTGCTGGTCGGTTGGACCTATGTGGCGATCGGCGCCTTCGCGTCGTCGCTCACCCGGAGTCAGGTGCTCGCGTTTCTGATCAGCTTCGTGCTGTTGCTGTGCTTGTTGCTGCTTCCCGCCATCACCGAACTCGGGGTGGCCGGAAGCGGCGAATCGGTCGGCGCGATCCTCAGCTACCTCTCCACCAACACCCACTTCGAGGAACTCGTACGGGGCATGGTATCCACCTCGGATCTCGTCTACTTCGCCGTCATGATCGGGATCTTTCTGGTGCTCACCAAAGCGTCCGTCGAGACCGTGCGTTGGCGATGAGCGCAAAAACGTCGCTGCTGCGAAGCGTGAGGGCATGACGGGAAACTCGGCACTGCTCGGTGCGCTCGGCCTGGTCGGGGTGGTCTTCGGCTTGTTGAGCTTCCTGCTGGCGCTCTTCGGCGCGCCGACGGATCCGTTCTGGATCGGTGCGAACCTGATCGGCGGATTCGTGTTGCTCGCCGCGGCGGGGGTGCTGAGCCTCGACAGCCTGCGCGAGCGTTTGAGCTCGGGGGAGTCTCGACGGGCCGGGACCTATGGGACGAGTTCGATCCTGACGACGGTTCTGAGCATCGCGATTCTGGGCATGGTCGGCTTTCTGGCGTCGCGATACGACGTTCGATTCGACTGGAGCGAAGCCAAGGTCCACTCCCTCTCGGACCAGACCCAGAAGCTGCTCGCCGGTCTGGACCGCGACGTCGAGGTGGTTGCCTTCTTTGCACCACTCGATGTGGCACCCGTACGCGATCTGCTGGACCGGTACACGTACGAGAGCGAGCGTTTCCAGGTCGAGTACGTAAACCCGGCCGAGCGTCCCGACCGGCTCGAACACTACGACGTGACTTCCGAGGATCTCGGGCAGGGGCTCGTGTGGATTTCACTGGGCGCCGAGTCGGTTCAGATCGACGAGGTGACCGAGGAAAACATCACCAACGCGATGGTGAAGCTCTCGCGCACCGGCGAGCGCAAGGTGTACTTCCTCAAGGGCCACAACGAGCGGGCTATCGAGGGCGAAGCGGCGGGCGAGAAAGAGAGCTACGCCCGCGCGGCGGATTCTCTCCGGAACGAGAACTACCAGGTCGAGACCCTGCTGTTGGCGGCAGCGGGAGACGTGCCTGACGACGCCGATGTGGTGATCGCGGCGGGTGCCACGCGGCCCCTGCTCGATGAAGAGCACGACGCTCTGGAACGCTATCTGAGGCGCGGCGGGGCCCTGCTGGTGCTGCTGGATCCCCGGGCCAAGACCGACCTGGTGGACCGAGTTCGCGCCTGGGGCGTCGATGTCGGAGATGACATCATCGTGGATCGGAAGCTCGCGCTCTTCGGCCGCGCCACGACGCCCTTCGCGGAGAGCTACGCCACCGATCACGACGTGACACGGGACCTTCGCGAAACCACGCTGTTTCATCTGGTGCGGAGTGTCCAGTCGGCGGCGGGGGCAGAAGCGGGGGGCGATTTCACCGAGATCGTCTTCACCAGTGACGACTCCTGGGCTGAGCGCGATCTCGATCTCTTTTTCAGCAAGGGGCGGGCCGAATTTGGCGGGAACGACGTCAGCGGGCCGGTTTCGATCGCCGTGGCGGGAACGCCGTACCTGGGCCTCGACGACGGCATCGACCCCATCGAGGGCGCGGACGTGGACGTGGACCTCGCCGACGACGCGGACGTGGACGTGGACCTCGCCGACGACGCGGACGGGGAAGGCGGTGAGGACTCCGCCTCGAGTCCGGCGCCGCGACTCGTCGTGTACGGCGACTCCGATTTTGCCTCGAACGAGTTGATCGAGGCCTACCGGAACCGCGACTTGTTCGTGAATTCCGTGAACTGGCTGCTCGGCGACATCGAGGCGATTTCGATCCGCCCGGTCCGTTCCCGGGCCTCGCGCTTCCAGCTCTCCACCGAACAGTTCATGACCATTCGCACGCTCTCGCTCTTCGTCATCCCGGAG
Source organism: Myxococcota bacterium (assembly GCA_036447375.1). Lineage (GTDB taxonomy): Bacteria > Myxococcota_A > UBA9160 > UBA9160 > SMWR01 > JACZXC01. The sequence continues at coordinate 7,129 of JAZFUU010000217.1, forward strand.
GCGATTGCGGTCCTCGGTGTCTTCACCTGGTGGAGGCGCCGGCAAGTTCCGGCGGGGTAGCGGTCCGTGCAGCCGCGTACCACGGGGATCGTCTTTCTGGTCGCCGCGGCCTTGTGCGCCTTCGTGTACTTCTACGAGATGCGGGGCGCCCCGGGCCGCCAGCAAGCCGAGGCGGCGGCCCAGCGACTGTTTCCGACAGTCGAGGCCGACGATGTCGAGTGGATTGCGATGACCACCAGCGATGGCGTCGCGGCGCGAGCCGAGCGACAGGATGGACGCTGGGAGCTCACGGAACCGCTCGCCTTTCCCGGGGATACCTTCGCCATCGACGGTTTGGCCGCAGCCCTGGCCCTACTCTCCAGCCAGTCGAAATTCGAGGATCCGCAGCCTCCGGAAGTGTACGGCCTGGATGACGAGGAACACGTGATTCGCTTCGGAGCGAACGGTGAGGCGTTCGTTCTTCACAGCGGAGACAAGTCTCCGGTGGGGGCCAACTCGTATGTGTCCATCGGTACCGATGCCGTCTACGTCGTGGAAACCTATCGCATCAATGCGCTGAACAAGGCGATCGACGACCTGCGCGACAAGCGGATCCTGCAATTCGACACCGCGTCCGTCGAAGGCGTGACGCTGACCTGGCCGGGCCAGCGCGTGGTGCTCGAGCGGGGAGAGGAGGGTTGGCGGGTTCGAGCACCGTTGGATGGGCCCGCCGATGACGCGACGGTGGAATCGCTGCTCTCGGATCTTTCGTTTCTTCGCGCCTCGGGTTTTGTCGACGATCCGCCGTCGGATCGCAAGTCGGGACTGCGGACCCCGGATCTGGAAGTGGAGCTGGTGCTGAAAGCCGAGGGCGAGTCGGACTCCGAGCGGCGTTTGCACATGGTCGTCGGTCGAAGTCTGGATGGCGAGACACGGCTGGTGCGCGCGGCGCGTCCCTCGCTCTATCGCATTGCGGCCGAACGCATCAGCGACTTTCCCCGGGAGCTGGCGAGCTACCGCTTCCGGCAGCTCGCCAAGTTCGCCTCCTCGGATGCGCGACGCCTCGAGATCGTATTCCATCCGAGCGGCACCGAGCAGATGAGTACCGAGCCGGTGACGATCCACGCCATCCGCGGTGATGCGGGATGGACGGCGAGCCCGGATCCCTTCAACGCGGGTGCGCTGAGTTCGCTGGTGTATGAGCTCTCGGGGTTGCGGGCCGAAAATATTCTTGCCGACGGCATGGGACCCGAAGAGCTGCGGACTCTCCAACTCGACCCGGCGGCCGCCGTCTACCGGGTCTTCGGAGAGGGCGACGAGAAGCTCGCCCAGGTGGAGATCGGGGCCCTGCAGGGCGCCGACTGGATCCTGGCGCGCACGCAAGGACACGAGACGGTGTTCCAGATCGAATCTCGCATCGGCGAGCGAATCCCCGTGAGTTTCGAGGCCTACCGCGCGCGTTTTCTGGCGAAAGTGGATTCCGGCGACGACGCGCCGGTCCCCGATCCGGCCCTCCCGCCCGACGCCGACGCCGACG
>JAZFUU010000218.1:0-13191 GCA_036447375.1 Myxococcota bacterium
CGAGGCCGCGGCCCTGTCACGAGCCCTGCGCGAAGCCCTGGCACGTCGACTTCCCGAGGCGCGAACCGGATCGCCCGAAGAGATCCTGGCGCTTCCATCGCTGGCACCCGCAGAGAGGGAAAGCGCGCAACGGCTCGCCGAAGTCGAGCGCGCGCGATTCGACCCGACCGCGCTCGCCCCCGAAGCGGGAGCCGTGGAGCGCGCTCTCACCGAACTGCGGAAACTGAGCGGATAGCCGCTGAATCAACCGCGCGACGATCATCCGACGATTGAGACGCGAAGGGGAGTGGCAGTTTTCTGAATATTAATGCTTGACATCGTAAAATTTACATCGTATACATCTAGCCCATGCCCCGTCGGGCCCTCACTGAATCTCAGATCGAAGACTTCCGCGACGCGCTCTGCGCGAGTGCGACTCGGATGTTCGCCGAGCAGGGTTATGAGGGTGTGACCATGCGGGCGTTGGCGGCGGATCTCGGTTGTAGCCCCATGACGCCCTATCGCTACTTCAAGAATAAGTCCGAGATCTTTCATGCGATTCGAGCCGCCGCCGCCGAGCGCTTTGCGGAGGCGATTGAAGAGGCGGGGCGCGGACATTCATGCCACGTCGATCGATTGTGCGGCATGGGCCGCGGTTATGTGGACTTCGCTCTATCGGAACCGCACGCCTACCGAATCATGTTCGAGCTCCAGAATCGGCCCATCTTGTGCGCCGTCGAAGAAGATCAGACTGTGAACATGAATGGCTGGGAGGTGATGCATGCGGCTGTCGTCTCCGCTGTGATGAGCGGCGAGCTAGAGGGCGACCCAGCCATTTTGGCTCACCTCTTTTGGTCGGGCCTTCACGGACTCGTGAACCTCGAACACTCCGGCATGCTGGTTCTGGGAAAGAATCTCGAAGAATTGATCGAAGCCTTTTTGGAGCGAGAGCTCCGTGGCTCCGGAAGAACCGTTCACATACCTGCCCCCATACATGGGTAGAACGAAAGGGAATTCCATTATGTCAGCTCAAGCGAATGCGCAGTTTGCCTGTCTCGCCCGACCGAATCCGGTTGAATCGGACTTCGCGATCAATCAGGTCGAAGGCGAGATTCCCCGCGAGCTGAACGGAACGCTCTACCGAAATGGCCCGAATCAGAAAACGGCCCCGGCGGCCGGAGACGCGGCACTCCATCTATTTGACGGAGATGCACTGATCTCTGCCATTCGCTTTGAGGATGGCAAGGCCACCTACCGAGGGCGATACGCACAAACCGAGAGCTTTCTACGGGAGCAGAGCGAAGGAGCCTATTGCTTGGGTGGCGGAAATGTTCCTGCGGATTCAGCGCTCGAGAATCCGCCGCAGAACGTCCAGCCGAATACCAACGTGGTTGCCCATTCCGGTCGACTCTTCGCGCTCGTTGAGACCGCTCCGCCATTCGAGATGGATCCGATCACGCTCGAATCGAAGGGCCCGTGGAACTACGACGGCAAGATGCTCGGACTCTCCACCACCGCGCATCCCAAAATCGATCGCAAGACTGGCCAGATGTGGATCCACGGCTACCAGCCGATCGAACCCTTCATTCAGCTCTATTCGGTCGAACCCGACGGCAGTGTCTCGCTTGCCGAGGCGATCGACGCTCCCTGGCCGTCCATGATGCATGACTTCGCGATCACCGAAAATTACGTGATCTTCCCGTTGGGCAGCGTCTACATTGATCTCGCACCCATCATGGCGGGCGGACGATTCAAGGACGCGATCCAGGGGCGTCCGGATCTGAATATGAAATTCGGCATTCGGAGGCGCGAGCCCGGCAGCGCGACACAGTGGTTCGACGGGTCGTCTTCCGCGTATATGTTTCATCCCGGAAATGCCTATGAGGAAGATGGCAAGATCTTCATGGACGCCTGCACCTACGAGGATCCGGCCGGGATGCTCGATACATTGACGACCCTGCGCAGCGCCGGGGACGCTTCGGGATTTGCGGCCAACCCGTATCTCTACGAATTCGATCTGGCCAGTGGCACCTGCAAGGAAACGAAGCTGTCCGATTCCCCTGCGGAATTCCCAAGAATCGACGATCGCTTGATCGGCTACAAGAACCGCTGGGGTTATGCGGCAACTGCTGAACCGGGCGGTGCGGACGCGGGCGCCATCTGGCGACGGATCACCAAGTACGATCGCGAAGGCGGACCGTCCGTTCATCGACCGATTGTCGATGGTCAATGGGTGGGTGAGCCGGTCTTCGTTCCCCGCGCGAGCGATGCGGCCGAAGATGATGGTTTCATTCTCAACGTGCTTTACGATGGGCCCAATGATCGCAGCGCGATCGAGATTCTCGACGCCCGGGCGATCGACGCCGAGCCGTTGGCTCGCTTGTGGCTCGAGACTCGTCTGCCCCTGGGCTTTCACGGAAATTGGCATCAGGCAGAATAGTCTTCCTGCGAAATCGAGGGCCGACCGCAAGCCGTCGCTCGGGCGTACCTACGCTTTGCGAGCGAAGAACGCGACTACGACCGCCGAGCAGCTCTTTCGGGATCGATGCTCACGAGATCGGCCTCGACCAGATAGCTGGTATCGAGGACATCGAGTAGGTCGTGAAGTTTGAGATCACCCGCCGCCAGCCGGGACCGCGCGACGGTAAACACGGCCTCTCGCCGGTACAGAGCGCAGAGCGGGTGAGCCCCGTCTCCGGTACGGGGAACGACCGCGTCGGCCTCGGGCCAGGCGAAGAGTGCCAGTAGCAGGTCGGCGTTCACGAGGGGCAAGTCTCCGGCCACGACCAGCACCCGCTCGGCATCCGCGGCTTCGAGGGCACTGACGAGACCGCGCAACGGGCAGGGCGGTCCCTCGACATCCGGCACGCGGCGACCCGGGGCGTCGGCAGGTGGGTTGTCGCCCACCAGCAGCACCTCTTCGAAGAGCGTCGCAAGCAATCGCGCGACCCGCGTCGGTGCGTCCGCTCCATCGGTCGGATCGCGAGCCGCGTCCGACCCCCTCTTCTCGAATCCGTTCCCGACCAGCACCGCCGCCGCCAGCCCCTGAATGCGCCCGCCCCCGGACCCGGTGCAGCTCAAAAACCGGGTTCCCCTGAGTCGAAGAACGCCGGGTCGAGCACTTGGACCGAGGCGGATTCCCCCTCGCACAACTCCGTGGCCTGCTCCGGAAAGATCAAGTATCCCTGCGCCTCGGTCATCGAGCGCAGGACTCCAGAACTCTGATTTCCGGTCACGTGGGCGATGATCCCATCGCTGCGGCGTTCGAGACGCACGCGGACGAAGTGCAGCCGCCCGGATTTCTTTTCCAGGCGCTGACCGAGCACCACATCCACCACCGGACGGAACCAGGCTGCATGACCCGTCATCTTGCGCAGAGCCGGGCGCACGAACTGTTCGAAGGTCATCATGGCGGAGACCGGATTGCCGGGAAGCCCGAACACGAGGGGGCCGCCGGAATCGAAGCGCCCGAAGGCGATCGGAAAGCCGGGTTTCATCCTCACGCCCCAGAATATCCAGTTGCAACCCAGCTTCTGGAGCACCGTACGCACGTAATCGCGATCTCCCACCGACACGCCGGCGGAGCTCACGAGCACGTCGGAACGCAGCCCCGCGCGAAAGCGGTGCGCGAGGTCTTCGGGCGAATCCCGCGCGATGCCCAGGTAGAGCGGATCAGCGCCCAGCTCCCGGCACTGGGCCGCGATCGAATACGAGTTCGACGACACGATCCGGCCGCCGGCCACGTCAGCGTCGGGCTCGACCAGCTCGTCGCCGCCGGAGAGGATCGCCACCCGGGGCCGCTGATGGACGGCGACGACGCTGCGCCCGAGGGATGCCAACATGCCGAGATGGGAGGGACCGAGAGCCGTGCCCGGGGACAGCACCTCCTCGCCCTCGCGCACATCCTCGCCGGCGTTCCGCACATTCTCGCCGACCTCCACCTCGACGCTCACGCGAACCCGGTCGCCGACGCGATCGGTGTCTTCCTGGCGTACGACCGCGTCCGCACCGGGCGGAATCGGCGCACCCGTGAAAATGCGGGCCGCCTCGCCGGCCTTGATCTCGCGATCGACGACCGCTCCCGCGACCACCTCGGCCACGACCCCGAGTCTGACGGAGCTCGACGGCGACGCACTCTTCAGGTCGGCGGCGCGCACGGCGTAGCCATCCATCGCCGAGTTGTCCGCGGGCGGAAGGCAGCGAGTCGAGACCAGGGGCTCGGCCAGGACGCGCCCCAGAGCCTCTCGAGCGGCCACGGTTTCAGCGCCCAGAATCGGAGCTGTTTCGAGCACGATTCTGAGGGCTTCCGCCGGGCTCAGTTCCGTCTTCACCCGGCTACGGTACCGACCCTAACCCAGCGGGGGTAGTCGGGAAATCGGATCTCGACGGGTCGTGCCGCGGCCGCTAATCTGCTCAAAAATTAGGCAACTCGTTATTTCTACAGAACCCGGCTTGATTCTTCTGGAGTCCAATCACGCGGAGTCCACTCACTCCGAGTCCACTGCACTCGGAGTGCCACTGACTGGGAGCCTCGATGGCGGAGCCCGAAAGACTCATTCACCCGATTGCACTCCGAGGCCTCAGCCTCCGCAACAACCTCGTCATGGCGCCGATGGCGGGCGTATCCAACCTCCCATTTCGCCTGATCGCCCGCGAGGCCGGGGCCGCCCTCGTCTTCACCGAGACCGTGAGCGCCAAGGGCCTGGTGCAGGGCGGTCGGAAGACCTGGCGCCTGCTGAACAGCTCGCCCCGAGAGGCGCCCGTCGCCTTTCAGCTCTTCGGCTCCGATCCCGAGATCCTCGCTGAGGCCTGCCGCCGGCTCGAGGGAAACGGTGCCGTCTGGATCGACCTGAACGCGGGATGTCCGGTCAAGAAGTTCATCAAGAACCGGGCCGGTTCGGCCCTGCTACGCGACGTCGAGCGCGCGGCACGTGTCGTACGCGCCATGCGCAGAAATTTTTCCGGAACGCTCTCGGTGAAGATGCGCAGCGGCTGGGACGCCAGCTCGCTGAACGCCCCGGAGGTCGCGCGCATCGTCGCGGCCGAGGGGGCTGAGCTGATCTCGGTGCACGGCCGTACCCGCGCGCAGCAGTACACAGGAAGCGCCGACCGCGACGTCATTCGGCGAGTGGTGGAGGCGGTTCCCGGAACGCCGGTCCTCGCCAACGGCGACATCACGTGCCCCGACGACGTCTTCTCGATGTTGCGAGAGACACGGGCCGCCGGCGTGATGATCGGTCGCGGCGCCATGGGAAACCCGTGGATCTTCGAGCAGACCCTGGCTCGGGCTCAGGGCCGGCCCATTCGTCAACCGTCCCCCGCCCAGCGGCTGGCCACCGTCGAGCGGCATTGGTCGCTGATCGAAAAAACTCTCGACGACCGCAGGTCGCGGGTCGTGCAGTTGAAGAAGTACGTCGCGGCCTACTCGAAAGGGCTTCCGGGCAGCGCTGCGTTCCGGCAGGAAGCCTTCGAATCGAGCGAGCTGGATCGGATCCTGGATCTGACGCGAAACTTTTTTTCCGGACTTCCGCGAGCCGCGTAGCCATGGCTCGAGACCTCAGTGGTGTACTCGACGCCGTCCTCGCCGGCATTCTCGTACTCGACAGATCCGGCGAAATCGAACTGGTGAACGCAGCGGCTTCTCGCATCCTCGAAGTTTCGTCAGAGGCCGCCGTCGGCCGCCCGGTCGAAAGTCTGCTCGGCAGTGATCACGCCATCGCGAAACTGGCTCGAACTGTGCTCGCCAGCGGACGCACGATTGTCGAGAGTGAACACCGCGTCGCGCAGCGTATGGCCGAGGACGTGGTCGTCGACGTGTCCGCCTCCCCGCTGTTCGAGCATGACCAGGGGTTCGAGAAGGACGAGCGCGTGGACGGCGTCGTGCTGTTCCTTCGCGATCGCACCATCCAGAAACGGCTCGAAGAGCGGGTCGCCGAACGCGAGCGGCTTTCGTCGTTCGGGCAGATCGCGGCGGGCATCGCCCATGAGGTCAAGAATCCCCTGGGCGGCATCCGGGGAGCCGCCGAGATTCTGGGCAAACGTGCAAGCGACGGGCGAGACAAGGAGGCCGCCGACCTCGTGGTCCGCGAGGTCGATCGCATCGCGGCGCTGGTCGACGAGCTGATGGTATTCGGGCAAGACGAGGATCTGCGGCTGGACACCCTCAACATTCATCGGGTACTCGACAACGTGCTCGAACTGTTGTTCATGGATCCGAGCGCGAAGGGCGTCCATTTGGAGCGGGGCTTCGACCCGTCGATTCCCGAGCTCGTCGCCGACGCCGGGCGGCTGACGCAGGTGTTCCTGAATCTTGCGCAGAACGCTCTCCAGGCCATGGGGCCCGGGGACGGAACCCTCACCATCACCACGCGTGTTTCCCACGCGCATCGCCTCGCCACCGCAGACGGGAACCCGGCTCCGACCCTGCTGGTCACGATATCCGACACGGGGCCCGGCATGTCCAGCCAGGTTCTGGCCCAGCTGGAGACGCCGTTTTTCACCACCCGCGCGGGGGGGCACGGACTGGGACTGGCGGTCTCCCGGCACTGGATCGCTCGCCACGGGGGAACCCTGCACATCGACAGCGCGCCGGGACAAGGCACGGCCGTGCAGGTGGCGCTGCCCCTGCCGAGGGCATCGTGATCGCGCCGGCGAAGGTGCTGGTGGCGGACGACGAGGCCTCGATCCGCTTCGTCCTGCGCGAGGCCCTCGAGGATGCGGGACACGAGGTCGTCGCCGTCGAGGGTGGCGACGAGGCATTCGAAGCCCTGGCCTCCGGCAGCTTTCAGGTCGCGTTTCTCGATATCCGCATGCCCGGACCGAGCGGGCTCGAGTTGCTCGACCGAGTGCGCGCCATCGGCTCGGACACGGCAATCGTCATCATCACGGCGCAGAACACATTCGAAAACGCCGTCGAGGCGATGAAGCGCGGCGCTCTGGACTACCTGGTGAAACCCTTTGGCATCAGCGAAGTCACCGCGCTGGTCGACAAGGCCCTCCGCAGCCGTGCTCTCGAGCGCGAAGTGCGTCACCTGCGGCGGGAGGTGGGACGTCGCGGCGTCCAGGGGGATCAGCTCATCGGCAAGAGCGCGTCGCTGCTCGAGATCTTCAAAACCATCGGGCGCGTGGCGACCAGCGGCGTGTCCATCCTGATCACCGGCGAGAGCGGAACCGGCAAGGAACTGATCGCTCGTGCCATCCACCAGGCGAGTCCGCGCGCCGAGGCGCCGTTCGCGGCGGTCAATACCGCTGCGATTCCCCACGACCTCCTCGAGAGCGAGCTCTTCGGCCACGAACGGGGAGCTTTCACCGGCGCGGTAGCCGCGCGGGCGGGCCTGTTCCGCGACGCCTCGGGGGGAACTCTATTCCTGGACGAGATCGGAGACATGCCCATCGATCTCCAGGCGAAGCTGCTGCGCGTGCTCCAGTCCAGCGAGATCACACCCGTGGGCGGGCGTGGAACCATACCCGTCGATGTGCGCATCATCGCGGCGTCGAACCGCGACCTGGATGCCGCCATCCTGGACGGAAGCTTCCGCGAGGATCTGCTCTATCGCCTGCGGGTGGTTCCCATACGGATTCCGCCCCTCCGGGAGCACCGGGAAGACGTGACTCTTCTCGCACGACACTTCACCGCCCGTTTTTCCCCCGAACTCGCGAACGGAACGCGCTTCCTCGCCGACGAGACCATCGACCTGCTGACGCGCTACGAGTGGCCCGGCAACGTTCGCGAACTCGAGAACGCGATCAAACGCGCGCTCGTCCTCAGCGTCGGCAACGTGTTGGCACCGGAGGACTTCGCGTTTCTCGAGGATGGGGCCGCCGCACGAGATCCGGAAACCGAACTCGGCGACCTGGTGGCCCGAAAAGTTAAAGCGGCGCTCGCGGAACCGGAACCGAGCGAAATCTATCGCCGCGTTCTCGAGGGAGCCGAACGTCCGCTGCTGGAAGCGGTGTTGGCCCACACCGACGGCAACCAGATCCGCGCGGCGGCGCTGTTGGGAATCAATCGCAACACCCTTCGCAAGAAGATCGTAGATCTCGGCATTCCGGTACCGGGACGGACGTAGGCGTGTCGATCGAACGTCTCCGGGGTCTTCACGTTCTGGCCGACGACGCGCCACACTGGAAGAGCGACCCGGTCGAACAGGCCCGAGCCGCGTGCCGGGGAGGAGCCGCCGTCATCCAGCTGCGCGCCAAATACGCGACGGATCGGGAGGCTCTGGCCTGGGCCGTTGAAATCCGCCGGCTCACCCGAAGCCGCGGGACGCTCTTCATCGTGAACGATCGCTTCGACCTGGCGCTGGCAGCGCATGCCGACGGCGTGCACCTGGGACAGGAGGATCTTCCCCCGGCGCGGATCCCCGAGACGGCGCGACATCGCCTCCTGGTCGGACGCTCGACCCACAACGCAGAACAGGTCGAACGAGCCTGTGCGGAGCCGGTGGACTACGTCGCCTTCGGCCCCATCTTCGCGTCGACGTCGAAGCGATCGGAGAACGCGACGTGCGGTCTCGGCCCCCTCGCCGACGCGGTGGTGGCGGCGGCACCGCGCCCGATCGTGGCGATCGGCGGAATCGACCTCAGCAACGCGTCCGAGGTCGTCGCGGCCGGCGCCGCGGGCGTCGCGGTGATCTCGGCGGTCGCGAACGCCGAGGATCCGGTGGCCGCGACCCGGGCGTTGACCCAGCTCCTGGGGAACGCCCGCAGCCCTGAATCGCAGCGATTGCGAACACCCGCGTGAGCGATCTATCCGCGCGGGCCGTCTCGGCGCTGGGCCTCGCCGTGATGATCGGCATCGCATGGATCGCCTCCAGCGATCGACGCCGGTTTCCCTGGCATACCGTGGCGTGGGGTGTCGGGCTGCAGCTCACCCTGGGAGTGATCCTGCTCAAGACGCCCGTCGGCCGGGGATTCTTTCTCGCCATGAACGGAGTCACATCCGCGATGATCCGCTACACGAACGCGGGCATCGAATTCGTCTTTGGCCCCCTGGTTGACACCGGCTTCTCGATCGTCGTGAACGTGCTGCCCGTCATCGTATTCATGGGGAGCTTTTTCGCCGTTCTCTATCACCTGGGGGTGATGCAACGCGTGGTCGACGTGATGGCGATCCTCCTGGCTCGGACCCTACGCACCTCCGGGGCCGAGGCTCTGGCAGCCGTTGCGAACCTGTTCGTCGGCATGACCGAGTCGGCCCTCATCGTTCGACCCTATCTCGAACGAATGACGCGGTCGGAGCTGTTCACGCTGATGACCCTCGGCATGTCGACGGTCGCGGGGTCCGTGATGTTGACCTACGTGCTCATGCTGGGAGGTGGCGACTTCGCCGGACACCTGGCCACGGCGAGTCTGCTGTCAGCGCCCGCCGGAATTCTGCTGGCGAAGGTGATGGTGCCGGAAACCGAGACCCCCGTGACCCGAGACCGACATCGCGCCACAGTCGAGCGCAGCGCGGTGAACGTCATCGACGCCGCAGCCCAGGGTGCCATCGCCGGATTGCGGCTGGCGGGATACGTCGGGGCGCTCCTGATCGCCTTCGTCGCGTTGATCGCACTGCTGAACGACGGAGTCGGAGCGTTGGGGACCGCGCTCGGCTCCCCGGGCTGGACGCTGCAGAGGATCCTGGGCTCGGTGCTGGCGCCCCTGGCCTGGCTGATGGGAGTGCCTTGGGAGGACGCCGGTCGGGTGGGGGGCCTGCTCGGGGTGAAGACGGTGTTGAACGAGTTCATCGCCTACCGCGAACTGGCGGGGTACGTTGAATCGGGCGCGCTATCACCACGATCGATGGTGATCGCCTCCTACGCCCTGTGCGGATTCGCCAACTTCGGATCGCTGGCCATCCTGCTCGGGGGACTGGGGGGGCTCGCGCCGTCGCGGCGCGCGGAGGTGGCAGAGCTCGGCCTTCGCTCGATACTGGCCGGCTCGCTGGCCACCTTCATGACCGCCTGCGTCGCCGGAATCCTCGTCTAGAAGAGTAACGCGTTCATTCTCCCCGCCGATCGTCCTTCTCGGCGGTCTCCTCGCGGCTTCCCTCGGCGATCAGTGCGCGGCGCTGGGCTCGAATCCAGAGGCCGTAGCCCGCCAGGCTTCCCACGACGATGGCATAGGCGGCGATCACGTAAGCCAAAACCTTCCCCCCCCCCTCGAATGATCGGGCCTGTCTGATTGTCGATGGATCGCGCTCTCGATGCAACCGGCCACGGCTCCGCCGACTCGATTCGACGAGGGCCGCGCCCTACTCTCAACGGCCCCCTTCGGACCGATCCCATCGACCGCGCGGAGGCCCTCGACCTGTTCGCATCCCCGACCGAGCTGCAGACCTGACGAAGATGAATCGAAACCGGGTCTTCTGGCCGCTGGTTCTACTCGGATCCGCGCTGCTCACGCTCCTGTGTTTCCATCGTGTTCTCGAGTACGGATTCACCGACAAAGACAGCCTGATGCACGTCACGGAGGCGCGGGTCGATGATCTCGCGGATGTGCGCGCGCTTCTCTCCAAACCGCTGACCGGGGGGCGAGCCCCCCGCGACGCCAACTTCTACAGACCGACGGTCATGCTGATGTACGCGGGTCTCCGCGGCGCCTTCGGGTGGAACCCGCTTGGATACCACGCGTTCGATCTCGGTCTACACGCGCTCAACGGATGGCTCCTGGCTCTCTTCGCCACCGCGTGCGCTCGCCGCACCGGGAAACGGCGCCCGCGTCGCTTCGGCCTCCTGTGCGGCCTGATCTTCTCGATCCATCCGCTCGGTGTCGAAACGGTTCCCGCCATCGCGCGAAACGGGGACCTGTTGATGACGTCCCTGTTTCTCACCGCGCTGCTGGCTCTCGACCGTAGCCAGCCCCAACCGTCCGGGTCCGCGCGATCCCGTTTCTCGTTGGCGGCGTATGCCGCGGCCTTCTACGGGCTGTTCGCACTCACCCTGGGCGCGAAAGAGCCCGGCATCCTCCTTCTCTGCGCGGCGTTCCTCAGCCTCGCCTGGCTGCCGCGAGACCGTGTGTCGGGACGAGGCCTGCTTCACACCGGTCTCTGGATCGCGCCCTGCCTGGCGATCGCCGCAACCTACCTGGTGATCCGGAGCCGCGTGTTGGGAGAGATGCTCGGTGGATACGATGTGGAATTTTCCCTCCCAACCATGATCCGTTGGGTTGCGAACCTGATGCCCCTGGATCTCACCGTTCCGGGTTTCGTCGAACCGATTCGAACGGCGCTGGCTCCCCTGGGAGTGGAGGGTCCCGGCCAATCCGCCGTGCCCGCGGCGCTCGTCGCGACGGCCCTCTGCGGCTGGATGGGGCTGGTGTGGATGGCCTCCCCCCGTGGGTTTCCGTCGCGCAGGGCATCCTTCGCCGAGTTCGGGCGCCAACTGGCGGACCTCGCCCTTTCCGCAACCGGGCGGCTGATCGGGTTCGCTGTGGCCATCATCGCGGCGCACGCGGCACTGTTCGCCGTCACCGAGGTCTACGACCGGAGGCTCCTCTACACCACCGTCGCCTTTTTCAGCTTCCTCCCCGCGCTCGCGGTTCATTGGGCCCTCGAGACCCGGCGGGAAGGCCGCTTCGCCCGCAGCCTTCCCGGGCTGCTGGTTCTCGTGGGAAGCGGCATTGTCTTCCTCGCGCAGTCTCCGCTCGTCCATCGCTACGACGAGTGGCGGAGTTCCGGCGAAGTGGCCAGGCTGCTCACCGAGGGGATTCGCAAACGCTGGGAAATGTTGCCGAACCACGCTTCCGTGGTGATCTTCAACATGCCCAGTGGCTTCTCCACCGACCCCATGCGCCGGGTGATGTTCGCAGATCGCTCATCGACCCATGCCCTCGCCCCCAACGCGCTCAAGGCCTGGCTCGAGGATCAGTTTCCGCACAAGCAGATCTCCCTCGCCGCGGCGGGCTACACCCGCTACATCGAGCCGATCCGGGAGTTTCGTCATGGGGCCAATTTCGTCGAGCACTGGCTGTTATTCCGAACTCCCCGGGGAATCACGGATCGCGATTCGGTACTCGAGGACCGGCCCCAGTTTCGGCTGGTGACGACCGGTCATCACCGCGTACGGCTGGCGTACGGGCGCAGGCCGATTCCTCCGGCCCTGTACGTACTCGTGGTCGACGGTCGGCATCCAGTGCTGGTGGCGGCGAGCAGGATACCCGGCAGGCCAGAGCCGGAGTCCGACGACTGACGGGCGAAGCCGGCGAACTATTGCGCGTAGCCGAGGGATTGCAGGCTTTCGCGGATCTCGTCGAGGCTGGTCGGGTCGTCGATCGTGGGCGGCGTACGGTAGGCCTCGGAGTCGGCGATCTTCCGCATGGTCCCGCGCAGGATCTTTCCCGAGCGCGTCTTGGGAAGCCGCGACACGATGCACGCCCGCTTGAACGCAGCCACCGGACCGATTTGATCGCGAACCCGGGCGATGATCTCCGCGACCACCTCGGCGGCGGATCGCTTCACTCCGGAATTCAGCACAGCGAACCCGATCGGAACCTGTCCCTTCAGTCCATCCTTGACGCCGAAGACGGCGCACTCGGCGACATCCGGATGCGAGGCAATCACCTCTTCGATCGCGCCCGTCGAGAGGCGATGGCCCGCGACGTTGATGATGTCGTCGGTTCGGGCCATGATCCAGAGGTACCCGTCGTCATCGACGTGGCCCGCATCGGCGGTCTCGTAGTATCCGGGGAATCGCTCCAGGTAGGCCTTCTGGAAACCGTCGTCGCTGCGGTACAGGGTCTTGAGGCATCCGGGTGGAAGCGGAAGCTTGATCACCAGGTGTCCGGTTTCGCCCGCTGGAAGTTCGCGACCCTCGTCACTCAGCACGCGAACGTCGTATCCCGGCACGGGCTTGGTGGGCGATCCGTGTTTGACCGGATGCGGCCCGAGTCCGACGCAGTTGGCGACGATGGGCCAGCCCGTCTCTGTCTGCCACCAATGATCAATCACCGGAATCCCGAGAGCGCGCTCTGCCCACAGGACGGTGTCGGGATCCGCTCGTTCTCCGGCCAGAAAGAGAGTGCGCAGTCTGGAGAGGTCGTACTTCTTGCAGAGCTGACCCTCCGGATCCTCCCGCTTGACTGCGCGCAGGGCCGTCGGAGCGGTGAACAGGACGTTGACGCCGTGCTCCTCACACACACGCCAGAAGGCCCCCGCGTCGGGCGTTCCCACCGGTTTGCCTTCGTACAAGACCGTCGTGCAACCGAGGAACAGCGGCGCATAGACGATGT
>JAZFUU010000219.1:0-22512 GCA_036447375.1 Myxococcota bacterium
GATTCGCGGAAGCCTCGAGACCATGTCGAATAATCTCGCCAGAGCGTGTAAACTGCCCTCGATCTCGATAGCGATGGGTACCTCGGCGTAGAAGTCGTGATGCAGCTCCTTCATTCTCCGGAATGCTTTGATTTCGACTCCGGCCGTCTTGCCCAGGTTGCTGATGTCCGTGAGCAGGACCTCCAGCTGCTTCTTATTGGGCAACTGTCGCAGCACCCGCATGAGCTTCGTCTCGAGTTGAACGATCTCTTCTGCGAAGGCGTCGATATTCGACGCAACCGACCGCACCTCGCTCAGCTTGCGCTGGAGTTCGAGCTCACGGGCCCTCAGTCTCTGAACTTCCGCATGCCCCGACGAGTAGGCCATGAAGTAGTAGGAAGCGCAGAGAGCCACGGCGATGCCCGCCATGATTCCCATGCGCGCCGCGCGCGGAAGCTTGGCGACGACTTCGAGCTGGGACTGAACCTGCGATTGGATTTCCACCGATCGTCTCCCGCCTATCCAGCCTTGTCGGCCGACGCTTCCGCCGCGGCGTCCGGGGGAGACGCGGTGGAGGCGCTGATATTGAATGTCACGAGCTTGATGCCCTTTTTCTTCTTGCCCATCTCCGTGCTCTCGAGACCCACGTCCTCGAAGAACGGGGAGTCCTTCAGCTCTCGCAGGAATTCAGCCACGATCGAGTTGTCCAGGCTCTCGCCCTTGAAGACGATTTTGTCCCCTTCGGTATCGAGCGACGTGATCCAGAGGCGCTCAGGTGTTCGAGTCGCGAGCTCGTCGAACATCCGAACCGGCCCGGTGCGCGCTCGTTCCAGACCGGCGATTACGCCGATCTTCTGCTCCAGCTTGCTTTTTCGGCTCCGGAATGCGGCCACCTGAGCAAGCTGCGGCTTGAAATTTTCGATGTCGTTTTCCATCTGTGCGACCCGAACGGCCGCCAGACTGCGCTGCTCGACCAATCGGGAGTGCACCAGCCCCAGGGACCCTCCGCTGATCAGCATGACGAGCAGTGTCTGGGCCACCAGCTCACGGACGTTTTCCTTGCGCTTGGCTTCGCGGACCGGAAGTAGATTGATTTCGATCATGAGACGACCGCCCGTCGCAATGCCAGTCCGACGCTCACGCCCAGGGAGGGCGCGAGCTCGTCCAGGAAATCGGAGTCGAACTTGCTGTTGGGATTCATGCGTTGCAGCGGGTTCAGAGTGGCGACATCGAGGCCCATCCGCTCCTGGAAAGCCGCCTGGAATCCCGCAACCTTGGCGCCGCCGCCGGAAAAGAGCACCCGGGAGATGCGGCTTTCGGCACTCGTGGCCGAGAAGAACTCGAGAGATCGGCTGATTTCCCCGATCACGTTCTCTGAGACCGCCTGCATCGCCTTCTCGACTTCCTGGGGAACCACCTCCTGGCTCTCCTCAGATGACTTTCCGCCCAGCTTGATGCGTTCGGCTTCTTCGAAGCTGATCGACAGCGTCTTCTGGATCTCTTCGGTGTATTGGTTTCCCGCGGTCGTAATGTCGCGGGTAAATGCGGGGATTCCGTCACACAGGATATTGATGTTCACCACCTGCGCCCCGATGTTGACCAGAGCCACGACATCCTCGGGCCCCGTGTCGTAGTTCGCCTCGAAGGCGTTCTCCACGGCGAAGGCCGCGACATCGATCGCCGCGGGCACCAGGCCGGCTTCGGACATCACCTGTACGTAATCGTCGATCAGGTCCTTTTTCGCCGCGACGAGGAGCACGTCCATCTGACCCTCTCCCTCGCTTGTCTCGAGGATCTGAAAGTCGAGATTGACCTCGTTCACATCGAAGGGGATGTACTGCTCCGCTTCCCAGCGAATCTGATCATCGAGTTCTTCTCGGCTCATGACAGGCAGGCTGACCTTCTTCACGATGACGGAGTGCCCGCAGACGGCTGCGGCGGCGTTTTTGGTCTTGATCTTGCCGTTCTCCACCGCCTCGCGAATCGCATCGACGATCGCGCTCGAGTTCAGGAATGCCCCCTGGACGATGGCCTCGTGGGCCAGTGGCGCTACGCCCACGTGCGTTAGGTCGAATCCGCCGCCCTTCCCTTTCGGCGACAGCTCGACTGCCTTCACTGTCGACGAACCGATGTCGAGTCCGACGATCGATTTCGATCCAAATCTGGAAAACAAGGCCATCGAATTCTCGCCGCCTCCGTTCGTTCTAGAGATCCGGGAGTTCGTTCGCCACGCGTTCCGCATGAGCGGCGCGGACGAGGTTCCCGAATACCTGATCCTTGTCGGTTATTCTGAGGCCCAACGCGAGGAGGATCTTTCGCTTCGTGTCGAGCCGACACGGCCGTCCTGCCTCGACGCGGTCGATTGTGAGCGTGGAGATACCCGCCTTTCGGGCAAGTTCCACCTTGCTCATCATCAGCGCCTCGCGAAACTTCTGGACATTGTTGCTAGGCACGGCTTCCCCTCTCTGCGAACCGCCCTCGGGTCGACCCCGAAGCTCACGGCACAGCCTTCGTGAATATCGGAGAGCTGTTACGCGGACTTGAGGACGCCGGGGTCGGGTGCCTGAAGTCGCAGCTCCGACCCGGCATCCGGCACGTCCGTTAGAACCCGCAGATTCCAGCCGGACAGGGCGACAATCCTCACGATGCCGCTCGAAGCATCCGATAGCGCTCGACACGCCATGGCGGACCGAATCCTGATCATCGATGACGACGAAGCCCTGCGAGAGAGCCTCCAGTTCGTGCTCGCGGCGGAAGGGTACGAGGCGGTGGCCGCGGCCGAGGGTCTGCACGCGCTACGCCTCGCTGAGGAGTCGCCCTTCGATGCCGTGCTCTGTGACCTGCGCATGCCGGGAATCGATGGACTGGAGCTGGTGCCCCAGCTAGCTCAGCGATTGCCCGGAACGACCATCATCCTGATGTCGGCCTATGGAAGTTCAGACCTCGCCATCGAGGCGATGCAGAGGGGCGCCTACGATTTTCTGGCGAAACCCTTCCAACCCGCAGAGGTCTTGCTGGTTCTCCGCAAGGCACGGGAACGCGAGCGTCTTCGGCGCAGCAACCAGCTACTGCGCCGCGACATTCAGCGCGCGGTCGGAGATCGTCCGATCGTCGCCGCTTCCCCCGTAATGATCGACCTGCTGGAAGTCATGGAGCGCACGTCGGCTTTCAAGACCACTATCCTGCTCACCGGCGAAAGCGGCACCGGCAAGGAGGTGCTGGCTCGGGCGATCCACGCCCAGTCGCCCCGTCGCAACGAGGAGTTCGTCGGCGTCAACTGCGGTGCGATACCCGAGAATCTCCTCGAGAGCGAACTCTTCGGCCATGCCAAAGGCGCCTTCACCGGCGCCGATCGGGTCCGGCGGGGCCTGTTCGCCACAGCGGACGGAGGCACGCTCTTCCTGGATGAAATCGGCGAACTGCCGATCGCGCTCCAGGTCAAGCTCCTGCGGGTCCTGCAGGAGGAGGAAATCCGGCCTCTGGGAGAATCCAAGCCGCGATCGATCGACGTTCGCGTGATTGCCGCCACCGCGCGCGATCTCGAAGCCGAAGTCGCGAGCGGCGGATTCCGGGAAGATCTCTTCTACCGCCTGAACGTCGTTCGGCTCGCCGTGCCTCCCCTACGGGCACGGACCGAGGATATCCCCCTGCTCGTCGACCACTTCTTCGCCCATTTCCGCGACACCCTTGGAAAGCCGCTGACCGGTATCTCGGACGAGGTGCTCGAGCGCCTGGTGGCGTATTCCTGGCCGGGCAATATCCGTGAACTCGAGAACGTGATGGAACGCGCCGTGATCCTCGCACGGGGCGACCGGATCTCCATGCGGGAGCTGCCGGAGAACGTGGTCCAACCCGTGGAAGGTCTCCGCGCCGGGGCCGCACCCGATCTGGGTCTGAAACGCGCCCGGAAAGCACTCGAGATGGAAATGATCCGACGCGCGCTGCGCGCCACTGGCGGCAACCGTACCCAGGCAGCCCGTCTTCTGGAGATCAGTCACCGTGCGCTCCTCTACAAGATCAAGGAATACGCGATCCGCGACTAGCTCCCAGCGACGACGTGAACCGATCAAGATCGGCCGACGATCGGTCGAATACGCAGGGGACGAGGGGAGATCAGCCACGGAGGAATCAATGCGTGGCCCTCTTCGAGGAAGGCCCACCGCCTGGATCAGCGCAATCGCACTGCTGGCCGTCGCATCGGTGGTGGTTGCGGTTGGGTACACACCGCACGGGACCGGTGGAGCCGCCGCGAATTCCGATACCGCCGAAGTGCTCTCGTGTGAAGTCGAGGGCCCCAACAGCGCGATCGACATGAATCACGCGATCCAGTTCGTCCGCAGCCGGGCCGTGGCAGCGCCTCGGGCCGCCAGCCCCGTCGTGGTGCTCAATTCCCGTGGCTACAACTACCCGAGTGCCACAGCCCGGGTTCCCCAGAACGCAATCGTCGACACGACCGCGGGGCGCTAGCCCAGCCGGGCCTCGCCTCGGACCCTGCACCCCGCGGAACCGGCCCGCACCGCGGGAAGGCAGAGAGCGAATATCGCACCCCGTTCCCCTGACTCGGCGACGAACTCGAGGCTCCCACCGAACTCCTCTGCCAGCCGCAGTGCATTCGAGAGACCGAGTCCCGTGCCCTCCCCCGGCCCCTTCGTGGTGAAGAACGGATCGAAGATGCGCTCCCGGTCCTCCTCGAGCACACCCGGTCCATTATCCTCGATCCGGCACAGCACCCCGTCGAACCGATGTCGGTCCGCCGGGCCATCGCCGCTTTCGCCCTCTCGCAGCCAGCGCGCGGTTGCCGCGATCACGACCCGGATTCGGGGAGCCGCCGTTTCCGTCACTGCATCCGCAGCATTGAGCAGTAGATTGAGGACGATCTGCGCGACCCCGTTCGGATCCGCCCACACCGGGGGCGGGTCGCCCTCGCTGGACACCTCGATCTGGATGTCTGCGAATCGACGCTGAGCGCCAATCAGGGCCCCGGTCTCTTCGCAGACCCTGCGCAGATCCACGGGAGCGCACTGACCCCGCTGAGGCCGGGAGAAATCGAGGAGCTGAAACAGAATCGCCCGGACGCGCTCGCCCTCTCGCAGCGCCCGATCGAGATGCGACCGGCTGGTCGTGTCCAGACCGGGATCGCGTTTGGCCAGGTCCACGAAGGCCAGCATGGCCCCCATGGGATTCCCCACCTCGTGGGCAACTCCCGCCGCCAGACGTCCAACGGCCGCCAGCCGGGCCGCTCGGTCCAGACCCGCACGCGCTTCCCTCAGGCTGCGGTTGCGATCGCGCAGCTCGGACACCGCCTTCCCCAGCTCTTCGCTCCGCCGCTCCACGGCCGCGGTCATCTCGTTGAACGCGGTTGCCACCTCGGACACCTCGCTCACCCCATCGACGGGAGCACGGGACTCGGTCGCACCGTCGGCGATTGCACGCGCAGCGGTCGCCACGCGCTGAAGCGGCACGACCAGTCGGCGTCGCAGCAGGTAGGCGCCGAAAGCGGTGAACACCAGAACGTCGGCGATCATGAGGCCCCCAATCAAGAGCGGCGAGACCGCCGGCGGTATCCATGCCACAACGACTCGTTCGTCGCCTACGGGAGCGGCGAGACGAATCGCGCTCCACGGAGGGCCGGTGCGCAGAACCGATGTTCTCCGTTCACGGGCGATGGACGCCAGGTCCTTCGCGATCCCGTCCATCGGCGTCCCGTGATCGCCACGAGGCCGCCCCGTGCCATCCTCGGACACCGTCCACCAGCGCGTTCCCGGGGGACCCGTCGGAATCACCGCGACGCTACGACGTGCGCTTTCGGCGAAACCAAGGCTCGTGAACTCGCGAAGCTGGCGGGTATAGGCGATGTGGGTCTGAATCCAGGCCACACAGAGCACGCTCGTCGCCGTCACCATGACGACCAGGAGGCTCAGAAGGATCTCGGTCTGGAGGCCCTGAGACCGGCCCATGCAACTACGACTTTCCGGGTGTGGAATCGTCGAGGCCCAGCTTCTCCAATCGGTAGCGGAAGGAACGAAAAGAGATACCGAGCAGCTTGGCGGCGCGTTTTTTGACACCGCCCGCGGGAACCAGAGCCTCGCGCAACAGGCCGCGTTCGTATTCGGCCATGAGCCCCTCGAGGTTCACCCCTTCGGGCGGAATCCGCGGAGCGGCGCTCGACTCCACCGGGTTCAGAACCGACGGCGGCAAGGACTCCTCTTCGATCGTGCTGCAACGCGAGAGGGCGATCGCCCGCTCGATTACATTCTCGAGCTCCCGAACGTTTCCGGGGAACCGGTAGCCGACGAGACGACGCATGGCGGCCTCGCTGATGCCCTCGATCGACTTGTCGAGCTCCCGGGCGTACTTCTCGATGAAATGCGAAACCAGTAGCGGAATGTCGTCCACCCGATCCCGAAGCGGAGGCATCGGAATCTCGATCACGTTGAGTCGGTAGTAGAGATCCTCTCGAAACCGCCCTGCGGCCACTTCCTCCTCGAGGCGGCGATTCGTCGCGGCGATGATCCGAACATCGACTCGCTGATCGTGAGTACCGCCGACTCGACGGATGTTCTTGTCCTGGATCACCCGCAGCAACTTCACCTGGAGGGTCAGCGTCAGCTCGCCGACCTCGTCGAGAAACAGGGTCCCGGTATCCGCGGCCTCGAACAGTCCGGGCTTGTTCTGTACGGCCCCGGTGAATGATCCCTTCACGTGGCCAAAAAGTTCGGACTCCAGCAGGTTTTCGGGAATCGCTGCGCAGTTCAGAGCGACGAAAGGCCGCTCTCGGCGACCGCCGCTGGTGTGAATCGAACGGGCGATGAGCTCCTTTCCCGTTCCGCTCTCCCCGGTCAGGAGCACGTTGGCCTTCGTGCCCGCCACCTGGGCGACGACGTCGAAGATTTGATTCATCGCATGGCTGCTACCGATGATCGAACGATCGCGGTCTCGGCTGCGCAGCTCGCTGCGAAGCCGGCGGTTCTCGCTGGAGAGAAGTTTCTTCTCCAGGGCCTTCTCCACGACCAGACGAAGCTCCTCGACCTTGAACGGTTTCGTGATGTAGTCGTAGGCTCCGTCCCGAACCGCTGCGATGGCGGTGTCGGTGCTCGCAAAGGCCGTCATGATGATGACTACGGTGTCCGGCGATTCCTCCCGAACGCTGTGCAACAGATCGATTCCGCTTCCCCCGGGCATGCGAACATCGGTCACCACCAGATCGAACTCATCAGATTCGCAATGGAGCCGGGCACTCTCCACGTCCCCCGCCGTGACGACGTCATAGCCCTCACTGCGAAAGAAAATCTCCAGGAACTCCTGCATGCTTCGCTCGTCATCGACCACGAGGATGCGGGCCTTGCCGGTCATGCCGAAGCCTCCGTCCCGGGAAGCCGCACCCGGATCATGGTTCCCGAACCCACCGTGCTATTCACACGAACGCTTCCGCCATGGTCCTCAACGATGCGATGGACGGTCGACAGGCCCAGGCCCGAGCCGTCCCGCTTGGTCGTGAAGAATGGCTCGAAGACCTGATCCAATTCCGAGGCGGGGACGCCCACGCCCTCATCGGCGATGACGACCTCCACGCAGCGAACCCTGTTGTCGTGACCGGTTTTCAATTTGTGCTTCCTCAGGGAACCGTTTCGGCGGCTGAGGGAATGCTCTTGAGGAGCCTCCCCATCGATCTCGTTCGCCGAGATGCGGAGCTTGCCGCCCTCGGGCATCGCCTGAGAGGCGTTCAAGACGAGATTCCAGAGCACCTGCCGGAGCTGGGCCGGATCGGCGAAGACCCGAAGACCGGTTTCCACGCAGAAGTCCACGATGACCGCATCGGGACGAACGGATTCGAAGAGTTCGATCACCTCCCCCACCGCCTCCGCGACCTCCACGGGCTCCGGATTGCACGGGCCGGGCCGCGCGTACATCAAGAAATCGCTGATCAGCTGGTTCAATCGATCCACCTCGCAGACAGCGATGTCCACCAGGCGTTTCGCCTCGACGTTCCCGTCGAGCTGGCTCTGGACGCGGCACAAGGTCTGAATCGCCCCCTGGATCGCTGCCAGGGGGTTTCGGATCTCGTGGGCGATGCTGGCCGACAGCTCTCCCACAGCCGCCAGTCTCTCCGAGCGTCGGAGATCGCATTCCATGGCCACCACTTCCGTCACGTCCTGAAACACGACGACGTGGCCCTGCGGCTGGCCCCCATCGTCTCTCAGCACGTAGGCCACCACTCCCAGGTGCAGCTCGTCGCCGTTCGCGTTCCGATGCCGCATGCGAGCGCGCTCCCGGGAGCCGCGCCCATCCGCGGCATAGGCGATCGCATGACTTCGAACCCCGGGTATCACCGATTCGACGTCCTGCCCGACAACCGACGACACAGGGAGGCCCGTGATTCTCCCCGCCTCCGGGTTGAAGGAGGTAACCCGACCTTCACCATCGACGGTCAGGAGGCCCGTCATCATGCTCTCCACCGAACGCCGGTGAAGGTTCTGCAGCCGCGCCAGCTCGCTGGTCCGCTGGTTCAGATCCTCACGTGTTTGCCGCAGGTCGGCCGCCAGAAAGCTCGACAACGCGGCCACCAACAGCACCGCTCCGGCCTGCACGGTCCAGACCAAGAACAGCATCGGCAAGGGATCCGGCGCCCCAGACCCCGCTTCCCAGGCAGGTCGACCTGCCATCAGCACGGCGCCGTAGGCCAGTGCGCTGACTCCGGCGGATACCAGAGCACCCGATCGCTGAAACTGCGTCGCGCCGTAGACCGCCACGAGCACGTACAAGAATGTGAAAACCGAATCGCTTCCGCCCGAGAAGAACACCAGTGCGCTGACGATGCCGATGTCGGTGGCGATGTTGATGACGGCGAAGCGACGCTTCCGCCGAACCCGGGGCAGAACCAGCCCGTATCCAATGGTGGCCAGAAACGCAAAGGCGACGGTCGCGTAAAAACCGCGCCATTCGGTAATCGTGACGTGGGAGTCCAGAGCGTCCAAGCCGAGGGCGATCCCCAGCGCCGCGACGGAAAGGCCCAACCGGGCCGCCATCAGAAATACCAGGCTCTGCCCCAGCCCAGCCTCCATGGGCTTCATGGATGCTGCGCCGCTAGCCGATCGTGTCGGCGATCTTGAAGATCGGAAGGTACATGGCGATGAGCATGCCGCCGACGGTCCCGCCCAATCCGACCATCATGGCCGGCTCGAGCATTGCCGTGAGTGCATCAACGGCGTCGTCGACCTCGTCGTCGTAGAAGTCCGCGATCTTGGACAGCATCGCCTCCATGGCGCCCGTTTCTTCGCCGACCGCGATCATCTGCACGACCATCCCCGGAAAGACTCCCGACTCGGCCAAGGGCTCTGCGATGGTCCGGCCTTCGGAGATAGCCGCCTTGACGTCGTAGAGTGCTTCCTCGACCACCACATTCCCCGCGGTCTTGGCCACGATGTCGAGGCCATCGAGGATCGGTACACCGCTCGCGATCATCGTGCCGAGAGTCCTCGTGAATCGGGCGACCGCGACCTTCCTGAGCAGGGGGCCGAAAATGGGCGCCTTGAGCATGACGGCGTCGACCTTGCGCCGGAACGCCAGGGAACGCTTCCGCGCCTGCGTGAACGCGACGACGGTCAACACCAGTACCACCATGGACGGACCGATCCACTCCTGCATGAAGTGACTGATATTGACCACGAGCTGGGTGGGGCCGGGCAGCGTGCCCCCGAAATCCGAAAACATCTTTTCGAAGGTGGGAATGATCTTCACGAGCATCATGACGATGACGCCGATGGCGACGACCAGCACGGTCACCGGATACACCATGGCGCCCTTCACCTTTCGCGCCAACTTATCTGCCTTTTCCAGGTACTGCGCGAGGCGATTCAGGATCGTATCGAGGATGCCGCCAATCTCTCCCGCCTGAACCAGATTTACGTAGAGCGCATCGAAGGGTTTGGGCTGTTTGCGAAGCGCGTCTGCAAACGTGGAGCCCTCCTCGACGTCACCCTTGATCTCGAGAATGATCCGCTTGAAGGTCTTGTTCGGCGACTGCGAGCCGAGGATCTCCAGACATTGCACGAGCGGCAATCCGGCGTCGATCATCGTCGCGAACTGTCGGGTGAAGATCACGAGGTCTTTCGTCGTGATCCCCTCCTGGAGGAAGGTCAGGTATTCGCTGATGTCTTTGGCCTTCACCTTCACCACCACAGGCGCCAGCGCTTGCGCCCGGAGCTGCGACATGACAGCGTCTTCGGTGCCCGCCTCCATCTCGCCCTTCTTGAGCGAGCCCTGGCGAGTTCGTGCCTTCCATGTGTACATCGGCATTGTATTTCAGCTCCCCGCCGGATAACCCGACGTCCGCCGGCCTTCGCCGGCGCTTTTTTTAGCCCCGGCCTCCGGCCCGTTTGAGGGGCGGTGAACTCGCAGTCGCCTTACCGATGAGCTTCGTCAGCTCGTCCGTGTCCGGGCTCCTCGCCAGCGCATGGTCCATGGTGATCATTCGTCGTGCGACCAACACCGACAGTGCTTGATTCATGGTCTGCATTCCGAACTTGTCCTGGCCCATCTGCATCGACGAGTAGATCTGGTGGACCTTGTCCTCGCGAATGAGATTCCGGATGGCCGAGTTCGGGATCATGATCTCGAGAGCCATCGCCCGGCCGGGCCCATTGGCCCGGGGCAGCAGGGTCTGGCACATCACCCCTTCGAGGACGAAGGAGAGCTGCGCTCGGATCTGGGCCTGCTGATAGGGAGGGAACACGTCCACGATTCGGTTGATGGTCTGCACTGCCGAGTTCGTGTGAAGGGTGCCGAAACAGAGGTGCCCGGTCTCCGAGACCGACAACGCGGCTTCGATCGTCTCGAGATCGCGCAACTCGCCCACCAGCACCACGTCCGGATCCTGGCGCAGGATGTATTTCAGCGCGGCGCCGAATCCGCTGGTGTCCGCCCCGACTTCGCGCTGGTTGACGACGCAGGACTTGTGCTGGTGGAGGAACTCGATCGGGTCCTCGATCGTCACAATGTGTTCCTGCCGATTGGTGTTGATGTAATCGATGATCGTGGCGAGGGTCGTCGACTTGCCCGAGCCCGTCGGACCCGTGACGAGGATGAGGCCCCGGGGCTTTTCCGCGAGCTTCCGGACGACCTCGGGGAGCTCCAGCTCCTCGAAACTCTTGATCTGGAAGGGGATCGCGCGAAACGCCCCCGCGACGTTCCCGCGCTGAACGAATACGTTGGCGCGAAAGCGCGACAGCTTCTGGATGCTGAAGGACAGGTCCAGCTCGTTCATTTCCTCGAAGCGGTGCTTCTGGGCGTCGGTCAGCACCGAATAACACAGCTGCTTGGTCTCGGCCGCCGCCAGCGGAGGCATCTTAAGCGGGTTGAGCTTGCCATCGATGCGAAGCTGGGGCGGCGTGCCCACCGTGATGTGGAGATCACTCGCCCCCTTCTCGATCATCGCCTTCAGGAGCTGGTGCATGTTTGCCATCGATCCAAATCTCCTAGTGATCCGGCGCCGAGACGCGTACCACTTCACTCAGGGTGGTTCCGCCCTCCGCCAACTTACTGAGTGCGCACTGCCGAAGGGTCTTCATGCCCAATCGAATGGCCTCGCGTTTGAGCTCGAGTGCCGATGCCCCGTTGAGGACAAACTCCTTGAGCTCTTCCTTGATCTGCATGACTTCGTACACCGCGACGCGGCCTTTGTATCCCGTGTTCGAACAGACGCGGCAGCCCTTGCCGAGCACCGGCACCGTCGCCTTGGCGATCTCCTCTTGCATTCCCGCTTCGATCAGCGCCTCGCTGGTGACTTCGGGGTCGTTTTCGATGCACTCGGAGCACACACGACGGGCCAGCCGCTGGGCAACGATGCAGTTGACGGACGATGCCACCAGAAACGGTTCGATACCCATGTTGAGGAGCCGGTTGACCGTGGACGGCGCATCATTGGTGTGGAGCGTCGACAACACCATGTGGCCCGTAAGGGCCGCCTTGACCGCGATCTCAGCGGTCTCGAAGTCGCGAATCTCACCCACCATGATGATGTCCGGGTCCTGGCGCAGGAACGAACGCAACGCCGCGGCAAAGTTGAGCCCGATATCGTCGTGCATCTGCACCTGATTGATGCCCGCGAGGTTGAACTCCACGGGATCCTCCGCGGTCGAGACGTTATCCGTGGTCTGGTTGAGCTCCGATAGCGCGGAGTACAGGGTCGTCGTCTTGCCGGACCCCGTGGGCCCCGTGACGAGCACCATGCCGTAGGGCTGGTGAATCGAGTCCTGGAATATGTCCAGCTGCCCCTGTTCGAACCCGAGCTTGGTCATATCCAGCTGCAGGTTCGACTTGTCCAGAAGGCGCATCACGGTTTTTTCGCCGAACAGTGTGGGCAGGATGGAAACACGAAAGTCCATCTCCCGGCCTCGGCCCATCTTGAGCTTGATGCGACCGTCCTGGGGAAGGCGTCGTTCCGCGATATCGAGCTCCGACATGATCTTGATGCGGGAGATGATCGCGTTTCGGAGTTTCATCGGCGGCTTCATCGCCTCGTACAGAACTCCGTCGATCCGGTACCGGACGCGGAACGACTTCTCGTACGGCTCGACGTGGATGTCCGAGGCTTCCTTCTTCACGGCGTCGGTGAGAATCAGGTTCACGAGCTTGACGACTGGGGCATCCTCGGACGCCCGCGCCAGATCCGCGATATCGAGCTCGTCTTCCCCCTGTACGAGATCGATGTCGGAGTCGTCGAAGTCGCCCATGACGTCTTCGAGGGAGGTCGACTGGTCGTAGTATTTGTCGATGGCCCGACGAATCGCCTCCTCGGAGGCGACGACGGCCTGGATATTGTAACCGGTCAGGAACTTGATGTCGTCCAGGGCGTAGATGTTCGACGGATCCGAGGTCGCGAGGATCAAGGTCGATCCCGCCCGGTTGACGGGGATGACCGTGTGCTTGGTGGCGACATCTTCGGGAATCAGCTGGATCACCGCTGATTCGATCTCGAACTCGTCGATGTTGATGGACGGAACGCCATACTGCTTGGCGACGAAGTCCGTGAGATCGGCCTCGTCCAGAAAGCCGAGCTCGGTGATCTGGGCCCCGAGACGCCCGCCCTTGGTGCGAGTCTCGTCGCGGGCCTGCCGAAGCTGGTCCGCGGTGAGCATGTTCTGCTTGACGAGGAGTTCCCCGATCCGCTCGTTCACGCTGCCCGATTCCCTCCCGCGCCCGCGGCTTCCCCCTCCTCAGACCTGGAGAAAAGACGCCCCTTCGAGTGGTTGCGCCCGCGGCTGCGAGCGCATAACCGTCGAGATCCCGGTGGGTTATCGGCTTGGCGGGATAAGAGCTTTACAGGCGCGATAGGAGCTTTACAGCCCGGATCGCTTCCCGAGCCCACGCCAGCCCCCACGGGCGGCGGGGACTCCGGGGCCTCGGGTGTCAGGAAAGCTGCAATTGCCTGCGGGAATCGGCCACATCGGCGCCGATCTGCGTCTTGAGCGCCTCGACGTCGGAAAAACGACGCTCGGGCCTCAGATGGCAGCGGAAGCTGAATTCCAGCTGGCGACCGTACAGGTCCCCGTCAAAATCAATCAGGTGAGCTTCGGCGGTGACCCGCTTCGATTCCTGAAAGGTCGGGCGCGTCCCCACATTGATCACTGCCGGCAGCCGCTGGCCCGGGGCGGGATTCCCCGGATCGAGAAACCCCACCTCCCCGGCGTACACCCCGGCGCCGGGCAGCACCTCGTTGTCCGGATCGAGGTTCGCGGTCGGAAAGCCGAGGGTGCGCCCGCGCCGATCGCCCTCCACCACTCGGCCCCGCACCGAATAGGTCCGACCCAGCATGACAGCCGCCTGTTCGAGGCGAGCCTCCGTCACCAGCTGCCGGATCCGGGTCGAGTTCACGTCGTTTCCATCGACACTGACCTCGGGAATGATCGTCACTGAAAATCCCAGCCGAGACCCAATCTCGGTGAGCGTCCGCATCGATCCCACTCGATCCCGTCCGAAGTGGAAGTCGTAGCCGACGTACACCTCCACCGGACGGATTCGATCGTGGAGATACTCGCGAATGAAACGCTCGGGCGGGATCTTCGCAAACTCGAGATTGAACGGTTCGACGATCACCGCGTCCACCCCGGCTTCTCCGAGTAACTCGATCTTCTGATCCAGGGTCGTCAGTAGACCCGGAGCCCGGTCGGGCGACAGCACCTTCCTCGGGTGTGGCTCGAATGTGTAGACAACCGCCTGTCCGGACAGAGCCTTCGCCCGTTCCACCACGGTCTCGAGAATCGCTTGATGGCCGCGATGAACTCCGTCGAAGTTCCCGACTGTGACGACGGGCCGGGTCATCGGCCGGCCGACCGCCGCACTCCCCGCAATTCGCCGCAATGTTCGACTCCGCTCCCGCGACTCGCGCCGCTGCCGGCTATTTCGATCCGAGACCTGTGCTCGGCGCCCGTCCGTTCGAATCGACTTCAAAGCCCGATCCCTGGAACAACCGGAAGAATTCCGCTTTGGGCGACATCACCAGCGTGGTGTTCTCACCTATCGACTTTCGGTAGGCCTCCAGGCTGCGCAGGAACGCAAAGAATTTCGGGGCGGTCACATAGGCCTCGGCGTAGATGCGGGTGGACTCGGCATCTCCTTCACCGCGGGCGATTTCGGCATCTCGC
Organism: Myxococcota bacterium; assembly: GCA_036447375.1. Classification (GTDB taxonomy): domain Bacteria; phylum Myxococcota_A; class UBA9160; order UBA9160; family SMWR01; genus JACZXC01. The sequence goes on from JAZFUU010000219.1 coordinate 14,622, forward strand.
CGACCGATCGCCACGATGACCCGAGCCTCGCGATCGGCCTCAGCGCGAATCCGGCGCGCTTGCTCCTCGCCGCGGGCGCGGTTGCCACGGGCCAGACGCTCGCGCTCGGCCTTCATGCGCCCGTAGACGCTCTCCTCGGTCCCCGCCGGTAGCTCGGTTCGATTGATACGCACGTCGGCGACCGAGATGCCCTTGTCGGCCAGCGCCTCCTGCGTCTGTCGCGTGATCTCTCGCATGATCTCGGTACGCGCAGTCTTGAGTACCTGGGTCAACGTATGTCGCCCGATCACCTCCCGAACGTCGTCGCGAACCGCCCGATCGATCCGCTCGCGCGCATCGAACATTCCGCCCGGAAAGGAACGGCGGTACGCGACCGGATCGTCGATCCTCCAGATCACGTAGTTGTCGACCATGAGCTGTTCGCCGTCCTGGGTCTGAATCGGAAGCGCCTCGGTGCTCAGGTGAAGCCAGCGGCGGTCATAGGTGCGCACCGTATCCAGCAAGGGGATCCGCGCGACGAGACCGGGCGACGTGACGGACCGCACCTCTCCCAGCCGAAGGATCACTTTCTGCTCCCCTTCTCTGGTAATGACGAGGGGCCCCATTCCGAGGTTGCCGGCGGCGACGAGGCCCACGAAGGCCCCGAAGGCCAGCGCGGCCAGAATGATGACGCGCCTCACCGCTCCGCCCGACCCGCCGGACGTCCCAGGGGCAGGTACGGCAATACCTGGGCGGTCCCGGACTCGATGATCACTTTCTCCACGCTGGGCAACACCTGCTCCATCGTCTCCAGGTAAAGCCGCTTCTGGGTCACTTCCGGGGCCTTGCTGTACTCGGCTGCAATGGCCCGGAAGCGATGCGCCTTGCCCGTGGATTCCGCGATCACCGCATCGCGGTACCCGAGGGCGGCCTGGGTCAGCTCCAGCGCCTCGGCCCGGGCTCTGGGAATCACCTCGTTTCGGTACCCCTCCGCCTCGTTCACCAGACGATTTGCGTCCTGGGTCGCGGCGACGACGTCGTCAAAGGCGGCCCGGACCGGGGCCGGCGGCTGCACGTCCTGAAGCTGCACCTTGTCGATATCGATGCCGGAATCGTAGTTGTCTAAAATATCTTGGAGCCGAATGGCGACCTCGGCGGCGACGGCCGCCCGATGTTCGCGAAGCACACCATCGACGGTCTCGCGGCCCACGACCTCCCGCATCGCCGCCTGGGCGGCATCGCGGACCACCTTGGTCGGCTCGGCCACCCGATAACGAGCGGCGAAGGGATCCTTGATCGCGAATTGCACCGCGAAGCCCACGCGCACGATGTTGTTGTCGCTGGTCTGCATGCTCGCTTCGTGGAGACGCTCGTCGGGGGTATCTGCGCCCTCCTGGCCTCGGAAGCCGAAGTCCTCGTTCCGCACTTCGTTGACGTTCACGGTTTCGCGCCGAACGAACGGCGGGGGCAGTGTCCAGTGGAGTCCCTCCTCGTAGACGGTCTCCAAGTAGGCGCCAAAGCGCAGCACGACTTCCGCCTGACCGGGCTCCAGGGTGAACAGGCCCAGCCAGCCCCAAGCCGCCAGCCCGGCGACCGAGACGAGTAGCAGCGAGCGGTTGGCGAGAGATCGCCGGACCGTCCGCTGGACCTTCTCCTCGACCGACAGATTCTCGTCTCCCGAGGCCATCGCCCGTTAGCCCTGATCTTTCTCTCGGGTTTCTTTGCGTTGTTCCATTTCGTAGAACGGCCGCAAAATATCGATCGGGATGGGAAAGATGATCGTAGAGCTGTTCTCAGTGGCGATCTCCGACAGCGTCTGCAGGTAGCGCAGCTGCAGCGCCGCGGGCTCGGCGGCGAGCACGCTCGCGGCCTCCCGCAGCCGCTGGGAGGCCTGGAATTCGCCATCGGCGTGGATCACCTTGGACCGCTTCTCGCGCTCCGCCTCCGCCTGCTTGGCCATCGCGCGCTGCATCTCCTGGGGAAGATCGATCTGCTTGACCTCGACGGCGCGGACCTTCACGCCCCAGGGCTCCGTCTGTTCGTCGATGATCTGCTGGAGCTTCTGATTGATCGCCTCGCGGTCGGCGAGCAGCTCGTCGAGCTCCGCCTGGCCGCAGACACTTCGCAACGTCGTCTGGGCCAACTGGGACGTTCCGTACAGATAGTTCTCGACCTGGATGACGGCCTTTTCCGGGTGCAAGACACGGAAGTAGAGCACCGCGTTCACCTTGACCGAGACATTGTCGCGGGTGATCACCTCCTGCGACGGGACGTCCATCACGATCTCACGCAGCCCGATACGGACCATTCGATCCACCCCGGGAATGATCCACTTGAGACCCGCGGTCTTGACCACCGTGAAGCGCCCGAGCCGAAAGATCACGCCACGCTCGTACTCGGTGAGAATGCGAACGCCGAGGATGCCGATCGCGACGATCGCCCCGATTCCAATCAGAATGCCCAGGCCCATAGACCCCCCTTGGTGACCGCTAGACCGCGGTCAATGATTGTTCGATGCGCGTCGCACGCGCAAGCGCATCCCCTCAACCGCCGCCACCTGGACGGCCTCACCCTCTGAGATTTCTTCGTCGGCCCTCGCCGACCAGTATTCGCCGCGGATGAATACCCGCCCCTCGGGCGACAGCGCGGTCTGAGCCCGGCCGATCAAGCCGATCAGCTCGGCCACGCCCACGGTCTGCTTGCGGCCCATGCTTCTGGCGACGGCGATGATCACGATCCCGGCGAAGAGCGAAAAGGCCACGGTGATGGGAACCAGAACGGACCAGAATGAGACGTTCAAGTCGCTCACCTCGGGTAGGTCGAAGAGCATCGAACCCCCTAACAGAAAGCAGGCGATGCCCCCGGCAAAGAGAAAGCCGTAGGCGGTCACGAAGACCTCGGCGATCAGCAATCCCATTCCCAGTAACATCAGGATCAGCCCCACCCAGGAGAAGGGAAGGATCTGAAATGCGATCGCCGCCAAGACCAGACACACCCCACCGACGACGCCGGGAACGATCGCCCCCGGCTGATTGAATTCGATGTACAGGCCCAGAAGCCCGGCCATCACCAACAGCACGGCCAGATCGGGGCTCGCCAGGAAATTGAAGAACCGGGTCAGCGGGTCCATCTCGATCTCGCGAATCTCGATATCCGTCATGTCGAGCGTTCGCGACTCGCCCAAGATCACGACCTCCCAACCGTCGATCTGGCGCAGCAGATCGGCGCGGTCGGTCGCCACGATATCGATCACTCCGATCTCCAGCGCCTCGTCCTGGGCGATCGCCTCGGCCTCGCGCACCGATTTCATGGCCCATTCGACGTTGCGATTGCGTTCCTTGGCGATCGATTCCATGAAGGCGGTCGTGAATTTTTCCGCCTTCTCGAGAGCCACATCCTTCCGCTTGGCATCCTCATCGCGTTCCCCGCCGCCGCCGCCAATGCTGATCGGCGACGCGGCCCCAATGCTCGTCCCGGGAGACATGGCCGCGATGTGACCGGCGAGGGTGATGAAGGTCCCCGCCGAAGCCGCCCACGCGCCCTGGGGCGAGACGTAAACCACCACCGGCACCTTGGCGTTCAGAATCGCCTGAATGATGTCTTTGGTCGATGAGAGCAGCCCCCCCGGCGTGTCGAGCAGGATCAGGATCGCTTCCGCACCATCGGACTCGCTCAGCGCGATGGCCTTCTGGAGGTAATCCGAGGAAGCTGGATTGATGGATCCGTCGATGGTCGCAACGTTGATGTGCGTCGCCGCCGCGGGCCACGCGACGGCGAAGGCAATCAGCCCCAGCGCAGCGCTCCGGAATGCGCCGATTCTGGATTGCCGCAGCCTCATCGGTTCTCACCGCGGAGTTTGGCCACCCGGTCCAGGATCAGCGCTGCCACCTCTGCCTTGGAGAGCGAAGGAAGCTCCTCGACATCCCCCCCCGGCCACACGAAAACCACCGCGTTGGTGTCGGCATCGAACCCCGAGGCTTCCCGCGAGATATCGTTGGCCACGATCAGATCGCAGCCCTTTCGCTTGAGCTTACGACGCGCACTCGCCACGGGATCGCCGGCTTCGGCGGCGAATCCGATGACCACGCGATCCCCCGGGGTTCGGCAAATTTCGGCCAGGATGTCGGGATTGCGCACGAGATCCAGGGTCGGGCACGACCCCGGCGGGAGATCTTCCTTCCGGATCTTGCCGACCTCGGGCCGGGCCACCCGAAAGTCGGCGACCGCTGCGGCCTTGACCACGATCGTGGCTTCGGGGAGCTCGGCCATGACGGCCTCGCGCATCTCGAGGGCCGTCTCGACATCCACCCGTCGTACCCCAGCGGGTGTGCGAAGACTCACGGGACCCGACACCAGCACCACCGAGGCCCCACGCCGGGCGGCCTCGGTAGCGACCGCGAAGCCCATCTTTCCGGATGAACGATTGCCGAGGTAGCGGACGGCATCGACCGGCTCCCGGGTACCCCCAGCGGTTACGAGCACCACGTCACCGGCAAGGTCACGCGAACCCGCCATCCAAGCCGCCGTGTCGGCGATCGCCTGGGGTTCCGCCATCCGACCCTCGCCCTCCCACCCGCACGCGAGCTCGCCGGATTCGGGGCCGATCATGCGAACGCCGCGTTGCTGCAGTGCGGTCACATTGTTCTGGGTGGCGGGATGGCACCACATATTCACGTTCATCGCGGGTGCGACGAGCAGCGGTGCCCGGGTCGCCAGAGCGACCGTCGAAACCAGATCGTCGGCCAGTCCGTTGGCGAGCTTGGCCAGGATGTTGGCGGTGGCCGGGGCTACCACGACGAGGTCGGCCCAGTCCGCCAAGGCGATGTGGTCGATACCCCCCTCCTCCACCGGATCGAAAAGCTGGGTCCGTACCGCATGACCGCTGACCGCCTGAAGTGCCAACGGCGCCACGAACTCGACGGCGTTGGAAGTCATCGCGCAACGAACCGTGTTGCCAGCACGACGCAGAGCGCGCACGAGCTCGGGTGCTTTGTAGGCGGCGATACCGCCGGATACCGCCAGCAGAATGCGGCGTTGTTCCATCGCCAGAACCCTTCGGAAAACCTCAGTTTTGTTGCGAGTTTACCCGTTCCGGAGAAGGTCTGCCCATCCACCAGAAACAGGGACGGGAGACCGAGTCAATCCCCGCCGAGACGGCATTTAAGCATTTTTGCCACTGCCGGCGGAACGAACTCCGAAACATCGCGCCCAAATCGCACCAGCTCCTTCAGACGGGACGAGCTCACGTAGAGATTCTCCGGGCTCGTCATCATGAAAATCGTCTCGACTTCGGGGTTTAGATGTCGGTTCATCAGGGCCATTTCAAATTCGTACTCGAAGTCCGACATGGCCCGAAACCCGCGGATGATGACACCCGCGCCGATCTCCCGGGCAAAATCCACCGTCAGCCCCTGGAACGCCGTCACCTCCACGCCCAAATCCCCACCGATGGCGGCGCGCAGCATTTCGAGGCGCTCCTCGAGACTGAAGGTCTCTGACTTGGCGACGTTCGTCGCCACCGCCAGCACCAGCTCGTCACAGACCTTGAGCGAACGGCGAACGATATCGAGGTGGCCGTTGGTCACCGGGTCGAAGCTCGCCGGAAATAGCGCTCGGTTGCCGCTCGAGTCAGCTTTCGCCATGAATCCCCCTCAGGGCCCTGTTCGCATCGGTCTTCGTCTCTACCGCCACGGCGGCCAGTTCGGTGACGATCGTTTCGCCGTATCGCCTCTCGTCCACCGCCGTAAAGCCCGCGACAACCGGTACAGGATGACGCCGCCCGCTCTCGACCACCACCACGGCCTCCTCGGCCAGTACACCGGCCCCGATCAGGGCGGTCAGCGCTCGGCCGGCTTCCGGCGAGAGGTAAGGCGGGTCCAACAGGATCAAATCGAACCGGGCGCCGCGGCGCCCGAGGGTCTGGAGGACTCGTGGTACGTCTCCGGGGGCGACTTCGACCCCCGTGTCAAGCGCCAGATCCGCCAGGTTCCGACGCAGCACCGACAGGCAGCGGGGTGCCCGTTCGACGAAGACGACGTTCTCCGCCCCGCGGGATGTCGCTTCGATGCCGAGGGCGCCCGTTCCCGCATAGAGATCGGCGACCGCAGCCCCCGTTAAGTCACCGATCCGAGCAAAGATCGCCTCGCGCACACGATCGGAAGTCGGACGCACTCCCCGGGGCGGCGACCGCAGCCGCCTGCTGCGCAACCGCCCGCCTGTTACACGCAATCCATCGCCTCCTGGACACCGCGACAATCCTTACGGTATCGCCATCTTTACGGTATCGCTGGTCGGCCAGCCTCGTGCAATATCTGCAAACACCCGCCCGGGTTTCGGGCCGATAGACACCCTTTTATGTAGTGGCACCGCAACCAGCTTCGGACGAATCTCTGCGCAACGCGAAACATCGCAGATTTTTTCCACTCCCCGAAAAATGTTCTTGCCCCGACGAGATCTCCTCTATACACTTCGCGGCCTCGCGAGTGTGTGTCACCCTGGTCACCTGCTCGCAGAGGGAACATCACAACCCGGTGCGCGCTCCGCAGAAGAGTAGGAGCGACCCGCACGGACCGCGTCCGTACAGTGAAACCGACGGACGCATCAGACACGAGGGAGAGGGAACGAACATGGCCTCTGTTGCAGTAGAACGTCAAAAGCGGAAGCTCCCGGAGCGGTTGTCTCGAGTACGCGATGGCCGATCTCAACGCCAGTTCGCACGCGACCTGGGTGTGTTCCAGCAGAACGTGAACCGCTACGAGAGCGGAACAACGCCCCACACCGATTTCTTGATCACGCTCGCGCTCAAAGAGAACATCTCTGTCGACTGGCTCCTGCTGGGCAAAGGCAAGATGAAGCGCAACCGCTGAAATTCCAGAGTTCGCGGGCCCGCACCGGGCCCGCCACGATCCCGCCTCGGACTTCCCGCCAGCCGGCTCCCAAGGGAGCAAGCCGACCTTCAAAAAGGGAACAATATGGGAAACGAACTTCCCATTGTTTCCGGGTCGGACCTCACCGCGGAGCGGCAGCGCGGAGGCAACTGCGTGCGTCGCGGAGCGTGTCTTGAGGGATTCTTCGCCCGGATCGGCTGAGGGCACAGTTCTTGCTCAGCTAGCCCCCGGGATGCACGCGAGCCCCACGGCTGCCGATCCCGCGCCAATTGCCACGAGATGGAGTCGGTGAATGCAGTCGAGCTTACGGATCTTGGCCCTGCTAACGCTGTTTCTGACCGCCGCTGATCACTGGACCACTTTCCTCTGCCTTCGCCAACCTGTTGCGGGCTGGGACGTCACCGAGGCGAATCCCATCGCGGAATGGCTGTTCAGCAGCATGGGGCTCGTACCGGGGCTCCTTTTCGACAGCATCGTCACCGTCATCGCGATCGCGTTCTTGCTGACAACCGGTCTGCTCCCGCGCCCGGCCAAGGGCGTCATCTTGACCGTCGTCGTCGGCTGGACCGGATACGCGGTATTCAACAATCTGACTGCGATCGCCACACTCGGCCTATCGCCCCTCGGAACGATCTGACGATGAAGCGCCGTTCGCTCGCGGGCCTGCTCGTCGTCACGGCCTATAGCTTCTCCTGCAGTGTGTTCGGCCCGTCGGCCGCGGATCGCCCGTCCGTGGATGCGCCGCCCCCCGCTCCGATCGCATCGATTCCCGAAATTCCGGTCGACCCGTACGTCGACAGAATCCGCAGACATCTCGCGCGCTACGACACCGGTCTCCTGCCCCACGAACTGAAGGCGCTGGCCCAGACGATCGTTTCGGAATCGCGCCGGCGTAGTCTCGACCCGGCGTTGGTGCTGGCCGTGATGCAGGTGGAGAGCCGCTACAACAACTTCGCACTCTCCCCGGTGGGGGCCATGGGGCTGATGCAGGTGATGCCCCGGACCGGAGAGGAGACCGCCGCCCG
>JAZFUU010000220.1:0-7522 GCA_036447375.1 Myxococcota bacterium
CTTCTCGTCAGCCTGACCGAGTTGCCAGGCGAGGTCGGCTCCGGCGAGCCCGGGTATTCCGTCGAGATCCATGCCAATGGGCGGGTCGCGGTGCACTTCCCGCGAACTTCGAAGCGAGCTGGCGACTACGCGTTGACTCTCGATCCGAGTGAGCTGGAGCAGCTGATGCGCTCTCTCGTGGCCAAGCGCTTCGTCGAGTTCGACGCGCCGGAAGTACGCGCGAAACAGAGGTCCCTCGTAGCGGTGCGTCGAGCCGCGATCGCCCGAGGCGAGGTTTCCCGCGACTACCCACGTATCTCCGACGCCTCCACCATCGTGATCGAGCTGCGACTGGACGCCTATCGACCGCGCGACGGCCATGGCGCCGCGCAAGGCGTGGACAAGATGGTTTCGTGGTCAGGCCTGCGCTTTGACGCCCAGCAGTACACCGAGCTGGGAGAGCTCCAGGATCTGGCGGCGATCCAGGCGGAACTCGAGGCGCTGATGCAGCGCCCGGATCTCAAACGGGTCGCGGAGTAACGGGCTGGTGAAACCGCGCCGCGACGGCCATCTCCGACTCCCGGCCGTGGGCCTGTGGCTGGCCCTGGCGTTCGCCCCGGCCGGGGTGGCCCAGGCCGGCGCCTACATCGACGCCGACGAGACGTCAGGCGTGGACGTCATCACGCACCCCCTGGGCTACACGGGCTCCGGGGGGCTTCTCGCAGTTAGCGTGTGCATCGATCCGGCTGCCACCGACGCCGCCCTGCAGGAGATCCCGGTTCAGAATGCCATCCAGACCTGGAACGATCGCCAGCCCACCAACCGGAATCTTTTCTTCGACGAGCACAACGACCTTTCCCCTTTCGAGATCGATTACGAGTCGACCATCCTCCACGAACTGGGTCACTGCATTGGCCTGGCCCACGCGAACCTCGCCTCCGAATCGGGGCTCTTGGGAACGAACCGGGACTACACCCGCAGCGTTGTCGGCGTCGACACCATCTTCAACCTGAACAGTGGAACCGATGGGATCAAGGGGTCACGCGACGACCTGCGGGGCGACGACGTCAATCTCCACTGGTTCCGCATGGCCGACAATCGGCCCTTCGCGATCGACGGCACGGTGGATTCGTCCACCTACAGCCGGCTGCTGGCCGACCTGCCGGGCCTCGACTTGTTCGCGGCCGTTGGAGATCGGAAGGTGGCCGACAAGATCGGCCACATCAACACCGAGGCGGTGATGGTGCAGGGCCAGGCATCGGACGAGGTGCAGCGGCGGCTCTTGTACGATGACGTCGCCACGGTTCGCTACGCGATGAGCGGACTCGACGAGACCGCCGGGACGTCGGACGACTACGATCTGGTTCTCAGCTACTCGGGTCTGACAACGGGTTGCGACGTTGTCATCGAAACGAACAACACCTTTAGTCTCGCGGCGTGCACGTTCACCTCCACCGCCATCAACTCCACCCACCACCGCCTCACCTCGGCACTCATCTCGACAAACGACGGCGTGAACTGGTTCTTCAATCCGGATCTCATCGCGCCCGAAACGAGCGATGTGGGGCTCGTGGTCACCGAGAGTGCCGACCCGGTCTTCGCGAGCGACAGCTTCACCTTCACCATCGAGCTCTCGAACACCGGGCCGGACGCGGCAACGGGCGTTCTCACACTCGAGCTTCCGCTCCTCGCCAGCTACCTGGGCTTCTCGTCCTCGACCCTGACCTGCGACGACACCGCCGCTCCCACCATCGTCTGCGACTACATCGCCGCCCCGATCGGCACCGAAACGGTGGACATCTTCATGACGGCGCCCGCCTCGAGCACGGAGCTTCCGCTCACGGCGACGATCCGAATGGAGGGGCTCGACCCGGATCTGTCGGACAACACCGTCGAGGAGAAGACGTTCGTCGCCGACACTCCGGGCTTCGTCCCAGAGCGGAGTTATCTCACGCTCAGGATCGGCGGCTTCGAACCCATCACGCTTCAAGCCACCGGGGTGGGAGTGTCGCTCTCGAACAACGGGGGCGGCGGTCACACCCTCACGGATATCACCAGCGTCTGGACGGCGAAGGCGGCCCCTCCCGACCCCGTGACCAATCCTTTCACGCGCAGTTTCACGCTGACCGCGACGGTGTTGACGAACCTGGCGGGTACGTTCGCGTCCGGTTTCAGTACACCCAACCCCGTGAGTCCTGGCACGATCTGCCCCGGTGGCTGCTTCGGCGGTTTCGAACGATTGACCGGGACCCTGCACTTCGCCACGCCCATGGCTGTCGTATCCGCGCCTCTCTCTCCGGTGGGGTCGGGCGGTGCCGCGGGCGGGGCGGTGACCCTGACGGGGGCGCCGTGGGGAACCTTGCCGGTAAAGATCACGGGCGCGACCAGCACGATCATCTCGATTCCCGAGCGGGGGTTTGCGAAAGGTGTGCCGATCACGCTGGTGCCGACGATCAACGAGAACCCGGTGATCGTGACCGACGGGTTCGGGGCCCCTTTGACCACGACGGTGGTGACCTTTACCGGCAGCAACGGGCTCCTCTCGGCGGGGCAGTCGGGGAGGGTCTCTCTCGTCACCCCGTTTCGGATCACCGGCAGCATCAACGCCCCGGGCGTCGCGATCAAAACCTTCAGCTTCGTCCCAGAACCGGACATCGCCCTCCTGCTCGGGTGTGGCGTGGCGGGCCTGCTCCTGCTCGGCCGAAGCCGAATCCGGCGCTAGCCGTCTGATTCTGACACGCGGATACGGATCCAGCCGCCCGAGAACCGTCTAGACGCCCCCCCCTGAGAGGCAAAAAAGGGCCCTGCCCAACGCCGCTCCGGCAGTCGTATAATGCTCTCCGACGGGAGGGCAGCCATGCGCGTAGAAACGGGAATCCCCATGAATGACCTTCGTGCAGTGGGCGACGTGGCCCGGGCGGCTGAGAGCGCCGGCTACGACGGCATCATCTCGCCCGAGATTGCCAACGACCCTTTCATCTCGTTGGCCTTTGCCGCGGTGGTGACGGAGCGATTGCGCCTGGGTACGGGAATCGTCGTTGCGTTTCCCCGAAGCCCGATGGTGGTGGCACAGGTGGCGATGGATCTGCACCGGGAGTCCGGCGGACGTTTTCATCTGGGACTCGGATCGCAGGTCAAGGGGCACAACGAGCGCCGCTTCAGCGTCCCCTGGAGCGCCCCGGCGCCGCGCCTGCGGGAATATGTCGAGTCCTTGCGCGCCATCTGGCGGTGCTGGGAACAGGGCGAACCGCTTCGCTACGAAGGAGAGCACTACCAGTTCACGCTGATGACGCCGGAATTTTCTCCGCGACCTTCGGGCCTCCCGCCCATTCCCGTGAGCATCGCCGCGGTCGGACCCGCCATGATGAAGCTCGCCGGCCGAATCTGCGACGGCGTTCGACTCCACGGTTTTGCCACACGCAAGTATCTGGAAGAAGTCGCCCTCCCGCAGATCACGGCCGGTTTGGCGCAGAATCCGCGCGTCCGCTCGCAGTTCGATGTCTGGGGAGGCGGCTTCATCTGCACCGGCCCCGATGCGGATGCGCTTCAGAAGTCCATGGATGAGACCCGCTATCGCATCGCCTTCTACGGCTCGACCCGCAGCTACCACGGAGTGCTGGCGATTCACGGCTGGGAGGACCTGGGATTGAAGCTGCACGACATGTCGAAACGGGGAAAGTGGAAAGAGATGGCGGCACAGGTTCCCGACGAAGTGGTTCGAACCTTCGCCGCCGTCGGTACCCACGGCGAACTGGCGGGAGCCATCGAGGAGCGGTTCGGGGGCATCGCCGACACGATCGCGCTTGGGTTCAGTCCCCGCACCGACCCCGGACTGGTCCGCGAGATCGTCACGGACATCCAGAAAATTCCCTCAGTTTTCTCCGATTACGCCCGCGACTGGTAGGGTCGGTCGCCGGCCCCGAGGTCGCAGCGCAGGGCGGTGAGCTGAGCGCGCCGGGAAGAGTCGTAGCCTCGCCACTTTTCCGGCGGGATGGCGTCGACGTCGACCCGGCGGAATCCGTGGCGCTCGAAGAACCGGACCACCCGCTCCGTCGTCGTGCACGCGAATACGAAACGACAGCCGCTGCCCGCGGCGGTCTCGAGCGCGAATTGCACCAGGTGGGCACCGACTCCCTCGCCGAGAAAACGCGTCAATGTGTAGAGTGAGACAATTTCGCCAGCCCGATCCGCTTCGTGGACCAGCAGGGATCCGATCCCCGCGAGATGACGCCCTGCGACAAAAGCGCCAAAGCCGTTGGCAAGAACTCCCTCGATCTGCCGGGCGCTGCGCGGCGCCAGGTAGCCTTCGACGACGCCGCGTGCGATCAAGTGGTCGGCTGCGTCGTAGTCGTCGATTCCGAGACGTCGGACCCGCACGTAGCTCTCGCGGGTAAACAGCGTTCCCGACCCCGCATAGGTGAACAGTTCGTCAGCGAGGCCGTCGATCGTGCACAGGTTGACGGCCGGCAACCCGGCGCCGATCGCGGCCTCGATCTCGCGCAGCATCGCGATCCGCTGCGGGTCTTCGGAAGCAACCGGGCGCGCGAGGAACTCACGCAGCTGTGCCAGATCCACGAAGGATTCACGCGATCCGTCGGGCGCCCGCAGGCCGCCCCCGCGATCGATCCACACCAGCTTCGACACCCCGAGTCGCAGGCCGATATCGCGACAAGCCGGTGCGAAAGGCGACCCTGCGGCCACGACCACCCGCGGAGACCGATTCAGCCCTCGCCAGACACGACCTTCGAGCCCCTCCAGGTCCGCACCCAGCGGCGTCTCCATCGCGAGGGACTCCAGCTCGCCGGGGCCGCTGGAAACGAGTACGACCCGGGTCGAATTGGCCTCCAGCTCCTTCAGCACGGCCTCGAGGGGCGCGGTAGACCCCATCGCCCCGGCGGAAATCGCGATGGCGAGGGTCCGTCCCCGAAACTCGCTCAGGTAGAAGCCCTTCTCAGAGAAGGCGGCGGTGGGCGTCGGCGTCGCTTCGGAGTCCATTGCGCAAACAGTGTGACGAATGTTGATGTATCGTGCCGCGCCAATGGAGTGGCAGGCGTGGTTCACCCTGGCGGTCGTGCTCCTCGCCCTGGTGGCGATGATTCGGGAGATTGCCGCCCCGGACCTGGTGATGATGGCCAGTCTTTTTGCGCTGGCCGGCGTCGGTATTCTCACCCCCGTTGAAACCTTCGCGGGCTTCGCCAACCCGGCCCTGGCGGCGATCGGCGCGCTCTTCATCGTTTCCGCGGGCCTCCGGGACACCGGCGCCCTCGAAGCGACGATCGGGCGCCTGTTTGGGCCCGCACGGGACGAGTCCGGGGGTCTGGCGCGAATCTGCCCCCCGGTGGCCGCGCTCTCCGCGTTCCTCAACAACGCCCCCATCGTCGCGATGATGACGCCGGTGATCCTCGACTGGGCGCGGCGCCGCGGACTCAGCCCGAGCCGATTTCTGATTCCCCTCAGCTACGCGTCGATCCTGGGAAGTATCACGACGGTCATCGGCACGAGCACCACCCTCACCATCGCCGGCCTTGTCCTCGACGCGGGGATGCCCGCGATTGGCTTTTTCGAGCTCGCCCCGGTGGGCATTCCGATCGCCATCGTCGGCCTCCTCTACCTGCAATTCGTGTGTCCGCGACTGCTTCGTGAACGCAAGCTTCCCAGTGAGGCGCTCGGCGAACACCGCCGCGAGTACACCGCCACGATGATCGTGGAGCGCGGAGGGCCTCTGGCGGGTCAGACCGTGGAAGAGGCCGGGCTGCGCCACCTGGAGGGCTTGTTCCTGATCGAGATCGATCGCGGTGGCGCTTTGATCACACCGGTCGGGCCCGGCGACGTGATTCGCGCCGACGACCGGCTCGTGTTCGCAGGGGTGGTTGCCACGATCGTCGAACTGCAACGAATGCGAGGGCTGGTTCCCGTCAGCGAGGACGAGGCCGCGGCTCCGACCCGCCGCGGACATCGTCTCGTCGAGGCGGTCGTGTCGCCTTCGTCGCCCCTGGTGGATCAGACGATTCGCGATGCGAATTTCCGGACCGTCTACGACGCCGCCGTCATCGGCGTTCACCGCAACGGCGAGCGTGTCCCCGGAAAGATCGGAGCGATCCAGCTGCGCGCCGGGGATACGCTCCTGCTTCAGGGCGCCGGGGGCTTCCTGCGGGCCCACCGCAACAGCCCGGACTTCTATCTGGTGAGCGAAATCGCGGAGACCGAGCCTCCGCACTACGAGCGCGCCTGGGTCGCCATCGCCGTGCTGATGGCGATGGTCCTGGTGGCGAGCGTAGGCGTGTATCCGATCTCCGTCGCCGCGTTTCTGGCGGCCGGGCTATTGATCCTGACCCGCTGCATCCGAACCAGCACAGCGCGGCGAAGCGTCGACTGGTCGATTCTGATCGTGATTGGAGCCGCCTTCGGAATGGCCACGGCCATGGAAAAGACCGGAGCCGCAGGGGCGGTGGCGAGCGTCCTCGCATCGGTGGCCGCCGGCAGCGACGATCCGATGACCGCCTTCATCCTGGTCTACCTCGCCACTCTGGTGATGGCCGAGTTGCTCCACCACAACGCCGCCGTCGCCGTCATGTTTCCCATCGCCGTCGCCACCGCAGGTCAGGTGGGCGCCGATCCACGCCCTTTCGTGATGGCGGTCGCCGTCGCCGGCTGCTGCGCCTTCGGATCGCCGGTGACCTACCAGACCCACCTCATCGTTTACGGGCCCGGCGGCTACCGCTTCACCGATTTCATGAGGACGGGCCTGCCCCTGGATGTCCTGTGCGGCGCCGTAGCCATCGCCCTGATTCCGGGGTTCTGGCCGTTCTAGCCGGCTCTGGCCGTTCTAGCGCCGGCTGGGCCGGGGGGTCCAGCGCGACCGTTGGTGACTCCCGCTTCTTTCCGTTCTGAGGTGTTTTCAACACAATTTGTCCGATTCGGGAGTCACCTAACGATCCCGCACGGGCACTCCCTATTGACCGCCAAAAAGGAATACCCCTGGGGGAACCGCAACTTGGAGATTCTGGGAAAAGGACTGGCCATTTGCGTACAAACGATTCATCATTGCGAGCTGTCTGGTGCCCCCCGAACAGTCAGCGCCCCGCGTTCTGGCCGGTTGGACGTCCGTACCCTGCTGGCGGAACGACCGATCGCTGGTGGCGGCACATGACGTCGTTTGGAGGCCCCCAGCCGCCGCGTGACTCGCGAAACCGAAGTCGCTCGGGCGGTTTCCGAACCGAAGATGAAAGCGCACCCAGTCTGAGGTTGACCCATTGAAGACGGAAGAAACACAGCGCCCTGCCACCACCACCGCCGCCGCAACGGGCGCGACCCGTGCCGTTCCGGCCGACGAACTCGATCCGGGCCGAGAGCGCCGACCCCTCGAGTCCTATTTCCAGGAGATCGGCGGCACGCGAACACTCAAGCGCGAGGAGGAGGTGTTCCTCGCGAAGGACCTCGAGTCCGCGACCGGCGAGCTGCGCGTGGCGCTGTACACGATTCCGTGTTCTGCGACGCACGTCGTCGCTCGCTGGGATGCGCTACGCGCCCTCTCTCACACCGG
>JAZFUU010000221.1:0-13360 GCA_036447375.1 Myxococcota bacterium
TCGGATCGGATCATTTCGGCGAGTTCGTCCGGCGTGAGGAACTCCCCGGTGTCGGGGTTCACCAGATTCGACGCCTCCCGATCCGCGTGGCGACGACTCGACCGCCGCGGAAGGGTCCACTCGAAAAGTATGTTCTTGAAGTGGATCGGCACCTTGAGGCTACTCAACGGCTCCGAGAAGCTCCGGGTCGCGTACTCGACCATCAGGATCTCGGCGGCGACCCCATAGGCCTCGGCGAGTTTCGTAGAAGATTCGAGGCGATCGAGAAGATCCAGGATGTGCTCCAGGGCGACGGCCGAATCGGTCTCCTCGGCAGTCGCCTTGGCCTTTTTCCGGCTCGACTTGCGATCGATCCGCTCCGAATGAATGACGTGTTCGGTGACGAAGCGCAGCTTTCGACGAATGTGCGCCCGGTAGGCCTCCAGCTTGCTCGGCGAGACACGTAGCCCCGATCTCCCGGACGCATCCGCATCAAAAAACGCGGCGTCGATCTCCTGGCGAAACGATCCGCGATAGGGGATCGAGGTTCCCGCTCGCGCCGGAGAGGCCAGCGAGGCCCCGACGAGGAGCGCGACAATCAGGCTGGAAGCGGCGCGAGGAGCGATCACTCGATAGCAGCCGCGGATGCCGGGCCAGCCCGCATTATTCATGATCCCTCGTCGCGAGGGCACGGAGTGTGCCGCAGATTCGCGGCCCGCGGAGTAGAGGGGGCCGAAGGCGTAGCAGAGCTACGTCGAGGGGCCCGGAGCGAGCAGGTCGCGAGGATGGGGTGCAATGCGTGTCCGCAGCAGAGGGTTTCATGAATGATACGGGCGAAACGGCCGGGTAGGATCCCCGCCGGGTTCGCGTCCCGCCTCTACTCCGCGACGGAAGCGAAGACCGGCGGAAGATCGAGCCAGCGGGACGCAGCGCCGAGCATGCGCACGAACCCATCGTTCGCGTTCGTGAGGACGAACTGCGATCCCGGCTCGATCACGATGTCGCGCTGGTTCTCCGAGAATCGGGCCGACACCGCCCGCGCTTGTCCCCCGCCGAAGTGCGGCTTGCCGCGATAAAGTGAAATTCCGACGTCGTTTCCGATGATACGGCTGCGCGCGATCTCGACGCGGGACCCCTCTTTCGAAGCGATCGCGATCCTGGAATGCAGAATCTCCGAGTCGGCGATCCAGACCTCGCTGCCTTCGCCAGCGCTGACCGCCTTGTCGCCCATTCCGCGGAGGGACGAATTCAGAAGTCGAACGCTTGACCCCGCCATATCCAGCCCGTCGTCGCCGTTGGCGACGAAGGAGCTGTCTCGCACCGTGCCACGTGACCACTCGACATCCAGGCCATCGAGGCCATTCTCGATGAAGCGAGTGTGGGCCACATCGAACTCAGCGCGACGAATGCTCAGCCCCTCGCCACCGCGTGCCCCTCGGATCTTTCCGAACCGAAGCACGAGGTCGGAGGCGTTGAAGGCCAGCTGCCCCGCCAGGTCGATTCCTTCCAACACACTCTTCGAGCCGCCCGAAACCACAACATGCTCGAGATGGGATACCTCCGGTGCACGAACCACCGCGAAGGATCCCCAGGGTCGATCGGGGTCGGCGGGCTGAATGCGAACCGGCTGCGACGACGTGCCGCGCACGGTGAGCCCCCGGAAAGTGAGAACGCTGACTCCGGGAGCAAGGCGAAGGGAGACTCCCGCCTCCAGCGTGAGCCGATACTCGGCGGGCACGACCAGATTCGTCGAAAGCGTGTAGGTCCCGGCGGGCAGAACCAGTTCGTCGGCCCGCAGCTCGAAAGGAAGCCCGCTCGCCCGAACCAGTGCCTCGAACACCTGCCGATCCGGCAACGCGGGGAGCGCAGAATACGACCCGACGCTGGCGTGGGCCCGGTCGCCCCGCCCCGAAAATCCCGAGGCCCAGAGGGCCGGAAGGATCGCCGACGGTGCGGAAAACTCCCGAGGCCGGCCGGCGTAGCCGGACGCGAGGGCGCGGAAGCCCCATTTGCGTCCCCCCAGGATCTCGGCCATCGCGACATCCGAGGCGGTCGCCGGAACCGATGTGGACAGCACCGCCCGCAGCCAGTCGGCGTTGGCCGCCAAAACCATCCGGATTTCGCGCTCACCCTCGAGCTCGCGTTCCGACTCTCGAATCAGGTGCGGGAGCAGACGTCGATACTGGCGAATGCCGGCCTCAGCCACGTCGCACGCGCGATCATTCAGCAGCTGCCAGAGCTTGTCGTTCCGCTGCTCACGATACCGGGGGTTCCGGAACAGACGGGAGCCGATTGGCGAGAAGCTCGCCTCCGCGAACGCCGCGCCAGAGATCGGAACCGCGCTGCGACCGAGCTTCGGAAGCATCGGCTCGAAGAGACCCGTCACCGGGTCGAAATACCATTGGACGCCGCGACCGACGTCGGCACTGGGTCTTCCGTAGAGCCAGGCGAGAGCGTTCCAGGCGACGTACTTGTCGATGTTCAACAGTTGCGGAACGACGCGGAGGAACTCGGCGTCGTCGGCGGTCTCCGCGATTTCCACCAACTGCCGAAGCTTTCCGGCCACGGTCCGGTAGCGCACGTCGTCGCGGTCGGCGAATACGGGACGCGCCATCTCGACCCGCGCGACCTCAGGCGGTCCAGCGAGCGCGTCGGACGAGTCCGGCGCGAGCGACATCACCTCGCCGGGGTCGTAGCCCAAGCGCATCAACACGGCCGAATTGCGGCCCTGGGTCCAGAGGACCGGTCCGGCGTCGGCGCCGTTGACCCGGAGACTCGCGAATCCGGACGGGGTCGCGAGCAATCCGAGTTTGCGTGCTGCGTCCGCCGCGGCCACCTCGCCGGCGTCGGCCGCGCCACGCGCCGGTGCCAGGGTCAGATCGCGGACACCGCGATAGCGCTCCTTCCCGTGAAAGTGAACCCGCCAGGTCGACTGTTCCGGACGAGTCGAAGGCGAAACCTCCTCTCGAACTTCGACGTCATAGGCACGGCCACCGGCACGAAAAGTCGCCGGCAGCCAACGCGGATATTCCCGAGTCACCGAAGATTTCGACCACTCCGCCCGAAGGCCCGGATCCACCTCGATCTCGTAGCCCGACAAACTGGGGGAAGGCTTCATGCCCAGCGTGCGCAACACAGAGGGCCGGTCCGCCGAGAGCCGGTCGTCGGTTCGATGGGGTCCGACCGCAGCGAGGCCGATGACCGCAAGCAGGGCGGTGCCGGAGAGAATCGCGAGTGAATTCGGCCCGTGGTTCAAGGATCGCACCGCGTGGGGTCAGGGGTTGGATTCAGGACCGGCGGGGGAGTCAGCCGGAAAGCGTGAACAGGGAATCCTAACCGGGAGACGGACCCTTGTCAGTGAGAATTGCCGGGAAATGGGCCCGCACAGCCCGAATGCGATCCCGCGGGGCGGCAGAGCGGGCGCACATGAAATGCGGACGCACCGAAAACCTTCCGGATTCCGATAGACCCCCCGCGGGGATCAGCTCCTGTCCTGATTTTCGGCGGACCGTCCTCGCAACCCCTCGTGGCGCATACGTCCGCACTCCCGCCGGATCCGGCTTCTCAAGCTCGGCCGCGAGCCCGAAAAAGCCTACCGGGAAACCGGAACCGCAAAACTCCCGACACCCCATCGAGTCGGCTGTCGATGACTCCGAGTCAGGGCGCCGGCGGGTATCATCGATCGCGCGCCCCCCAACGGAGGTCCGCCCGAATGGATATGTCATTCACGCCGGAGCAGACCCGGTTCCGTGACGACGTGCGGCAGTGGCTCAGCAATGCCATGCCGGCCGACATGAAGCGAAAGGCGGACAACGGCCACGTCTTCCCCACGGACGAAGTCAGGGAGTGGCACCGGATCCTGTACGACAAAGGTTGGATCGCTCCGAACTGGCCGAAGGAATTCGGGGGCCCGGGTTGGGACACCACGAACCGCTTTATCTTCAGCGAGGAGCTGGTGCGCGCCAACACGCCGCAGCTTTCTCCCTTCGGTTTGAGCATGGTGGGACCCCTGCTCATCCAGTACGGCACCGATGAGCAGCGGAAGCGTTTTCTCCCCAAGATTCTCACGGGCGAGGAAATCTGGTGCCAGGGCTATTCCGAGCCAAACGCCGGCTCGGATCTGGCGAGTCTCCAGCTGCGCGCTGACGAGGATGGAGACGACTACATCCTCAACGGACAGAAGACGTGGACCACCTACGCCCAGTACGCCGACTGGATCTTTTTGCTGTGTCGAACGGGATTCGAGGGTCGCAAGCAGGAGGGGATCACGTTCCTGCTGGCGGACCTCCGAAATACCGAAGGCATCACGGTCAAGCCGTTCCTCACCACCGGCGGCACCCTTGCGTTCTCCGAGACCTGGTTCAAGGACGCCCGGGTGTCTCAGAAAAACCGAGTCGGCCCCGAGCACGGCGGTTGGGCCATGGCCAAGGCGTTGCTCGGACACGAGCGCACCTCGATCGGTGGCATCGCGGAGTCGGGGCGCTGGCTGTCCATGGTCAAACGCATCGCCCGCGGCACACCGGTAGGAACCCGTTCACTGATGGACGATGTGGGGTTCCGACGCCGAATCGCGCAGCTCGAGATGCGTTACCGGGCGCTGACGGTGGCGAACTACCGCAACCTGGCCTCCGCGCAGGTGGGCCGCGCGCCCGGCGCCGAGAGCTCCATCCTGAAGATCGTAGGCACGGAAACGCAACAAGAATTCACCGAGCTGGCGATGGACGCCATGGGACACAATGCCCTCGGATGGCTGGACTCGCCCATCGAGACCCTGCCCGAGCACGAAAATTCGGTCGCCTCGGAATTCAATTACCTTCGAGCCAACACGATCTATGGCGGATCCAACGAGATCCAGAAAAACATCATCTCCAAGGCCATTCTGCGCCTGCCGAGTCCGTAAGATCGATCGATGGGTTGGGATCGATCGATCGTGAATGGAACCGACTGATGCTGCATGGGAAGCACCGATGAATTTCGACCTCACCGACGAACAGCAGATGATCGTTGACTCGGTCGCGAAATTCGTGGCGAACGACTCGCCCGTCGAGCGCTTTCGCAAGCTGCGAGACACCGAGCGCGGTTGGGAAGCCGACATGTGGGAGCGATTCGGCGAATACGGATGGCTCGGCGTTTCCTTCGCCGAAGAGCAGGGCGGCTTTGGCGGACGCTTCGTCGACATGGCGTTGATCCTGGAACAACTCGGCCGCGGCCTCGTACCCGAACCCTACATACCATCGGTCGTTCTGGCAGGAGGGCTGATCTCGCGATTCGGTCGCGAGGAGCAGGTCGAGCGCTACCTGGCCCCGATGATCGAGGGTCGCGAGTCCCTGGCTCTGGCCTATGCCGAGCAACAGAGTCGCTACAACCTGCGCGACTGCCTGACGAGTGCATCGAAATCGGGGAATACGTACACGCTCCAGGGAGACAAGGTCTGGGTGCTCAACGGTCACGCCGCGGAAAACATCGTGGTAGCGGCGCGAACCTCGGGCGAGCAGCTCGACGCCGAAGGCCTCACCCTCTTCATCGTCGAGGCCAACGCCCCCGGTTTCAATCGAATTCCGGTGAGAGGCATGGACGGTCAGCGCATGGCGGCGCTGCATCTCGACGGTGTCCAGGTGGACGCCTCGCAGGTGCTCGGCGAAGAGGGCCGCGGGCTCGAGCCGCTCGAGTGGGCCATCGACCGCGGCACCGCCGCGGCCTGCGCCGAGGGCCAGGGCGAAATTCAGGAGCTTTTCGAGCGCACGGTCGCCTACTTGAAGGAACGAAAGCAGTTCGGGGTCCCCATCGGAACCTTCCAGGCGCTCCAGCACCGGGCCGCCGAAATGTTCATCGAGACCGAGTTGTGCCGCTCGACCATGATTCTCGCCGCGATCCAGGTCGATTCCGAAGACCCCGAGGAGCGGAAAGCGGAGGTGTCCGCCGCGAAACTCCAGCTGAACCGCGGCGGGTGGTTCGTGCAGGAAAACGCCATCCAGTTGCTCGGCGGCATCGGCGTCACCGACGAACAGGACGAAGGCCTGTTCTTCAAACGACTGCGTGTCCTGAACGGCCTGTTCGGCGACGCCGACTATCACGTCGATCGCTTCCAGGCACTGGCGCGCTTCGACGCCTAGAGTCCGTGGTCGGCCGCGCCCGCGTGCGCCCGTTCGAGTTCCCCGCGCGGTTCCAGGAAGTCCGGCCCCGCCCTTCCAGCGCAGCGGGTCCTGGGCCAGTATCCCTTCCGTGAAGTCGTTGTTTCTTCTGCGCCACGCCCGGGCAACCGGTTCTCCCGAGGGAGACCACGAGCGACCCCTCGACCAGCAAGGGCGAGACGAAGCGCAGCGTGCGGGACTCTTCCTGTCCCGGCTGGGTTCGCAGCCCGAGCTGGTTCTCACCTCTTCCGCCCGGCGCGCGCGCACCACCGCCGAGCTGGCCGCCGATGCCGGCGACTGGTCGTGTCCCCTACGCCCGCTCGACGCGCTGTATCAGGGCTCCCCCGACTCGATGTTGAACGAAATCGCGACCCAGGACGACCGGCTGGACCGGGTCATGGTCGTCGGCCACGAGCCCGGGTGCTCGGATCTGACCCGTCAGCTGATCGGCGGTGGGCGCCTCGCGTTTCCCACAGCGACCCTTGTGCGAATCGATTTCGACGGATCGCGTTGGCGCGATCTCGCGTCTGGCGGGGGCGGCCTCGCGTGGTTGGTCACACCCGCTCAGATTTCGGCGGGCGCCGAGTTTCCCGCGGCGCCCGACCTCGATCTCAGCCGGATGGCAGGGGCGGTGCTGGAAATCGAGCGGAAATATCTGCTGCGAGCGCTGCCTCCGATCCGGGCCGGCGTCGACACGGCAGACGTCGACCAGGGATGGCTGCCCGGCCGGTGCCTGCGCGATCGGATCCGCCGGGTCCGCAAGGAAACCGGCGATACCTATTTCCGCACCCTCAAATTCGGGAAGGGAGTGGCGCGCATCGAACTGGAGGACGAGACCACCGAAGCGGTGTTCGATCGTCTGTGGTCACTCACCGTGGAATGCAGGGTTCGCAAGCGCCGCTACCAGGTGCCCGACGGCGATCTATTGTGGGAAATCGACGAATTCCTGGATCGGGATCTCCAGCTTGCGGAGGTCGAACTCGCCCGAGCGTCCGATCGGCCGCCGTTTCCCGACTGGCTCGCCCCCTATGTGGTCCGTGAGGTTACGGAAGATCCCCGCTACACGAATCGAGCCCTGGCCGAGCTGGGCGTCGGTACTCCGAGCGAAGACTGAAGACCGGCTCACGCAGTCGGAATCTTGAGCGCTTTGGGCAGACTCCCCTCCAGGTAGGCCTGCTCCTCGACGCGCTCGGCGATCCGCCAGCCGTCGTCGGTGCGAACGAGCTTGTCCACGTAGTAGGCACCTACGGTAAAGAGTTGAAGGCTGCCGTCGGACTTGGGGAAGCCCATGGGATTGATGACATAGGTGCGCGATTGGGCGGTGTCTCCCTGCAGCCGGACTGTCGAGTTGCTGATGAAGTGCATCGTCATCGGAAACGCAGCCAGCGCCTTTTCGAGCCACTTCCGGACCTCGGGATAGCTGCCCTTGACCCCCCCGGACGAGACGTAGTCCACGTGGGCGTCGGGGGTAAAGCAGGTGTCGAGCAGGGCCCAGTCCTTCTCGTCGATCGCCGACGTGTATCGGATCAAGAGGTCGTTGATCTGGATCCGGTCTGAAATTTCTCGAAGTGAAAACTCCTGATTGCCCATGGGGGGGGGTCCTCCTGACAGGTTGGATAGCGATCGAGGTCACGGTTCCGCCAGTACCCGCTCGCGTCTACAATCGTTGGAACCCCCGTACCATATCGCGTTCGAGTTCGTCGGGGGAAAGACCGACGAATCGGCTCAACTGCTCGAAGTGAGGGGTCGCGCCCGGCGCGGGTAGGTCGGATCGGCCATCCGTATCGCGGACGAAGCGGATGTATTCGAAGAACCCCTCCCGATGATTCCGAATCAGGTGCCGTACGATGAACCAGGACTGGGCATAGGCGAACCCCACGAACGCGTCGTCGTCGAGGGCGCTGAAGCCCTCGCCAGCCGCGGCGTTCACGAAAGTTCGGAGGCCCGCACCCCGGAGCAAGGACCCGGCGCGCTTCAACTCGTCGGACCGCGCCGGGTTCGCACCATTCGCTCCGAACTCCCAGAAGCCAGCAAGTCCTTCGATGAGCCATAGAGGCTCCGCCCCCCGCTCTGAATGAACGCCGTAGGTGAAGAACAGCTGATGGGCGCCCTCGTGCCGGAGGACGGCCCGATTCACGCGACCGGCTTCGGCTCGCACCAGACTCTTTGCGGTGGTTTGCCAGCGATCGAGGGCGGCACGATGCCCTGCCGACTCCGCGAAGAGTCGATTCGGCCTCACGCTGTCGATCTCCTGCTTCGCACGCTCGCTCCACTCCGAATTCACCTGGTCGAAGATCACGAGGCGGTTCTTGATGCGGCTGTAGAAGCCCGAAGCGTACGAGACCTCAGGGGCGTACTCGTCCCGATACGCGACGAAGAGTCGTTCGTCCGAGAAGATCAGGATCTGGATGCCATCTTTGCGCTCGGTCTGGGTGATCAAGGGCTCGAACGAGCGGGTGAACTCGAAGTGCAGCTCCTCGAGCGTCCGGACGGCGTGCTCGACCTTGAAAAAGTCCTGATCGGTCATGATCGTAAAGGGTGGACGTCGGTAGAAATTGAGATTGGGAAATTCGAGCTTGAACCGAACGTCGCGGAAGCTGATCTGCGGGGCCGGGTTGGCATTTCGCGCGACCTCCCGGATCTCGGACCGGGGAATCGTCATCTCCATCTGTCCCGAGTTCCCGAAACTTCGGAGGATCCGGATGCCGGTGCTCGTCTCGGAAAGGACCCGTCCCCGAAGGACGCGGCCATCGGCCTTGACCACACGGTCGGGGGGCAAGGCGTTTCGCGCCTGGGTCTCGAGGCTGCGCTGGACGGCCCTCTCGAGGTCCGTCGGTTCTCGCTCCACGTCCATCCCGGTTGGGGTGGACTCGCCCTCAGCCCGCCGTTCCGCCGAGGACTCGGACTTCACCAGACCTATGAATTCGATGGCATCGTCCCAATAGACAAAAAGGGCTCCAAACAGCAACAGCAGGTAGGTAAGGCGTCGATGCACAGTCCGGCCTCGGCCAGGGACGATGATCTGAAGACATCGACGCATATCGTCATCGACTTGAGCCACCTCCGGCCCATGGTAAAGTGACCCGCGGCCCCGAGAAGGCGGACCTGGAGGAGCGGCGGTGATTCTGCCCACCCCCGATCGCCTGATCGCGATCGCGGAGACCCTGCGCATCCTCATCGCTGCGGCAACGACCCTGCTGCTTTTCGGCGGACTCGCGTTGGCTCGGCTGCGGCGCGACGCCCTCGGCCGCCGGACCCGCGACGGCCTGCTGGTCAGCCTGGCGCTGCTCACGATCGTCGCCTGGTGGTTTCCCCGACAGGGGGGCTTCGGTGTCTGGTTCCATCCCTTCGACGCCTTCCACTACTACATCGGCGGCAAGTACTTTCCGGAGCTCGGCTACACGCGGATCTACGAGTGCAGCGTACGCGCCGACGTCGAAGCCGGATTCGGAACCAGGGTCTCCCAATCGACGATTCGCGACCTCGAGACCAATCGGCTCGAAAACGCCGGACCGCTCGTCACCGAACCGGATCGCTGCAAAAAGCACTTCAGCGAGGCGCGTTGGCGCGCCTTCAGCGGCGATATCGCCTGGTTCCGTCAGGGCCTGCCCTTCGAATCCTGGCTGAAGATTCGGACCGACCACGGATACAACGCGCCGCCCGCCTGGGGGCTGCTGGGCACGCCTCTGACGAACACCGGCCCCGCCAGTATCGGGCAGCTTCGCTGGCTCACGATGATCGACCCGCTACTTCTGACGATGATGTTTGGCGCGGTGGCCTGGGCCTTCGGCTGGCGCAGCCTGTGCATCGCGCTGATTTTCTGGGGAACGAACCAGCCCGCTCGCTGGGAATGGGTCGGCGGCTCCATCCTCCGTTATGACTGGCTCGCGCTGTCCGTTGCCGGCATCTGCTGCCTGCGACGCGAGCGTCCCGCTGCCGCCGGCGTCCTGCTGGCCTATGCCACTTGCCTGCGAATCTTCCCGGGGTTGATCGCCGCCTCGCTCGCCTTGACGGCGCTGATCCAAATGGCGCTCGAACGGTCGTTCCGCCCCACCGAATCCCAGCGGCGCTTCGGTCTGGCCTTCGCCGGCAGCGCGTTGATTCTGGTCGGTCTTTCCTCCGCGATCGCGGGCGGAGTTCGCAGCTGGGGCGATTTTGTGCAGAACACTCGCACTCACTTCGAAACGGCGAGCGACAATGACGTCGGCCTGCGGGCACTGCTCTCCTACGACTACGACAGACGCATCGCCGTGGCCACCGACCGCACGAAGACCGACCTCTACGAGGAGTGGAGAGGGGACCGAAACGAGACCTTCGCCGGGCGCAGACTCGTGTATGCACTCATCGTCGTCGGGTTCGCAGTGCTGTTGGCCGTCGTGGCGTCGCGTCGGCCGCAACAGCCCGATTGGGTGATCGCCGTGCTGGGCGTCGCGCTGATTCCGGTCGTGCTCAAGTTGAGTTCGTACTACTACGCGATCCTCCTCGTCTTCGCCTTGTTGTGGACACGGTGGCCGTCGATCGGGGCGGCGTTGATGCTGCTATCGGCATCCAGCTGGCTGCTGCGATGCCGGGGGAGCCAATGCGACGGTGTCTTCGCATGGATCAGCTTCGCGATCCTGATGTTTCTGGCGTTCGCTACGCTGCGCGTGATTCGAGATTCGCCGCGGGCTTCGCGTCCCGCGCTCTGATACAGTTCCCGCCCGAAGAGGGGGTACTCAATCATGCTCGACGTCGGAACGACGGCACCGGATTTCGAAGTCCAGGACCACAGCGGCAACACCATTCGCCTGGCGGATTTTCGCGGTAAGAAGGTCCTGCTGTGGTTCTACCCCAAGGCCGACACCCCTGGCTGAACGATTCAGGGTCGCGAGTTACGCGATCGAATCGATGAGGTTCGCGCGGCGGGCCTCGAGGTACTGGGCGTCAGCTTCGACGGCGCGGAAGACAACAAGGCGTTCGCCGAGAAGTTCGACTTTCCCTATCCGCTTCTCTGCGACACGGATCGGGCTGTCGGGATGGCGTATCACGCGGCCCGGAACGCCGACGAGGGCTACGCTCGTCGCATCAGCTACGTGATCGACGAGTCGGGCGTCATCAAGCTGGCGTACAAGCAGGTCGATCCACAGACCCATCTGGACCAGATTCTCGGCGACCTGTAGCTTCGCGCGATCGTGCTCGGAAAGGTCTTTGTCACCCGACGGATCCGGGATGCGGGACTCGCGCGAATCCGGGAATCGAAAGCCGAGCTACGCGTCTGGTCCGGCTCAGAAAGCACCCGCCCGAGCCGGGAAGAAGTGCTCGAGGGTGTGCGCTGGGCAGACGTCCTGGTGTCACTGCTGACGGAGGCCATCGACCGCGACGTCATGGCGGCGAACCCACGACTGCGGGGCGTTGCGAACTTCGCGGTGGGCTTCGACAACATCGATGTAGACGCCGCGACGGACCTGGGGATTCCCGTGAGCAACACCCCGGGAGTCTTGACGGATACGACCGCGGACCTCGCCTGGGCACTTCTCCTCGCCGTCGCCCGAAACGTCTCCGCGGGCGACGCCTTCATGCGCCGAGGCGACTACAAGGTGTGGGGCCCCAATCTCCTGCTCGGTGAGGATGTCTCGACGGGCGGAGAAGACCGCCCGAAGACGTTGGGAATTCTCGGATTCGGACGGATCGGTCGGGCCGTGGCTCGGCGCGCCCTGGGCTTCGACATGCGCGTCCTCGCTTTCGATCCTTTTGCCCGTCAGGCGATCGAGGACGACGAACAGGCTCGCTGGGCCGATCTGGATGCGCTGCTGCGAGAAAGCGACTTCGTCAGCATACACACATCGCTGTCTGATGACACCCGGCACCGGATCGGCGAGCGCGAACTCCGACTGATGAAGACGACCGCGTACCTGATCAACACCGCACGCGGACCGATCGTAGACGAGGCGGCCCTGGTGCGGGCCCTGCGCGAGAAGCAGATCGCGGGGGCCGGTCTCGACGTCTATGAAAACGAGCCCGCGATGGCGGAGGGCCTGGCGGCGCTCGAGAACGTCGTCCTGCTTCCGCATCTGGGTAGCGCCACCCGGGGCACTCGAGATCGGATGGCGACCGTGGCGGCGACCAACGCGCTGGCCATGCTCGAGGGGAAACGCGCGCCCGATTGCGTGAACCCCGATGTCTACGAGTCGGCCGCCTTCCGGAGACGTTTCGCGTGAGCGGGCGACCGCGGATCAGCGCTAAAAGCCGAGGATCTTCGCCAGGTAGTGGATCATGGTCTCGTCGGAGCCGCCGCCGATGCTGATCAACCGCGTGTCGACGAAGGCGCGGCCCGCGACGCTCTCCTTCATGTACCCGTAGCCCCCGTGCAGCTGAATACACTCGTCGGCGACACTGCGTGAGGTGCGCCCGCAGAACAGCTTGGCCATCGAGATTTCCAGAGTCGCATCCTCACCGCAGATGCGCTTGCGAACACAGCTGTAGACCAGTTCTCGAGCCGCGGTGATCTGGGTGAGCATCTCGACGAATTTGAACTGGGTGACCTGCATCTTGCTGAGCGTCGTCCCGAATAGTTTTCGCTCTTCTGCGTGTTTCCGGGTCTCATCCCAAAGATGCTGGGCGCCGGCGATCGTGCTGATGGCCGCGACCAGGCGTTCGTCCTGAAACTGCATCATTTGCTGCTGAAAGCCGCGTCCGGGCTCGCCGATGGTGTAGGCAGTGGGCACCCGCACATCTTCGAAGTACAGCAGGCCCGTATCCGAGCCCCAGTTCCCGATTTTGTCCAGAAGCTCGAAGCGGAATCCGGGGGTATCGGTGGGCACGATGATCTGAGAGAACCCTCCATAGCCGGCATCCGGATCGGTGACCGCCAGCAGGCACAACCAATGCGCCGTCGCCGCATTGGTGATGTAGATCTTGCTTCCGTTGATGACCCAATCGTCACCATCGCGCACGGCGCGAGTCTTGATCCCCGCGACGTCGGAACCCGCTTCGGGCTCGGTGACGGCGATGGCGCTCACCAGTTCGCCCGCGATCGCGGGAGCCAGAAATTGTCGACGCAGATCATCGCTCCCAAACTGGTGGAGCGAGGGAGTTGCCATGTCGGTCTGGACGCTGATGCCCATGGTGACCCCGGCGTTGCCACCCCGGGTGAGTTCCTCGAAAAGGATGGCCGTGTACGACCAGTCCAATCCCGCCCCGCCCCAGCGCGGATCGAAGCGCAGACCCAGCATCCCCAGATCGCCCATTTTCTTGTAGAGGCGCGTATCGAA
>JAZFUU010000222.1:0-9977 GCA_036447375.1 Myxococcota bacterium
TACCAGACTGCTCTACCCCGCAACAATGCGGCCGTAGTGATATCCGCTGCTCCCGTGGCTGTCAAACCGGGCCGCCTGCACCCCGCCTGCAGCCGGGCTGCGCAGATAAGTCCTTGAAGTCATTGCCACTTTTTGTCCCGATCGGCCAATACCCAACAAGGAGAAACTTCGATGCAGAAGCTCTCATGGTTCGGGTGTCTGTCAATTGCGGGTCTGGTCTCGGGAATGGCGTGGGTGGCTCCGGCCGCTGCGAAGACCGTCTATTCCTGGCGCACCGAAGACGGGGTGTATGCCTTCACGGATGATCGCGATGCGATCCCTGCGCGCTATCGCGCCGAAGCGGTCAAGCGAAGTTCGGCACACCTTCGAAACTACGATCGCTACACGCCCCAGGCTAAAGGCATCGGCGCCGCCTACGCGGCGGAACTGACCACGCGGCTGGAGCACCTGCGCGAGTTCAACCGCGAAGTACCCGAGACGCGAAACCGACCGGCCATGGCCCGATTCGGTGGAGCCTCGGAGACGATTCGACTGAGCACGGGCGACGAAAACGCACCCACCATCGACATCCGTACCGATGGGGACGGCCCGCCCATCGTGGTCGAAACGCTCTTTACCCGACCCGAGGGCGGGGCGGTCACACGCCAGAGCCTGGTGGTGAGCCGCGGAGGCAAGACCGTGGCGGTGGTGCTGCCGCGCTCGGTCGAGATCAACGTCAACGACATCATCGACGAAAGCGACTTTCGCTAGTCGCTCCCCCGCCGGGCGTCGCGGGGGCGGCGCGCGAGAGGTTCAGGACTCGGGGAGCGGCGCCGTCGGCGCGTCGTGCAGATAGCCCGGCGGCACGCCCTCGCGCCTCGCTTCATCCCGAAATTCCACGAGCCAGCGCTCGGCCTCGGCCCAGGCCTCTAGCGCCGCTTCGCGCTGCACGAGAATCTCCTGCTTCTCTTTTCCGCGAACGCTTCGGCGATGCCGCGACTTCTGATACGCCGCGAGGGCCGATGCGTAGTGTCGGCGTTCGTAGTCGACCGTGTGGATCGCCTCCCGATGACGCTTCTGCCAGTGCGTCCACTCACGTTCATTGGCGACAGCCGGCGAGGCGAGCCCGCAAAGGGATGCCGCCGCCATCAGCGCCATGCCCAGACCGATCCATCGTCGCGCCCTCACAGTCTCGAGCTTCGGGCGAAGCCGACCCACGACCGCGAGGGCTACTTGATGCCCGCGACGAGTTTCTGGATCGTCGGTCGAACCCACCACTGGCCACCGACGCCAACGCGCCGCCACTCCTGCGTCTCGCGGATGACGCGATCGAGGTACGTGCCCCGTGCGTAGGCGCGGTAGGTCACGTTCACGGTCGCCTCGCTCGAGGAGATGTAGTGAATCGATCCGATGTCGTAGTCGGTGATTCGAATGTTCGCGAAGGCGGTGGCGGTTTCGAAGAACGCCTCGCGCAGTTCCGGATCCACGAATTCGCCGGCCTTCTCGAGGTTGCCCCAACGAATCGATTGGGTGTAGGTGAGCTGTGAATTCTTGAGAGCGTTGCGCCAGCCCATCGGATCGCTGAGGCTGATGCACCCGGGACTGGCGCCGAGCAGCAGGACCATGAACAGGCCGGTGACACGAATGCGCATGCTGGAAACCCCCTTCCACGGCGACCGGCAGAAGGACTCGCAGGTCCCGGCCGGCGCTGAGTTTCTATCGGCGCACCGGCAGACGCGCCTGAGCGGCCTGTGATATGCTCGCAGTCGATCCGTTAACTCTTTGATATTAAAGATATTTTATGCCTGTTCCCGTCCCCGCCCCCGTCCTGGTTGGGATCGACATCGGCGCCAGCAAGCTGGCTCTGGCCCTGGGCGACGAGAGCGGACGGCCCACGTCGCATTGGCGGCGTGCCATGGAAGCGACGGATCGCCCCGCGGACGACCTCGCCCGCATTGCCGAGGACGTCCGCGAGCTCCTGGCAGGCGCGGGGAAGACAGCGGCCGATGTCGACTGGATTGGCGTTTCGGCCCCGGGCCCGATGGATCGGGAGCGGGGCCTGTTGCTGCAGCCGCCCAATCTTCCCGGCTGGAAGGACGTGCCGATTCAATCGACCCTCGCCGAAGCGTTGGGTGCGCCGGTTCGGCTCGAAAACG
Organism: Myxococcota bacterium; assembly: GCA_036447375.1. Classification (GTDB taxonomy): domain Bacteria; phylum Myxococcota_A; class UBA9160; order UBA9160; family SMWR01; genus JACZXC01. The sequence goes on from JAZFUU010000222.1 coordinate 2,136, forward strand.
ACGCCAATGCCGCGGTTCTGGCCGAGTGGCGGCACGGGGCGGGGCAGGGGTTCGAAAATGTCGTCTACCTGACGGCGTCCACCGGAATCGGTGCGGGGCTGGTGCTCGGGGGGCGCTTGCACCGGGGACGCCGGGGCAACGCGGGCGAGATCGGCCACGCGCCGGTCGAGTGGGACGGGGCCCGGTGCGTATGTGGTCAGCGCGGCTGTCTCGAGGCCTACGTCGGCGGCGCGGCCTGGACCCGTCGGCTCCGCGAGATCACCCCGGAGTCGAGTCAGGTGGCACGACTCGCGGGAGACGTCACCCGGGTGAGGCCCGAACACGTCGTGGCGGCGGCGAAGCAGGGCGATGTCTTCGCGCGGTCCGAGATGGACCGCTTCAATCGGTATCTGGCCCGCGCCATCGTGACCCTGGCGTTTGCGCTCGAGCCCGACGTGGTGGTGTTGGGAACGATTCCCGTGAGTGCCGGCGAGGCGCTGTGCTTCGCCCCGTTGCGCGAGCGGGTGGCAGCGCAGGTGTGGCCGGTGCTGGGTCGCGATCTGCAGATCCTGCCGGCAGCTCTCGGTTTCGAACTCCCATACTACGCAGGACTGTGTCTGGCGTTGGAAGGGCGGCAGGGCCGTTAGAGCCAGTCCTGCTGGAAGGCATCGAAGCGGCCCTGGGAAATGGCGAGCCGCGCGCCCTCGAGCAGACGCAAGGTGAAGCGCAGGTTGTGAAGGCTCGCCAAGCGGGCCCCGAGGGCCTCGTTCGTCCGCAGGAGATGGTGTAGGTAGGCGCGGCTGTGGTGGGCGCAGGTGGTGCAGTCGCACTCGGGGTCGGGCGGTGCGCCGTCTTCACGAAAGCGGGCGCTGCGCAGCTTCAGTACACCCGCGGACGTGAAGAGCGTTCCGTGCCGGCCGTTGCGCGTCGGAATTACGCAGTCGAAGAGATCTACACCGACGGCGATCGCGTCGAGGATTTCGGCGGGGGGACCGATACCCATCAGATACCGCGGCAACGAAGTCCCCAGCTCCGCGTGGGTGGCCGCCAGCAAATCGCGGCGCTGCGCCGGTTCTTCCGCGAGACCGAGCCCGCCGTGGGCGTGGCCGTCGAAGCCCAGGGCCGCCGTGGCCCGGGCGCTCGCCCGGCGCAGGTCTTCCGACAGGCCGCCCTGGACGATTCCGAAGAGCGCCGGGCTGTGTCGATCTCGCGGTTGCACGGCGCGGCTCCGCTCGGCCCAGCGCAGGGTGCGCTCCATTGCAGCCCGCATGCGGAGAGTGGCGCCGCCGGTTCCGTCGACGTCTGCATCCGGCGGTTGGCATTCGTCGAGCACCATGGCGATGTCGGATCCCAGCGCCGCTTGGATCGACACGACGCTCTCGGGTGTCAGGAGTCGACGGCGTCCGTCGAGGGGCGAGGTAATCGTCACGCCCTGTTCCTCGACGATCAGGCGATCGGCCATCGACGTCACCTGGAATCCGCCGCTGTCCGTGAGCCAGGGACCTCGCCAGCCGGTGAATCCGTGCAGCCCTCCCTGGGCTGCGATCACCGCCTCCCCGGGCCGCTCGTGCAGGTGAAATGTATTTGCCAGGAGCATCTGTGCCCCCGCGCCCAGCAATTCGCCGGGGGAAATGCCGCGCACGGCGCCGAAGGTCGCCACGGGCATGAAGGCCGGGGTCTCGATCACACCGTGCGGTGTCTGGATCCGCCCCCTGCGGGCCGTCCCGTCCTCGGCGAGGATCTCGAAGAAGGCGGGGTTATCGACCGAGTGAAGGGCCGGCACGTCAGCGAATGAGCATGGCGTCGCCGTAGGAGTAGAAGCGGTAGCCCTCTCGAATCGCCTCGGCATAGGCGGCGAGGATCGGCTCGCGGCCAGCGAAGGCGGCGACCAGCAACAGAAGCGAAGAGCGGGGGAGGTGAAAGTTCGTCAGGAGGTGGTCGACGGCGCGAAACTGCGAGCCCGGTCTGAGAAACAGCTCGGTCTGGCCGCGTCCGGGGCGCACCACTCCGTCGCGATCGGCGCAGGTTTCGAGCACCCGCGCCGTCGTCGTGCCGACGGCGACGATGCGCCCGCCCCGCCGTCGCGCCCGCGCGATCTGTTCGGCGGTCTCTTCGGAAAGATCGAAGGGCTCGGCGTGCAGGCGGCCCTGGGCCCAGGCCGCGGGAGTCACCGGCCGAAAGGTGCCCGGTCCGACGTGCAGCACCAGTTCCGCTTGCTCTACCCCGGCCCGCGCGAGATCGGCCAGCAGCCGCGAACTCAAGTGCAATCCGGCGGTCGGCGCAGCGACGGAACCGGGCACCCGGGCGAAGGTCGTCTGGTAACGTTCGGCGTCGTTCGCGACCGGCGCGTCGCGGCGAATGTAGGGCGGCAGGGGCGTCTCGCCGACGCTGTAGGGCAGGGCGCCCGGTTGAAAAACGAGCCGGACGACGCCTTCGGCGCCGAGTTCCGCGATCTCCGCATCGATTCCGGCTTCCGGGGAGCCGAATCGGAACTTCTCTCCCTCGCGGCGCCGACCGCTCGCGCGCAGCAGCGCCCGGTACGAAGTGGGGTGAGACAGCGAATTGGAAGGAGAACTGGGGTGCGACGCGTCCGCTCCCAGGAGCAGTGCCTCGGCCACGCCGCCGCTCGCCTTGTGCCCGCGCAGCCGCGCGGAAAGCACCCGCGTCGCGTTGACCACCAGCAGATCGCCCTCCCGCAGCCATCGCGGCAACTCGCGCACCCGGCTGTGTCGGCAACAACCTCCCGAACGCTCGAGCACCAGCAGACGTCCGCCGTCGCGTTCGGGGGGTGGGTGCTGCGCGATGCGGTCGCTGGGAAGCACATAGTCGAAGGCGTCGAGGGGGTCCTCACTCAATGACGGTCGCCTCGCCGATGAGGGCCGCACGCAGGTCGGGCGCCTCGACGATCGAGTCGTAGGAGAAGAGCGAATCCCCGGCCGCTCCCGCGGCGCGAACGATCCGGAGCTGCTCGAGGGCCCGCTCGGGCCGGCCGGCGAACAGCCAGGTTCCGAGACCCACCCAGATGCGGTCCCCGATGGGAAGTCCGGCGTAACTCTCGGCGTGATAGCGGAGCGCGCGATCGTCGACGGTGTAGGCCATGGGCACCGCAAACTCGAGGAGCCCGGCTTCCAGCCATTGCCGCCAGTCCTGACCCTGCGACAGATAGGCGCGGTCGGCCCAGGCCCATACGGCAGCGGAGAGCTGCACCGTGTCGTGGGCGATTCGCGCCGCGAAACGCAGCTCAACCAACAGGGCCGTCAACTGGTCTCGTTTCCACGAGTCCCACCGGCTCGCGTTGGTCACGGAATCGCCCAGAGGTGCGTCGAGGCCCGTGTCGCGTTTGAAGCGGGCCCGGGTGGGAGCGCCATAACCGAAGTCGAGCCCCACGCCAAAGCGCGAGCCGGGTGCGAACGGAAGCACGTCCGGATAGCGGATGTAGTCGAAGTGAAGGCCGTCGAATTGGGGATAGCGGGTCAGCAATTCGGCGAAGGTCACGCCCAGGCGTTGGGCCACGCCGGGGGCCGCCGGATCCATCCAGACCCCGGGCGTGCCCATGCGGTAATAGCGACGATCGGGCGCGGGCACGTCGAAATCGGGGTAGTCGAGCAGCGATCGGCCGAACTGGTCGCTGAGGACGCTGTCGCGGCCCAGGTCGCGGATGAGGGGCGCATCGCGATTGCGCGCCAGGTTCAGAACGTTCACCCAGGCGTGGACCCGCAGGTCGGCGGCATGCGCCTGGGCGAGCAGCTGGGACAGGGTGTCCTCGCCCGTGGCGGCCATTAGTTCCCGGTACGGTCCCGCATCGGCGTGGCTGGAGTCGAACCAGGCGCGACCGCCGCGGTAGACCTGGACGAACAGGTCGGTGACCCCGAGCTTCTGGGCATCGGCAATCAGCAGCGGAATTCGCTCGGGATGCTCAAGGACCCGCTGGCTGCCTTCGCAGAGCACCCACATGCCGCGGGGTCGGGAGACGGGGGGCGGGGCGACCGGATCGCCGGAGGAGGCCACCGTTTTGTCGTCTGCGCCCCCACAGGCGATGGCGGCGAGGAGCGCGAGAACGACCCCGCACGGGGCCGGTATTCGGACGATCGGCAAGGGAATCAACCTACCCGAGGCCTGTCGGCTCGACAATGGCTCGAAAACGGCTCGGCCCGCGACGGGCCCGTGAGCGATCGTGCGTTTGACACTCCGGCTGTCTCTAGCAAACTCCGATGGGATGGGGATGGCGTCAGGTATCAGGGTGCGTCGCATTCGAGACGCGTTCGGATGGGTGGTCAGAACGGCGTGGGGAGGGGTCCTCGTGGCGGGGCTGGCCGCGGTGGCGGTCGCGCGTCAGACCCCGGACCCGATCGAGGCGAGCCGACCCGAGGCCGACGTGTCGGCTCCGGCGCGGTTGCTGCGCCAGGCCTAACAAGCCACCGTCGCCGGCCAGGTCGAGCGAGCCGAGGCGCTGCTCGCCACTCTCGCGAAGCAGTATCCGATCGTCGCGGATTACGCCGACCTGTTGCGAATGCGACTGCTGGTGGATGCGGGAAAGAATCCGGAGGCCATTGCTCTCCGGCGCCGCTGGTCGGGAAACGGGTCGCCCCTGCGCTCGGATCTCTATGCCGCGCTGGCTGCCGCCTACTCCGCGGCCGGCGATTTCGAATCGGCGCGCGCCGCCTGGCGCAGCGCGATCGACGCCACCGATGATTCCGAACGCCTGGCCGCGCTCTACCTGGACCTGGGTCGCTCCCAGGTGCAAGCGGGGTCGCTCGAAACCGGCGGACAGTCGTTTCTGAACGTCTGGATGTCCTATCCGCTGTCGAACGCGGCGCCCGCGGCCAACTCCGAACTCGATGCGGTCGAGGCGCGACTCGAGGCCCGGCTCCGAATCGGAACCGGCTACAAGAGGCGCGGCGATGTGCTGTACCGGTTGCGGCGAAACGAGCTCGCCCTGGCGGCCTACGACCGGGCTCTGGCTTCGAAGTGGTTGAGCGAGGAGGATCGAAACCTGGCCCGGCGTCGCCGAGGACAGACCCTGTTCCGTCTGCGCCGGTACACCGACGCCACCGCGGCCTTCAGCGCTCTGCCGGACGGGGACGAAAATCGGATCTGGCGCGCCCGTTCGCTGGCGCGGGCGGGTCAACCCCGAGCAGCGGCCGAGATGCTCGAAGCGCTGGGAGGGCGGAAAGGCAGCCATGCCACGCGAGCCCTCTTTCTGGCCGCTCTGCTGTGGGATGGTGAGGGAGAGTCGGCCCGGGCGCGGTCGCTGTTCGAGGGCCTGGTGAAGCGCTCGGCCCGGTCGGATTATCACGCCGCCGCACTCTGGAGACTCGGCTGGCGCGATTACCGCGAGGGACACTTCGAGTCGGCCATCGCCTACTTCGAGACGCTGGAGGAACAATCGAGTGATCCCATCGCCGCGCTGCGTGGCCGCTATTGGCGCCTGCGCGCGCTGGAGCGGGCGGGCCAGGGCGATGCCGGAGCCCAGTTCGCGGCGATCGTCCGCGAGTACCCGCTGTCCTACTACGGGTGGCGGGCTCGAAACCGGGCCCGGGCTCGAGACGGGAAAACGTTGATTGAGGAGGGGATCGAGCCCGTCGAAATCCGGGTGGGCCGCTCCAATCTCGCGCCCAGCGATCTGGCTCTTCCCCGAATTCTTCTCGAGGCCGGGATGACGCCCGAAGCGCTGGATGAGCTCAATCGGTTGTTCGCCCGGGCTCGTGGTCGCGACGATCGGCTGGCGCTCGCCCAGCTCTACGCCGACGCCGGTGATTTTCACAGTCCGCAGCGATTGATGGTGGATGCCTATACGGAATCGCTGGCCCGGGGCCCGGTACCCACGCAGCTCGAGCTGTGGTGGCACGCCTGGCCCGCGCCGTTCGGGAGCCACGTCGCCGCGGCCACCGACCAACGGTCGGAGTTGGAGCCCGCGCTGGTCTACGCGGTGATGCGGGAAGAGAGCGGCTACCGGCCCGCGGTCATCTCCGCTTCCGGGGCCCGGGGACTGCTTCAGCTGATGCCCGAAACCGCGGAGCTTGTGGCCAAGGGCGCCGGCATGGCGCGCCCCTCGATTGAGGATCTCCTCGTCCCACAGATCAACATCCAACTCGGGGCCCTGTACCTGGGCGGCCTGGTGGACCGCTTCGACGGCCGCACCTCGGCCATCATCGGGAGCTACAACGCCGGCCCCCGGGTCGTCGCGCGTTGGCTCGAGCGAACCGGCGGCGACGACGATGAGTGGGTCGAGGATATTTCGTACGACCAGACCCGTGCGTACGTGAAGCGCGTCATGCGCAGCCTGTATGCGTACCAGGTGTTGTACTGAGGAGCCTCGGCGACGTGGCCCCTCTCTGGCGCGAGGCCGACCGACCTCGCGCACTCGACGTGTTCGCCATCGGTCAGAATTCCCTCGATCGGATCTGCGTGGTTGGGACGGCGCCGGCTACGGGAGGCAAGCAGGCAGTCGAGGCGATGCTGGACCTCCCGGGCGGGCAGGTGGCCACGGCTGCACTGGCCTGCGCCCGGCTGGGTCTGCGAACGGCGTACGCGGGCGCGGTGGGCGCGGACCCCCATGGAGAGACCGTGCTCGAGCCCCTGCGAAAGGCCGGGGTCGACGTCTCGGCCGTAAAGCGGGTGCCGGGCGCGCGAACTCAGCTGGCGGTGATCCACGTGGATGCCCAGGCTGGCGAGCGGACGGTGCTCTGGCATCGCGACCCCTTGCTGCGCCTGCATCCCGCGGATCTGAGTCGCGCATCCATCGAGTCGGCACGAGCTCTGCACCTGGATGCCGGAGACCCGGAGGCGGCGAGCTGGGCTGCGGACGTGGCTCGAGAGGCGGGGGTAGCGGTGTTTCTGGATGCCGATACGCCGGCTCCGGGAGTTCTGGAACTTCTGGCTCGGGTCGACTTTCCCATCGTGTCTCGCGAATTCGCCGAATCCTCATCCCAAGCGGGTTCGGCGCGGGCGGCGCTGGCAGAGTTCCCAGGCGATGGACCGTTGGTAGTGACGCTTGGGGGTCGCGGGGCGATCGCCCGATGGGGAGATCGCATCATCGAGAGCCCCGGGTTTGGCAGCAAACCTCGCGATACCACCGGGGCGGGGGACGCCTTTCACGGCGCGTTCATCTGGGCCCTGTTGGAGGGCTGGGACGCGGACACGGTGCTTCGGGCCGCCAACGCTGCCGCTGCCCTCAACTGCCGAGCTCTGGGAGCCCAGGCAGGGCTGCCGACCCGAAATGAGTTGGAGTCCTTCCTGAAAGAGAACAAGCCGACGTCCTGGGGGGACGAAGAGTCCGACGCAATCGGCGCTGTGGAGGAGTGAAGGGATGGGCAGCAGACTCGTCGTACTATTGGCACTTCTGGCCATCATTGGGATCGGCGGCACCCGAAACTACCAGCGCAATCTCGCCGAGGGGGACGCCAAGGAAGGGCCCTTCAGCACCTATTCGGACGAAGCGATCGATTCCCTGATCGAGGCCTATGAAGCGGAGGTGGAGGTCTACACCCAGGCCTTCCAGAAGACTGCGAGCCAAAAGCTGGAGTCTCAAGCGAGCGCACACATGGACGCTCGCATTCGAGAGTTCGAACGGGTTCAGGGCAACAGTCGGAAAACGCGGCGCCTCGTCACCGAGCTCGCGAAGCGACAGGTGGCACTCGAGCAGCTCCAGACCGAAAAGAGCCGCCGCGGCACCGGCGGAGTCAAACTCTTCTTCAAGCGACTTCTCTCTCTACCTGGTTAAGTCCACGAGAGGGCAATGGAAAATCCAAAGACTGTCCGTCCTTCGAACACGGGCCGTTACTTCGAGTCGGCCTCCTCATCCGCTTCATCCTCTTCCTCTTCCTGAATGTCCTCGGGCGAGTCGACCACCGCGATCCCCAG
>JAZFUU010000223.1:0-24939 GCA_036447375.1 Myxococcota bacterium
CCGTCGAGGCTCTGGTTGTTGAAGGCCGCGTGGGTGCGGCCGAGATTGTCCCAGAGAACCCGGTCGGCGTACTGGCCCACGAGATCGGTTCCGAACAAGAGCAGCGAGAGCAGAACTCCCGCCGTGATGACGCCGACAGCCGTCAGCGCCAGCGACGTACGCCGTCGCAGGGCCAGCAGGCCGACGATCAGGATCGGCGGAATCTTGATCAGACAGACGAGGCCCAGAAGCGCTCCCGCGCTTCGCGACCAGCCACTCCGGCAGAGCCAGTAGAAGCTCGTGAGCGCGAGCAACATCAGCGGCGTCGTCTGACCCAACACCAGACAGCGACGCATCACGGGTGCGAAGGCCAGAAAGATCAGCGATGCCAGCAGGGCCCCGGGCCAGGTGAGCGGCGGAAAGAAGCGCGCGATGGCCCCGAGCAGCAGGCCGAAGCTGGCGGCGAAGCAGCACAGGTTGAGCCACCACATGACGCGCCAGGCGTCGGCGTATTCGAGTCTTCCCAGGGGAGCCAGGAGTACGCTCACGATGGGCAGGTTGGTGAAGGGCGCGACCTCGCTCCGATAGAGTTCTTCGCTGCGCCCTTCCAGCACGAGCTGGGCGCTGCGGTGGTAGCCGGGGAAGTCGATGTTTCGGACCTCGGCGGTCGCCGGAAGCCGGACGAGAAAATTCAAGACGAGGCCGGCCAGCAGCATCGCCGCGAGAACCCGAAGACCGGGCCCGGCCGTGCCATCCAGCGCCCCGTTCCCGAGGAGTCTGCTCATCTGGAGCCCGGCATGGGCAGCATGGTTGCCCGCTGCCGGACCGCTCGCCATGGAATGGACTCGCCACGGAACGGGGGCCTCCGCCGCGACCTGAGCTATTCTCAGCGCCCACAGTCAGTCCGCAGCCGATCGGCGTCCCCCTGCCAAGTTACTGATTGTATTGGCGAACTCGTTGGTGCTCGGGGGTGCCGGACGCGGGGAGAAGGGCCATGGACCCGAACACGAGCCACACCTGGAAGGAAGCCCTCCGCCAGCAGATCGATCCCCAGTGGGCCGACGAGATCGATGCCTTCGAGGCCCAGCTCCAGCTGCGCCGTCAGGCCAAACTCGAAGAGAGGGTCTTCGCGGAAACGCGGTTGCGCCGGGGGGTCTACGGCCAGCGCTACGACAACGGCCAGCGGGCCGACGGCATCGCGGTTCGGGGGCTTCCGTATGCGGAGATCCCCACCAAGGGTCCGGATACCGTTTGGGACGCGCCGGGAATGCAACGGATCAAGATCCCCTACGGCGGTGTGTCTGCCGAGCAGCTGGAAGTTCTGGCGGCGCTGTCCGAGGAGTACTCGGACGGAATCATCCACATCACCACGCGCCAGGACGTCCAGCTTCACTACATCCACATCGAAGACACGCCGGACCTGATGCGGCGCCTGGCCGCCGTCGGCATCACGACCCGCGAGGCCTGCGGCAACTCGGTTCGCAACGTCACGGCCTGTCCACGCGCCGGTGTATGCCACACAGAGACGTTCGACGTGTCTCCCTACGCCAGTGCACTCATGCGCTTCCTGCTGGGCCACCCCGACGTCCAGGACTTCGGGCGCAAGTTCAAGCCGGCCTTCTCGGGCTGCGAGCACGAGGCCTGCGGTCTGGTCCAGATGCACGACGCCGGTTACGTCGCGCGCGTTGTCGATGGCAAGCGCGGGTTCAAGGTGGTAGTGGGCGGCGGCTTGGGCCCGGTGCCCCACCAGGCCAAGGTGCTCTCGGAGTTCACACCCGAAGAGGAAATGCTGCCCCAGATTCAGGCGGTGGCGCGGGTCTTCGCGCGTCTCGGAGAGAAGAAGAACCGGGGCCGGGCGCGCATCAAGTTCCTGGTCGCCAAGATCGGAATCGAGGAATTCCGTCGGCTCGTGGAAGAGGAGCGCAGCACGCTTCCCCACGACGATCGCTGGACGGATTTCTTGAAGGACATGCCCCGCACGAGCGGCGAACCGATTCGGCCGGCGGCGGCGCAGCCTGACGATCGTCCGGACGGTTTCAGCGCGTGGGCCGACACCAACGTCTACCGGCAGCGCCAGAAAGGCTATGCCCTGGCGACGATCAACCTGCCCCTGGGCGACATCACGGCGGATCAGACCCGCGCCCTGGCGGACGTCGCGCGCAAGTACGTGGGAGACAATCTGCGCACGACAGTGGAACAGAACATCGTGCTCCGTTTCGTGAGCGAGGCCGACCTGCCGGCGCTCTACACCGAGCTCGCCGGTATCGGGCTGGCGGCGCCCGGGGCCGGCACCATCGTCGACGTTACCTCCTGCCCGGGCACCGATACCTGCAAGCTCGGCATCGCCGGCAGCCGCGGGCTGGCCGGGGTGCTGCGCAGCCGGCTGGCCGCGAAGTCGGCGTCACTGCCCGAGGCCATCGTCGACCTGAAGATCAAGGTCTCGGGCTGCTTCAACAGCTGCGGCCAGCACCACGTGGCCGACATCGGTTTCTACGGAAACAGTCGGAAGATCGACAAGCGCACGGTTCCGCACTTCCAGGTGATTCTCGGAGGCCAGTGGACCGAGAACGCCGGGAGCTACGGGCTGGCCATGGGCTCGATCCCGAGCAAGCGGATCCCCGAAGCCGTCGACGCCCTGACCGAAGCGTTCGCTCAGGGGCGAGAGAAAGGCGAGCGTTTCCAGGACTGGACCCGGCGTCTGGGCAAGCGAAACGTGCGCGAGATCATCAAGCCGTTCATGAAGGTTCCGCTCCACGCTGAAGATTCGAGCTTCTACGTCGACTGGGCCGACGCGCGCGAGTTCACGGTGGGTGATCTGGGGGTCGGCGAGTGCGCCGGAGAGGTGGTGTCGCTCTTCGGCATCGAGGTGGTGAAGGCCGAGTCTCAGGCCTTCGATGCCCAGGTGGCGCTCGAGGAAGGCGACGAGCAGTCGGCGGAGGATCTGGCCTACCGGGCGATGCTGTCGGCGGCCCGGGCGCTGGTTCGAACCGAGCACATCGACGTGACCGAGGAACCCGACGATATCGTCGGCGAATTCCGAACGCGCTTCTTCGACAGCGAGCGCTTCTTCGACAAATACGCTCGCGGCAAGTTCGGACAGTACCTGCTCGAACGCCACGAGCGGCCGCCGGAACACGTCGACCGCGACGTTGCGGCAAGACTCGTCGAGGAGTCGCTGCTCTTCATCGAGGCGGCCCATACCTGCGAGGCCCGCATCAGCGCCGCCGCCGGTGCCGGTGTCCAGATCCTCCCCCCCACGCAACCCAGCGCCTGACCGACGTGAACCCGCAGCGCATCGCCATCAAGTTCTTCACGACCCCCGATCCCCGCGAACCGGTGAATCTGGAGCCGCTGATTCCGCTGTTTCACCGGTTCATTCAGCAGGGCAGTGTCGAGGGGCTCCTGATCGACGTCGCCGACTACGCCCATGTTCCCCAGGGGCCGGGGGTGATTCTGATCGGCCACGACGTCGACTACGGCGTCGATCTCAGCGAAGGGCGCGCGGGCCTTCTCACCACTCGGAAGCGTTTTTCGGACCTCCCGTTGGGCGAAGTGCTCGGCGACACCCTGCGAAAGGCGCTGATCGCGATCCGGGCCATCGAGGCCGACGCCAGCGCCGGACTTCGATTCGCGACGGATTCGTTCAGCCTGAGCCTCGTCGACCGAAGTGCGACGCCGAATGACGACGAAGCCTTCGAGGCCGTTCGCAGCGAGATCGCGCCGGTTCTGGAGAAGCTCTTTGGCGACCCGGGTGTCGAACTGACCCGCGCCAACCATGCCGATTCTCGCAAGGTCCTCGCCATTTCGGTGGCTCTTGTGGGCCTGAACAAGCCCGTGGAGATCGACGCGATTCTCGAGCGCCTGGGCGGCAGCGCGGTGATTCCGACGCAGGCGAAGCCGGCCGAGGCGCCGGGGGACTGGGAAATCGACGCCGAGGCCCTGAAGGGGCTTCGAGACAGCGGGGCCGACTTCGTGCTGGTCGACGTGCGCGAACCCGACGAGTACGAAGTCTGCAACCTGGGCGGCGAGCTGATTCCCCTGGGCAGCCTCGGCGACCGGATGGGCGAACTCGATGAGAAGGCCCACATCGTGGTGCACTGCAAAACCGGCCCCCGGTCATCGAAGGCCGTCGCCGCGCTGCGCGGGGCCGGCTTCGAGAACGTCTGGAGCCTGAAGGGCGGCATCCTCGCCTGGATCGAGCGCGTCGATCCGAGCCTCCGCCGGTACTAGCCAATGGAGCGTTCGGAACGCGTGGCGATACGAGACGGCTTCGTCGAGGCGATCGGCGATACTCCGATGATCCGGCTTCGCAAGGCCTCGGAGCAGACCGGCTGCACCATTCTCGGCAAGGCCGGGTTTCTGAATCCCGGGGGCTCGGTCAAGGACCGGACGGCGAAGTACATCATCCTCGACGCCGAGGAGCGCGGCGATCTTCGGCCCGGGGGTGTCGTTGTCGAGGGCACCGCCGGCAACACGGGCATCGGACTGGCCCTGGTGGGCAACACCCGGGGCTACCGCACGGTCATCGTGATTCCGGAAACCCAGAGTCAGGAGAAGAAAGACATGCTCCGGCTCTGTGGGGCCGATCTGCGCGAAGTGCCCGCGGTCCCCTTCAAGAATCCGGAAAATTACGTTCACGTGGCCGAGCGCCTCGCAAAAGAGCTGGCCGAGAGCGAGCCGTCGGGCGTCCTCTACGCGAATCAGTGGGACAACCTCTCGAATCGGAGCGGACACTACCGCTCGACGGGGCCCGAGATCTGGGAGCAGACGGGGGGTCGGGTCGATGGGTTCACCTGCGCCATCGGCACCGGGGGAACCCTGGCGGGTGTGGGGCAGTTCCTCAAGGAGCAGAACAAGGACGTGGTGATCGCCGCCGCCGATCCGGTCGGGGCGGCCATGTATCACTACTTCAACCACGGAGAGCTCAAGTCCGAGGGCAGTTCGATCACCGAGGGCATCGGACAGGGTCGGGTGACCAAAAATATCGACGGGGCCCCGGTCGACGACGCGTACCGGATTCCGGACGAAGAGGCGCTGCCGATCATCTTCGATCTACTGAAAGAAGAAGGACTGTGCCTGGGTGGCTCCAGCGGTATCAACATCGCCGGCGCCATCCGTCTGGCGCGAGACCTGGGCCCTGGCCACACGGTGGTGACGGTGCTGGCGGATTACGGAACCCGTTACCAGTCGAAGCTCTTCAACCCCGTCTTCCTGCGCGAAAAGGGACTTCACGTGCCCAACTGGTTGGACGGTTGAACGGGCCGGACGATTGAACGGGCCGGACGACTGAACGGGCTGGACGGTTGAACGGGCTGGACGGTTGAACGGGCCCGACGGCTCCGAAGAAGCGGAGGGGTAGAGCTCGTGAGATTTCACAATCGCGTGACCGAGATGCTCGGGGTCGAGATTCCGATCATCCAAGCGCCCATGGGCTGGATCGCCCGAGCGAAGCTCGCCTCGGCCGTCTCGAATACCGGCGCCATGGGGATCATCGAGACCTCCTCCGGTGAACTCGACGTCGTGAAAGACGAGATCCGGAAGATGAGAGATCTCACGGACAAGCCCTTCGGCGTGAATATTGCCCAGGCCTTCGTGCGCGATCCCAACATCGTGCAGTTCGTGATCGATCAGGGCGTACGTTTCGTCACGACCTCGGCGGGAAGCCCCACCAAGTACACCGCCGAGCTCAAGGCCGCCGGACTCACCGTGTTTCACGTGGTCCCGACGTTGCGCGGAGCGCTCAAGGCCGTAGCTGCCGGGGTCGACGGTCTGGTGGTCGAAGGAGGCGAGGGCGGGGGCTTCAAGAATCCCCGGGACGTGGCGAGCATGGTGCTGCTTCCCCTGGTTCGCTCGAAGGTCGACGTTCCGATCATCGCCGCCGGCGGCATGCTCGATGGCGCCACCATGGCCTCGGCATTCGCTCTGGGGGCGGAGGGGATTCAGATGGGCACGCGGATGGTATCGGCTCGGGAATCGCCGGTGCACGAGAACTGGAAGAACGCCATCGTGGCCGCCGCCGATACCGACACGATCTTCCTCAACCGCCGCAACGGGCCCGGCCTGCGCTGCCTCCGCACCGAACACAGCGAAGCGCTCGAATACGTCGAGCACAACGTGATGAGCGAGTTCGGGAACGCGATGGAACTCTATTTCGGCGGTGACATGAACGCCAGCATCGCCCTCGCCGGTCAGGTGGCCGGCCGCATCGAGTCGGTGCGTCCGGTGGCGGAGATTATCGCCGAGATTGCCGACGAGTTCTTCGAAGTGATCGGAGACCTCTCGAAGCGCTACCCGGGGGCCGCCATTCCCTGATTCTCCGTTGGACCTTGACTTTCCGTTGGGCCCGGATTCGAGAGCGGTCGTCCGTGGGCGTCGCGCCCCGCCTGACCGAGACCGGCCTCCACTTCGGAATAGACGCGATGCATGACCGCGAGACTGTTGACGGCCAATGCGAGAGAGAGGGCCACGGCCAGGGGACGAATCCAGCGCCGGGCCGAACCCATTTCGTTCCAGACGCCGGCCACCAGCACCGCCGTGACCGCACCGTGCCAGTTGGACGAGTAGAGAATGTACTCACGTCCGTAGACGCAGTGCATGAGGAACTGGCTCGCAATACACAGCAGTGGCGCGAGGAAACGGCGATCGGCCCGCCCCAGGCAGAACAACGCGGGAATCAGGCAGAGAAGCCAGACTCCGAGCAGGGCGATCTGCGCCGGGTGCCACGACTCGAAACGCGATTCTTCCAGCGAGAGCGACCAGTAGGGCTGTTGCCAGCGCTTCATGGCGAAGTCTGAATAGCCGGGGAAGGGCGCCACGTAATTCACGCCGACGAAGTGGCTCGCCACACGGAGGCTGTGGCGGAGCGGTGACTCCGCGAGACTCTCCAGGCGCTGGAAACGGTGAAACTCGGCGATGGGCGAGCGCCGTTCATAGAACTTGCCCGTTCCCGGGTAGACGCTCTCCTGGAGGTTCGAGGCGCCCCAGGTCGCGACAGCCAGCAGGACGACAGGTGCGAGAAACAGGGCTCTTCCCCCGATCGCGCCGTCGTCCGTTCGACGGGGTGCGCCGGCGATGGGCGCGGCGCGCAGGCTCAGGGCGATCGCCCAGTGCACGATCTGGCTGATCGTGAATGCGACACCGAGCAGGCCGATCGCGCCCCACACGAGAGCTTCGCTCCAGGTAAAGCGCTCTCCCCAGCGTCGGTTCAGATACAACAGGGGCACCAGGGTGCTGATTCCCGAGACCGACGCGGTGTCCGGGATGCTGGCCAGCAGCAGGCATGAAAAGGAGGCGCCGCAGATGAGAGTCGCCAGCACGCCCGGAGCGAATGCGTTGCCGGCGAGCTGGCTGGCGAGACGCCCCGCCAGCAGTGCGTAGAGGGTCATGACGACCACGGAGATCCAGCGCGTAGCGTCGACGGCGGACACGCCGGCGAAAAAACGAAGTGAGGTGCCGATGGGGGCGACGACGAGTTTCGAGAGCGGATGAACATGGGTGCGACGACCGCCCGCGTTCGTGGTCCAGTCGTTGACGATTCGCCCCACGTCCATGTCGAAGATCGAGCTGTTCAGGCGAAGAATATTGGCGTTCGCGGAGAGGCCGAAGGCGGAGAACAGGTACAGCCCCAGAAACACAGCGGCGAGACCGCCCACAGCGGCTCGCTGAAGGCCCTGCGGAAGCTGACCCGACACGCCCACAACATAGGCGCGCCCCCAGCTCGCGCTAGCCTATATCTCGATGCGACGTTGCCTGCTTCCGCTCGCGATCGCTGCGGTCCAGATTGCCTGCGGCGGCGGTCCGGGAACGCCGAGTGTCTTGCTGATAACCGTCGACACCCTGCGCCCGGACTATATGAGCATGAACGGCTACGACCGATCGACCACGCCCTTCGTCGACGCGCTCATCGCCGAGGGCCACTACTTCGAGCAGGCGGTCACACCGGTACCGCGCACGACGCCCGCCCTGGCCTCGCTACTCACTGGCGCGTACCCCCATACCACCGGCGTCCGTACGCTCACCGACACCCTATCGCCGCGCGTCATGTCGGTGACGGAGGTCCTCGGGGCCGCGGGCTACCGGTCCCATGCCGTCATCACCAACCACGTGCTGCCGCGTCGCCGCGGATTGGCGCGGGGCTTCGACCGCTACGACATGGGGACGGACGCACGCAGCGCTCGCTTGACCACCGACGCGGCACTGCGAGAGTTGAGTCGCTTCGACACGAAAGCGCCGGTCTTCGCCTGGGTTCACTACATCGACCCCCACGTACCGTACTTTCCGGATCCGGTGGTCGCGGGAGCGTTCGATCCCGAGTATCGCGGTCGATACCGATTCAACTTCGGCAACATGGTTCCGCCGAGGCATCCCTTCCCGAGGGATCTGGCCAAGTCGGCGGTTACACACCGCAACCCACTTTCGGAGGCGCTGAACCAGCACGTCCGTCGGCTCTACGCCGCGGAGATCGGCACCCTCGATCCAGCCATCGAACGGCTGGTGAAGGGCTATCGCGCCGCCCTCGGCGACGACCTGCTGATCATCTTCTCTGCGGATCACGGCGAAAGCCTGGGGGAGCACGACTTCTATTTCGATCACGGCGACTACGTCTACAACGCGAGCGCTCGGATTCCGCTGGCGATCGTCCTGCCCCGTTCGCATCCCTTGCACGGGTCGGGCCGCTGCACCGGCTGGGTTTCGCTGGTCGACGTGGTCCCCACCCTCATGGAGCTTCTGGGCCGCGAGATTCCGCCCCGGATGCGACCGCAGCTGGAGGGTCGATCTCTGGTCGACTGCCTCGCGGGCCGCCCGCTCCCGGTGAGGCCGGTCTTCGTGGAGTCCGGGCACGCGTATTTCCCGAAGCTCGTCGCCGGTCGGGTCCGGTTCGATGTGGCCGGCCGCTTCCGCGCCGTGATCCGCGGCGACTGGAAGTTGATCTGGACACCCTTCCAGACCGAGGGGCTCGAGTGGGCGCTCTTCAATCTGAAGGACGATCCCCACGAGACCCGGGATGTCTACGCACCGGACCACCCGGAGCTGGCGCCGTTGCGCGGCGCCCTGGACGAGTGGGTTCGGCGGCAGGATTCCGCCGAAATCGCGGCTCCGAGGGCGATCTCCGAGGAGGATCGGGAGGCTCTGGGGGCCCTCGGATACACAGAGTGAAGCGGTCGAACCGACGGCGCGGTAATCTGAGGCTCTGTCTTGTGTCTCGCGGATCCCTCGCGAGGGCTGGGAGTTGGCGGATTGGTCGAAGGGCTCCAGCATCTGATCGATCTTCAGGCGCTGGACGATCAGCTGCGGGCCGTCGAGGACGAGCACACGGCCGTGCCGGTCCGGCGAGACGAGTGCAAGAGCCGCGCACGGGCCTGCGAAGAGAAGTGTTCGGCGGCATCCGAAGGGCTGAGTGCCGCCGAGAGAGAACAGCGCCGGGTGGAGGGCGTGCTTCAGGAGCAGGAGGCGCTGCTTCGGAAGCTCGAGGGACAACAACTGCAGGTCAAGACCAACGAAGCGTATTCGGCGCTCCTTCAGGAGATGGAAGGCGCACGGCGGGCCACGTCCGAGTGCGAAACCCAGATCCTCGAGGCCATGGAGGTGATCGAGGAGGCCCGTGGGTCCCAAGTCGAAGCCGAGGCCGAGCGCGAAGCGGAACGCGAACAGGGGTTGGCCGAGACCAAAACCCTGGACGTACGTGAGCGTGAACTCAACGGAGAACTGACTCGACTCCGCCCGGAGCGCGATGTCCTGTGTGGACGCCTCGAGTCGGGACTTCTCTCCCAATACGCTCGAATCGCGAAGCGGCGCAGCCCGGCGGTCGTGCAGATCACGAACGAGAGATGTGTGGGATGCCAGATGAATATCCCGCCCCAGAACTATATCGAGATCCTCAAGGGCGAGAAAATCATCACCTGTGGCAACTGCACCCGTATCCTCGTCCATGCTGAGCGGGTCGGCGAAGCCGCCAGTGCCTGATCGTTCTCGCCCCGAATCGGGTGCGGAAACAGTCGTCAAAACGCCGGTTTAACGAGTCAGCTGCGAGCGTCTTGCAGGCGCTCTTCGGCTCTCAGAAATTACGAAATTCTCTTTAAATTCAGTAGTTTATAGATCAACTCCGACGAGAAGACCGCGCCCGGTGAGGAGTTGGTATCTGCTATCCTGGGAGTGAAATCGGGGCGGGCACTCCCCTCTCCTTCTAGTGACGGGGAATGAAAGACAACAACCGCTACTGGGACTGTCTGGATCAGGCGATGGAGGCGTCCCACGGCGGGCGCACGGATGAAGCGCTCGCCTGGCTGGACGAAGCGTTGCGCGCCCAGCCCGAGGGGGCCGAGGCACACAACGGACGCGGCGAGATTCTCTGGGATGAGGGTCGTGTCGATGAAGCGCTCCACGAGTTCGAGCGCTCGGCGAATGCAGACCCGAAGTTCATCACCGGACATCTGAATCGCATCGAGTTGCTGGTCGAGGACCTGGGTGAATACGAGAAGGCCGTCCAGCAGTGCGATGAGTTGCTGGCCGGATCCAAGGTCCTGCCCCGGCTCGACCGCGGAACCGAGGGCGAGATCCACTACCTGAAAGCGAAGGCCGTCTTCTACTTGGACGACCTCGACGGCGCCCTCTTCCTCGTGCGCCGGGCCCTCAAGACCGTCGGTGAATTGGCTGTCTACCGGGCGTTTGAAGGACAGATCCTCTTCGAACTGGCTCGATTCGACGACGCGAAGCGCTCCCTGAGTGCTTCCGCCAGCATGGATCCGGAATCGGGACACGCGCTCTATCACCTGGGGTTGGTGCTCGAGCGAGTCGGCGAGCCCGAGGAGGCGGCTCGGGCGTTCACGAGCGCGAACGCCCTGGATCCGGAGCACTATCCGCTTCCGGCGGAGATCGATGAGGTCCTGTTCAACGGAGCGGCCGCCGAGGCCCTGGAAAACCTTCCCCGCTCGATCCGGGAGTACGTGTCCGACGTTCCGGTGTTGGTCGAGGACTATCCCTCGGACGACCTCTCGGCCCTCGAGAACGTTTCTCCGCAGATCCTGGGCATCTACCTGGGGACTCCTCGAACCGAGGCCGAGATCACGGCCCAGCCGACCCATGTCACCCGGGTGATTCTGTTCAAGAAGAACCTCGAGAAGATCTGCCGGGATCGCGACGATCTGATCGAGCAGATCCAGATCACGGTCCGCCACGAGATCGGTCATCATCTGGGCCTGAGCGAAGAAGATCTGGAGCGACTCGGCCTGGCCTGAGCCACCGACTGACCGCCAGCGGTGGAACGTCATACAATCCGCTCGAAATGACCGGGCTGATAGAAGGCCTTTCGTCGATCGTTGGCGCCGCCGGAGTGCTGAGCCGACCCGAGGAGCTCCTCGTCTACGAATGTGACGGCCTGACGCTCCACTCGGCGAAACCCACCGCCGTCGTATTTCCGACGAGCACCGAAGACGTCGTTCGCATCGTCGCAACCTGCCGGCGCTTCTACACGCCATTCGTGGCGCGGGGCGCGGGAACTGGACTGTCCGGGGGTGCCGTTGCCAACGAGGGTGCGGTGGTCATCGAATGCTCACGGATGAATCGCATCCTCCGGGTGAACGTCGAAGATCGCTATGCGGTGGTCGAGCCCGGCGTCGTGAACGCAGATCTATCGAAGGCCTCGCATCCCCATGGTCTGTTCTACGCGCCGGACCCGTCCAGTCAGTTCGCCTGCACCATCGGCGGCAACATCGCCGAAAATTCCGGCGGTCCGCACACGCTCAAGTACGGGACCACCACCAATCACGTGCTCGGTCTCCAGCTCGTGCTGCCCAGTGCGGAAGTGATCCGGCTGGGTTCGACCACGGGTTGGAGTTCGGGCTACGACCTGCTGGGTGCCGTCGTCGGCTCCGAGGGCACGCTGGGAATTGTTACCGAGGCCACGGTTCGCCTGGTGCCCATTCCCGAGTCGGTGGAGACGCTGCTGGCGATCTTCCCGGACATCGTGAGCGCTTGTCGTACGGTGGGCGAAATCATTCGGGAGGGCCTCGTGCCCGCGGCCCTCGAGATCATCGACCGCCGCACGATCGCCGCCCTCGAGGCCAGCGTCTACGCCGCCGGACTCCCCCTCGACGCCGAGGCGGTGCTGTTGATCGAGTTGGACGGCCCGGCGGTGGAGCTCCCTCCCCAGGTGGAGCGGGTGACGGCGATGGCCCGGCGGCAGGGGGCGACGGGGGTCGACGTCGCTCGAGACAACGCTGAGCGCGAGCGGTTCTGGCGCGCGCGCAAGGGCGCGTTCGGCGCCATGGGAAGGCTGGCCCCGGATCTGTACGTCCACGACGCCGTGGTTCCGCGCTCGCGCCTGCCGGAGGTCCTGGAGGCGGTCTGCGCGATCGGGGACCGATACAAACTCAAGCTCTCGAACGTGTTCCACGCCGGCGATGGCAATATACACCCCAACATCTCCTTCGATCGTCGCGACCCCGACGAACTCAAGCGGGTCCTCGCCGCCGGAGCCGAGATTCTCGAGACCTGTGTCCGTGCCGGGGGGGTCATCACCGGCGAGCACGGAATCGGCACCGAGAAGCGAGATTTCATGGGTCTGATGTTCACGGAGTCCGATCTGGGGACGATGAAACGCCTGCGCGCCGCCTTCGATCCCGACGGCGTGTGCAATCCCGGAAAGATTTTTCCCACGACGCGGTTCTGCGTCGAGTCCAATCCCAAGGCTCGCGGCTACGATCGCGTTTCCTTCGAAGCATGATCGCCCGGGGGATTCTGGATCGACTCGCGACCATCGTCGGAGAGGGCGGATTCGTGGAGCACGCGCCGATAGAGGTCGGGGGCGCATCCCTCGCCGTCACGCTCCGGCCCGGCGACGGGGAAGCCCTGTCCCGGAGTCTCGATGCTCTGAGCGCCTGCGGAATGGCCGCCCTGATCCGGGGCGGAGGCAACCGTCTGGGCGTCGGGAATCTGGCCAGCCGCGGCGATGCCTTCCTCTCGACGGAGCGGATGTCCGGCGTGGATGAGTTCGAACCCGCGGAAGGCGTGTGTCACGTCCGGGCGGGAACGCGGCTCGCCGATGCGCGCGAGGTCGTAAGGGCAGGCGGATGGGAGTTTCCGCTGGATGCCCCCGGTGACACCGCCACCTGCGGAGGCGTGCTCGCGGCGGCTGCGGTGGGTCCGCGAGCTCTGGGCTTCGGACGACCGCGCGACCTGGTGCTGGGGCTCGAGGTGACTCTCGCGACCGGCGAGCGGACCCGCTGCGGCGGGCGTGTTGTGAAGAACGTGACGGGATACGACTTGAACAAGCTGTATACGGGCTCCTTCGGCAGCCTGGGCGTGATCGAGGGGGCGTGGCTGCGCCTGCGTCCGCTGCCGGAGCGGACATCGGTCTTTCGCGCCGAAGCGTCGAATCTCGAGGGCATGTGTGCGCGCGGGCTGGCGGCGGCGCGATGCTCTTCGGCGCGGGCCGTCGCCATCGACGTCGAAATGCGCGGATCCCAGCGAGCGGTGGAACTCGTCGTCGAGCTGGCGGGCGACGCCGCGACGGTCGAGGCAGATGCGGTCTTGCTCCAGGAGCAGGGAGAGACGGCGCCCGCCGCGGCCGGGGCCCTGGACCGGATTCGCAGGCGGCAAGAACGAGCGACCTCGTCCTCGGGACTCCCCTTTCTGCGCTTTTGCATCGACGTGCTTCCCTCCCGGATGGAAGTCGCGCTGGCCAAACTCTGTGAGCGCTGCACCGGCGTTCTGGTGTATCCGGGACTGGGTCTACTCTACGCCGAGTTGGACCTGGTTCGCGGGGACGCATCCGAGGTGGAGATGAGCTTCTATTTCATCGAGGTCATCGCCCGCAATGCCGGGGGTGGGTGGCGCTGCGAGAGCGCACCGAAATCGGTGAAGGCTGGGCGCGACGTCTTCGACACTTCGCCCGAGACGCTCGCCGTGTCGCGGGATCTGAAGAGGCGGTTCGACCCGGGCGGAGTGCTCAACCCGGGGCGATTCGCGGGAAGGATCTGAATGGACACTCCGTCTCAGGAAACCGGCGAAGAGCCCAGAACCGGCGAACGCTGGCGGGAGATCCACGCCCAGTCACTGGATTGTGTGCACTGCGGCCTGTGTCTCCCCACCTGTCCGACCTATCGCGAAACCGGAAACGAGCTCTCGTCTCCGCGCGGGCGTATCTATCTGATGCGGAGCGTGGCCGAAGGGCGAATCCCGCTGTCCGAGGCGGTGAGCGACGAGGCGTACCTCTGCCTGGGCTGCCGCGCCTGCGAGACCGCGTGTCCATCGGGAGTGCGGTTCGGATCGATGCTGGAGGAGCTCCGCGCCGAAGTGGAGGTGGCGAAGCTCCGCGAGGGCGCGCCGAAACGCATCGAGGGGCTGGCTCTTCGCCATCTTCTGCCCTATCCGCTGCGGCTGCGGCTGGTCGTCGGGGTCCTCGCGGTGCTGCAGAGCTTGCGTCTCGACCGGCTGCTGAAGTTCCTGCTGCCGCGGCGTCTGCGCGAACTTCACATGCTGCTTCCGAAGATTCCGCGGAGACGAGACCGGCGTCGCCCGCGGAAGCTGGTGCACGCTTGGGGCGATCGGCGCGGACGGGTTGGATTTTTCGTCGGTTGCATCGCCTCGGAACTGTTCGGGGACGTGAACGCGGCGACGGTGAGGGTCCTCGCCTGCAACGGGTTCGACGTGGTTTTTCCAGACGGGCAGGGCTGCTGCGGAGCGCTCCACGCCCATGCCGGCGATCCGGAGGGCGCAGCCGATCTCGCGCGCCGCAACATCGCAGCCTTCGAAAATGCAGAAGTCGATGCCATCGTCGTCAATTCCGCCGGCTGCGGCGCGGCCATGCGCGAGGCGGGACTCTGGCTGCCGGGGGAAGGGGAATCCTTCGCGGCGAAGGTGCGCGACGTGACCGAATTCCTCGACTCGGTGGGTCTGCGGCCCCCGGAGTCACCGATCGACGCCACGGTCTGTTACGACGACCCCTGTCATCTCGTGCACGGACAACGGGTGGCGGACGCGCCGCGCAACCTGCTCCGTCAGATCCCCGGGCTGAAGCTCGAGCCTCACGACGATCCCGAGGGCTGCTGCGGCGCCGCGGGGATCTACAATCTCACGCATCCGGAGATGTCGCGGGCCGTGCTCGAGCGAAAGCTGCGCAGCCTGGCCGAGGTCGATCCCGACATCATCGCCACCGGCAATCCGGGCTGCCTCATGCAGATCGGCGCCGGCGTGGCGCGGTGGGGACTGCGCGCCCGGGTGGTGCACCCCATCGTGCTTCTCGACGAAGCCTATTTCCCCCCGGGCAGTCCGCGGCCGAAAGGGAGACGCTGAGTCTCCGGTGGGTCGCGCACTGATTCCCCGACCGCTTGTTCATCGAAGACTGGCCGCGTTTCTCCTGATCAACGCCGTCGCGCTCAACCTGGTGCTGGCGTGGTGGGTCCACTCCGCATCGACCGACGTGACGTCGAAGCGACCGACCACACTGCACTTCAGTCTGGACTATCTGCGGCGGGCTGCGGGCAGCGACTCGTGGACCCCCATGCGCCGGGCGCTGGCGTATCTGAACGAGCCCCACGCCAAGCCGCTCTACTCGGAAATCTTCTTCGAGCAGGGGATCAAGTTCCAGTACGCGCCCACCAGCCTGCTGCTGCTGGAGCCGCTTCGGCGCGTTCCGGGACTTACCAGCGACGCATTCCTGAACTTTCTGTCGTGGCTGGCCGTGGCGGGGACGGCGATTGGGGCCGCTCGGATTCTCTCGCTGGGTCTTTCGCGAGCGGCGCGGATCTCGGGCACGGCCCCCCGGTCGGCGCGCGTGGCCGAGATCGGTCTCGCCGTGGGCTTCACCCTCAGCTTCTATCCCATCGTTCGGGGGTTCCACATCGGGCAGATCCAGACCTGGATCGATCTGCTGTTCGCGGGCCTGATCTGGACCTGGATGACCGACCGCAAGCGCGCCAGCGGTGCCCTCGCCGGCCTCGTCTGCGTCATCAAGCCGACCTTGTCACTGCTGTTGCTGTGGGGTCTCCTGCGCAGGCAGTGGCATTTCGTCACCGGCTGGGCGTGGGTGGTGCTTCCGGTCACGGGAATCTCTCTCGGCGCGTACGGGCTGGCCAATCACGTCGACTACGTGTCGGTGCTGGCGTTCATCGGTCGCCACGGAGAGAGTTTTCATCAGAACCAGTCGATGAACGGTCTGTTGCATCGCCTGTTCTTCAACGGCAACAACCTGGTCTGGAACGCGAATGATTTTGCTCCCTATCACCCTGTCGTGTACGCCGGAACCCTTCTGTCGTCGCTGCTGCTGGTGGGTGGCGCCCTTTTCTTCCGTCGGAGCGAGCACGACGGCGCGTCCCTGGTGGATCTTCTGATCGCGGTGATGAGCATTTCCCTGGCGGCTCCCATCGTCTGGGATCACCACTTGGGGATCGCGCTTCCAATCTTCGCCTTCGCGCTTCCGGCGACTCTCTCCGTCGCCGATCGAAGTTCGATGCGGTGGGGTCTTGTCCTGCTCGGCGTGGCCTTTGTTCTGCTCGGCACCAAGTTTCCGATGGCTGACCTCGCGGCGAACACGCCGGTGAACTTCCTCCAGTCCTATCTCTTCTTCGGGGCGTTGCTGTTGCTGTGGCAGCTCTATCGGCTTCGCAAGAGCGGGGACCTGCTTGCGTTCAACGGCGACGTTCAACGGTAACGTTGATACGTTCAACGGTAGAGGAAGGCGTCGGGTGTCTCTCGCGGGGGGCGGATGCGCGGGAAGGCGCCCAGGCTGAGGTCCTCGAGGGAACCCTGCAGGACGAGGTCGAAGGGCAGGATCGACTCCCGACCCCGCACCAAACCGTAGCGCTCGCGGAGCCCCTCGTAGACGTATCGCGACTCCGAGGCCGCCCGGAGGTCGATGGAGTCCGCCAACCCCAGACGCACCCGCTCGAAGTAGGCGTCGCGCTGGGCGTCGGCTCCGAGGCTCTCACCGGAGTCGAGCATCTGGTTGCGGAAGGAGGTCTCCTCGAGGAGCGATACCAGTCGGGCCAGGCGTTCTTCGGAGAGCGTCTCGCGCACCTGGTTGGGAGGATCGTCGTCGTCGCCGCTCGCCGGCACGAGTGAAATTTCGAGAACGCGGCCGCCGACGAGTGCGACGCCCTGGGGATGGATTTCGCCGTTGGCCGGGTTGTCGTCGAGCAATCCGGGTCGCAGCCCCAGGCCCTGGGGGCCCGCGAACTCGGGGTTTTCGGTCAGGAATCCTCGCGAGATCCGGATGTGCACCGGGGTCGTCTCTTCGATGCTCGAGCGAAGGAACCGGCCGGCGGCGGTGCCCGCGCTGGTTTCCGAGAACTGCTCAGCCACACGGGCCAGCTTGCTGTTGCGCAGATCTCGGCGCGATTCGCGCTGCGCGATTTCGAGTGCCTGCAGCGACGCCTTGTCTCGCAGTTCCTGTCTGCGAGACGGGTCGAGATCCCCTCCTGCTTCGGCGATGGCCAGCACGCCGAGCCAGTTCTCACGGTTTTCTTCGAAGGACTCGAGCCACTCACGCAGCTCGTCCGAGTGTTCTCCCTGCGGCCGCTGGGCGAGGTAGTGGCGCGCGTAGACCCGGGCGGCCGGGCTCGCTTCGGGTCGAGAGAAGGGAAACTGGATCAGGCGGAACGGCAGCATGGCAATGCTCTGGGCGAAGGCGGGAAGACCGAGCAGCCATTCGACGCTCTTGGGCAGACCTCGGTCCGGAGCTCCGCGGTACCAGGCGCCCACCGCGAGCCAGCGCGTGAGATCCCAACGGTGTCGCCAGCGTGCCCTCCGGAAGGCCGCGTGGGAGTTCCTCGTCGGATCGCGCACCAGCGCTGCGGCATGCCGCGACATGTTCGCGTCCCGTTCGTTCTTCCGGGCCAGCGCCCGGAGCTGCTTCCACATTCCAGACTCGTCGCCGGTTTCGCCGCGCCGGATGGCCGAGACGAAACGCGCCTCGTCGACCAGCGCACCCTTCCGGTCGGCTTCGAGCAGGGTCTGCGCCGGAAGCGCCGGGTCGGCCCCGGGCAGGAGCAGGGCTCGGGCGAGTTCCAGCGACTCCGCGGGAGCCACGCTGGAACCGACGGTCGGGGCGGAGTGCACGCTGCGCCACAGCGACTCGCGCTCGGCAGCCAGGCCGGCGGCCGCGCGTTTCCCGATTTTTGAGGCTCGCCGGTCCCCGGGAACGTGTTGCAATGCGCTGTTCACGTGGAACAGAGCCAGTCGAAACTCGCCGGCGTCGAGGGATCGTTGCGCTCGACGCGTGGACCGGTCGCGGTGCAGCTTCCGAAGGCGGGCCTCCGAGCGTCGGATCCGCTGGCGGAGAACGGTGGATTCTGGCGCATCGGGATAGCGCTCGACGAAACGTCGCCAGTGCTCGAGCGCCTGACGCTCCTGCAGACCGATGGCGGGAGTCGCGAGGAGTTGCGTCAGATAGCGGAGGCCCGAACTCGCCAGGCGAAAGGGGGCCAGCGGCGCCGAAAACAGCGAACGCCCGATGGGCTCCGCGACGGCGTTGAAGGCGCGGCCGAAGATCAGCACGTATTTCTCGCGAATGCGCTTGTTGGCCAGGATCAGGGGGTCGTCCTGTTCGGCCTGTTCCAGGCGCGCGCGCAACAAGAGGTCGAGATCGTCTTCCTTGAGGAGTTCGCGGGTTGCATCCCGATACTGGCGGGGGTCGTCGAGCATGGCGTTGACGAGATCCGAGGCCGCCGGGCCGAGCCCGGTGGGGGGTTCCTCGGCCGCCAACAGAACGGTTTCGATGGAGTCCAGGCGATGCAGCGCGCGCGCGGCCCGGTTTCGATCCGACACCAGAACCGCCGCCGCCAGTTCCGCCGCGGTTCGGTCCGCCACGTCGGGCACGAGGACGGAAAAATGGATCTCCGGCTCGAGGACGCTGTTCACCGGCGGGGCCCCTGGAGTCTGGCAAGCCAGGCCCATGGACGTAGCGGCCAGAAGCAGAGCGGTGAGCCCTCGGCTACGGCGTGAAACGATCACGGTCCACCGTGAGCGCGAAGGCCAGGAAGGCCTCGAGGCGTCGCGCCGCCTCGAGCTTCTCCGGAGTTCCGTCGCGGCTCGCCACACTCTCGTAGAGCCGCGTGGCCGCGTCGGTCAGTTCTTGGAAGCGCGTGACGTCGAAGTGGAGAGTCTCCGACGGATACCCACGCACATATTCGGTCGCGATGATCGCGTACAGGTTCGCAAGACTCAGCATGTGCCGATTTGCGTATTTGCTGTCGGGATGGAGGACCACCACGCGCCGAAGCGAAGCGACCGCGCGGACGTTGCCCTCGGGAATCACATGGCGCAGCGCCGTTATGTAGGCCGCCCGGGTCACGTCGGTGCGTTCGATCTCTTCCGCCACGACAGCGGCGTAGTGGGTGCCTTCGGCGGTAAGGGAGAGTTCCCCGAGTAGGCGGGATCGCTCTTCGAATTTGACGATCATGGATTCGAGAGCGGTCTCGCTGGCCCGAAGCTCGGCGAGGGGCTCGGTGCCAGTCAGGGCGTCGAGATCGATGGCCATGCGGGTCGCCCGCTGAAGTGAACTGCACACGTCGGCGCTGCTCAGCGCCTCGGCCTCGAGCGTCGAATCGAACCGCGCCGCGATCCGATATTCCTCGGCGGCGAGGTCGAACGCGCGCAGGCGCTCGAGGGCGCGGGCTTTGGCGAAGGCGAGGACGCCGTTCATGTGGCCGGCTCGCAGGGCGTCGGCGTGGATGCTCTCCAGACTTTCCAGGCGGAGCAGCGAGCTTCGATAGATGTTGCGGCCGGTGTAGTCCCGGGCCGGGGCGAATCGGTAGGTATCGTCGGAAACATGGACGCGCAGCAGCGCGATCACTTCGAGCACGTTCTCGGCGGAGCGGTAGTGCGGATCGGGAGTGGGGGTCGAGCAGCCGAGCGCGAGGGTGAATGCCAGCGTTGTTGCCGACAGAATTGAAATGGCCGAGGCTGCCCGGGGTCTCTCGTCCATTCCGACGCCTCGAAGCGCTTCCGGGTCAGCGGGGAGCGCGGCGGCTCCGGGCCTTCGCGGGTCTCTGACGGCGAGCGATGGCGTTGAGCATCTTCTCGGTGGCGATCACGGCGGCGGCGAGCTGGTCGGAGTCGACGCCCAGGGTGGAGAAGATTTCCTCTTCGCGGTCGTCGGGTCTCCAACTGATCACCGTCTCGACGAGCGCGGTGGTTCGCCCCCCGGGCGGAATCCGCACCCGGAAGTCGTCGAGGCGCGGCAGCGTCCATTTGAACTGCTTGACGGCTTTCTTCAGTGCGTTCATGAACGCGTCGTAGCCGCCGTCGCCCTGACCGGACGCCTCGAACTTGCGCCCGCGGTACGAGACGATCACTTCGGCCTGGGGTGTCTCGCCGGTTCCCACGGCCACGCGATAGTGATCGATCCGCACCAGCTGCTCTTCCGGCGACTTGAGTACATCGGCGATGATGTAGGGCAGGTCCTCGGGGCCCACGTTGGATTTCTTGTCTCCCAACTCGACGATACGGCGAAGGACCAGCTCGCGATCGGAGTCCGGAAGCTCGATGCCGAGGAGCTTGAGGTTGTGGTCCAGCGAAGCCTTGCCGGAGAGCTTGCCCAGGGCGTAGCGACGTCGTCGGCCGAATCGGTCCGGAGCCAGCCGGCTTGCGTAGAGGTCGCCCTTCATGTCGCCGTCGGCGTGGATCCCCGCGGTCTGGGTGAAGGCGTCGCGCCCGACGATGGGGCTGTTGGCCGAGAGGTCTTTGCCGCTGAAGGTTTCGACCACCCGAGACAAGGCCGCGAGCTTCGCTTCCTTCACGCCGGTGCGGAACGGCGTGTGGTCGTGAATGGCGGCCACGACCTCGGCCAGGCACGCGTTCCCGGTCCGTTCCCCCATTCCGTTGACACTGGTGTGGACCCCACGGGCTCCCGCGCGAACGGCGGTGAGGCAGTTCGCTGTCGCCAGGCTGTAGTCATTGTGGGCGTGGAACTCGAAGACGATGTCAGGCCAGGTGGACGTCATCAGCCCGACGTAGCGTTCGACGTCGTCCGGCGCGAAGATTCCGAGGGTGTCCGGCAGATATACGCGGGCGATGCCCGACTCCTGTAGCTGCACCATCATGGCGAAGACATAGTCGAAGGAGTCGCGCACTCCGTTGGACCAGTCCTCGAGCCAGACGTTCACCGACAGGCGCTTCCGCTGCGCATAACGGATCGTCTCTTGCGCCCACTTTCGATGGCGTGTGGGGGTCATGCCGAGCTGCTCACGGCAGTGGCGTTCGGACCCCTTGACCAGGAGGTTCATCACCCGCCCACCGGTTTCGACGATCCAATCCACGGATTTCGTCCCGTCGCTGTATCCGAGGATCTCGATCCGGTCGTCGATGCGTTTCTTGCGCGCCCAATCGGCGATGAGCTTGGCCGCGTCGCGCTCTCCCTCCGAGACCCGGGTGGAAGCGATTTCGATGCGGTCGACTCCCACTTCTTCCAGGAGCATCCGCGCGAGATGCAACTTCTCCGCGGCCGTATAGGCCACATTGGGGGTCTGCTCTCCGTCACGGAGGGTCGTATCCATGACGGCGATCCGGTTCGGATCGGATCGCTTCCGAGCCATTGGGGTCTCCGGTTGGCTCCCGGGGGAGGTCCGGGAGGGGCGATCTCACGACCCTAACAGCGAAGTGGGCGGGTCGCACGTCCGGGTTGGATTCCCGGAGTTGCTGGTGGCTACTCTTTCCGGCGTGACGGCAAACCGGCGAGAGTTTCGGGTCGAGGAGAAGCACGGCGGCACTCGTCTCGACCTGTATCTCGCCCGAGAGCTCGAACTCTCCCGTGCGGCGGTCCGGAGGTTGCTGGCTCGCGGTGCAGTCCGCGTCGAGGGCCGGGTGGTCGGCGAGGCGGCCAAGGGAAGCTCCGTTTCCGGGGGAGCCCAGGTCGAGGTCGCCCCGTTCGTCCGCCCCGAAGACCAGCAGGCCCGTGCCGAGCCCGATCTGCCGTTTCGTGTGCTGGCCTCGGGAACGGGCTGGCTGGCTTTCGACAAGCCAGCCGGGGTCGCGGTTCATCCGCTGCGCGAGCAGGAGACAGGCACCCTCCTGAACGCGCTCTGCGCCCGCGACCCGGGGGTGCAGGGCGTCGGTGAGGGGGGGCTTCGCAGCGGGGTGGTTCATCGACTCGACATCGACACTTCTGGGGTCGTTCTCTTCGCGACCCGAAAAGAAAGCTGGCAGCGACTGCGCGAGGGGTTCAGCGAGGGCCGTGTCGAGAAGGTCTACCGAGCCGTGGTTCGAGGTCGGTTGGATCACGATGGAAGCGTGGAGCTGCCGCTGATCACAGCTCGCCATCGTCCCGCCCGGGTGCGGGTGGTCGACGAGACGGAGAAGGCCCGGGGTGCGTGGCTGTCGTCACTTCGATGGCATTGTCTGGAGGATCTGAATGGTGCCACCCTGATCGAGGTGCGACCGAAGACGGGCTTCCTGCACCAGATCCGGGTCAGCTTGGCTCACCTGGGCTTCCCGATCCTGGGCGATCGGGTCTACGGGCCGCGAGATGAGAACCTCGGTGCGCAACGGCAAATGCTTCACGCCGCCCGGATTCGATTCGAAGCCGTGGAGGCCGAGAGCCCCATTCCGCAGGATATGGCCGATTTCTGCCGTCTCTTGGCGCCGTGATGGCGCCTCCCCGTCAGTGCTTTCGGAGCAGGGTGAGGCCGTCCGAGATCGGAAGCATGACGCAGTCGACCCGGGGGTCGTGGGTCACCCGGCTGTTGAAGTCGCGAATCGCCTGGGTCTGGTCGTCGTCGTCGGTCGGATCTGCGACCCGGCCCATCCACAGGACGTTGTCGACCAGGATCAGGCCTCCGGGCCGAAGCCGCTCGAGGATGGCTTCGTAGTAGTCGGGATAGCTGGTTTTGTCGGCGTCGATGAACGCCAGGTCGAAGGCGGGGGTCGGCTCGAGCGCGCGCCGGGTGTCGATGGCGGGTCCGATACGCAGGTCGATCTTGTGGGAGACGCCGGCCTTTTCCCAGTAGCGCCGACCGATCTCCGTCCACTCTTCGCTGACATCGCAGCAGATGAGCTGGCCATCCTGGGGGAGGCCTCGGGCCAGGCACAACGCGGAATAGCCGGTAAAGGTGCCGACCTCGATCGCGCGGCGCGCGCCGATGGAGCGGGCGAGGAGCGTCATGAAGGCCCCCTGCTCCGGTGCGATCTGCATGATCGAGATGCCGCCGAGCTCGCGAGTTTCTCGAATCAGGCCCAGCTGGATTTCGTCTGGCGGCGTGCCGTGGGCCACCAGGTAATCGTGGACGGCGGGCTCGAGAAAGAAAGATTTGGGCGGATCCGGCAGTGCTAGTGATCCCCACCGCTGGATTTCATCTGCAGCCGCATGGCGATGGCCGACTCGTCTTCGGCCTCGGCGATCATTCCCTTGTTCTGGAACAGAATCGAGAGGTTCGTGTGGCTGAGCGGGTCGTCGGGTTCGAGCTCGATCAGCTTGTGTGCGGCCTCGATGGCATCGTCGAGTTCGCCCTTCTGGCGGTACGCCATGGAGAGACCGTTCCAGGCGATGGCCAGCTCGGGGTTTGCCTCCAGCGCTCGGCGATAGTAGGCGATGGCCTCGTCGGGTCGGTCGTTGGCGAAGTGCTGGAATCCCTCACGGTAGAGGGCACGAGCGTCGGTCACCGGATGAGTATACTCACGGCCCCCCTACAGGCACCCACCGCGGCGCTTTCCGCTTCAGAGTCGCTTTTCGAGCACGTCGACCAGTCGGTGACGGCGGAACCCGACTTTCTCGTAGGCGCGCAGCGCCGTGCGGTTGGCGGGGGAAAGCATCAAGAGACCGCGCTCGGCACCGGCCTCGAATTGTCCGAGCAGGGCCCAGGCGACCAGGCTCGAGCCCAGGCCGCGATCGCGCAGTTCCGGGAGGACGCCCACGTACGCGATCCAGACCCGACGCGGCCAGTGGGTCTCGATTTCGGCAAAGGCCACCACCCTGCTCCCATGCCGTGTCACGGCGTGGACGTGCCGACCGTCGACGAGCGTGGCACGCATGTCGTCGATGCTCCGCTCCTCGAAGCCGCAGGTCGCGTAGATTTCGAGGATCGCCTCGGCGTCGTCGGGTTTGGCGATTTCGAGGGAGGCGTCGGCGATGGGAGGCGGGGGAACCGTGGGCCGGGCGTCGCAGCGCATCAGGAAATGCTGGCGCTCGGGTCGGAATCCGTGGCTCGTCAACAGTGAATAGCCGCCGCGGTTTCTGGTGCCGATGGCCGCCGTTGCCAGCTTGATGCCCAGTTTTTCTGAACCCAGGGTCTGAGCGGCTCGCAGTAGCTGACCGCCGGTGCCCTTGCCGCGCCGGCTGCGATCCACGATCGGACAGAACATTCCCGCCGAGGTGGCGTCCGGACGCCGCAGAAAGCCCGCGAGTCCCACCACGTCGCCGTCGTCGTCGGCGACCAGCAGGTGATCTTCAGGACGAATTTCGAAGCGGTCGAATTCAGCGAAGAGTTCGTCTTCGGATTCCCAGTAGGGGTTGAGGACAAAGTCGTTTTCGCCCCGGGAGCAGCTCATCGCGAGCGCCGCCAGCGCTGCCGCGTCTTCCGGACGGAACGGTCGGATCCCCATGGGCGCCACCTCCCGGGCCCGGGTCATTATATACACAGCCCCGGCGCAACTGTCTTTAAAGCCAGTTCGAATCGCCAACGCAACTCGACGCCTTGCAACAAGTCCGGAAGCGGCTCAGGGAAGCCCGGCCTGGCGCAGAAGCGCCTGATCCCCGTCGGAGAGGTTTCCCCCTCGGAGAAAGGCGGCGTAGTTGTGGTCGAAGTCCGGGTTTACGGCCAGGATCTCCCGTACGACGGCGCGGGCCTCGTCGTTCCGACCGATCCGGCCGTAGTGGAGCGCCAGGGAAACCCGCGGCCGCAGGTGGTCCGGATTCGCGGCTCGGACCCGCTCCCAGAGCTCTACCGCCTCTTCGATGCGACCAGTGTCGCTGATATGGCCCAGACAACGAAGCTGCTACTCGGCGACGACCGATCTGCGGCGACGACTCGA
>JAZFUU010000224.1:0-9596 GCA_036447375.1 Myxococcota bacterium
CGCGGTGAGTGTATTGGCGATCTCGGTGGTCATGCCGCCCGAGCGGGACATCACACCGACCGGCCCTCGGGAGTAGGCTCGCTGGGTGTTGGCCGCCGGCCCGCCGATGCCACCCATCTTGGCTTCTCCGGGCGAAATCACGCCGAGGCAATTCGGCCCGATGATGCGCGCTCCCCGCATCTCGGCGAGTTCGACCATCTGGGCGACTTCGCGGCGGGGGATCCGCTCGGTCACGATCACCAGGAGACGAATTCCATTTTCGATCGCCTCGAAGACCGCGTCGCGGGTAAACCGGGGCGGGACGCACACCACGGCTCCGTCGACGCGCGTCTTGGAGGTGATGTCGCGGACGCAGTCGTAGACCGGAACACCGTAGACATCACGTCCGGCCCGGCCAGGAGTGACTCCGCCTACGATTTTGGCTCCGTAGTCGAGGTTCTCCCGGGTGAGGTTCACCGCCTCCCGGCCCGTGATGCCCTGGATGATGAACGTCGTGTCCTTGGAAATCAGGATCGACACACTCAGCTCGGCAACTTGGCGACGGCCCGGCCCGCGGCCTCGTACATCGACACGGTTCGATCGCAGTACTCGACCCCGTACTTTTTGAGGATCTTGAACCCCTCGTCCTCCCAGGCACCGGGAATGCGGAAGATCGCGATCGTCTCGGCGGGATCTCGCCCGGATTCGACACAGCCCTTGATCACGCCGCGGGCCACGATGTCGACGCGCGTGTTCGAAACCACGTTCATCATCACCGCGATCTTCTCGACGCCGGGCTTGCCGAGCACGAGCTTCGTGAGCTCGCACGCCTTTCTCACACTGGGGTTTCCGCCGATCTCGCAGTAATTGGCGGGCTTGCCACCCTGATCCCGAACCGCATCGAAGAGCGTCAGCGATCCGCCCCCGGCGCCGATCACCAGCCCGAGGTTGCCATCGAACTCGACCACATTTCCCGCCACGCCGCGGTGATCCGAGGCGTCCACCTGCGCACCCCGGATCTCGAAATCGGTGGGGGGACGCGCCTGCCGCGTCTCTTCGGGCCGGATCCCGAGGTCGTCCAACAGGGCTCGGTGGCGGTCGCGCGCCTCGGCCTCCAGGTCCACGTGTCCGTCCAACACGATGAAACGCCCATCCTCGAGTCGGGCCAGCGGATTGATTTCGGCCAGCGTGAGATCGGTGTGAAGAAATACTTCGACCAGACTCGCGACGATCGGTGTGAGTCGATTGAGCGCCGCACCTGTCACGCCGGTGGCGCCGATCGCCTCCTTGGCCAGCCGTGGCGTGAAGGGGAGAATCGTCGAGATGTGCGTCTTCGACACGTGTTCGGGATGTTTCTCCGCGACTTCCTCGATATCGATGCCGCCCATGTCGCTGAAGATCAGCACCGGACGCTTGCGCCGACCGTCCCAGGTGACACCCGCGTAGTACTCCTGGGCGATGGCGCTCTTCTCTTCGACGAGCACGGATTCGGCGCGCTGGCCGTTGACCACGATGGGCAGGATCTCGTCGAACAGCTGCGAAGCTTCTTCCGGGGTATCCGCGAAGCGAACCGCACCGGCCTTCATCCGGCCCCCCGACAGGACCTGACTCTTGAGCACCACCGGGACGCCGATCTCGGATGTCACGCGGGCGGCGTCGGCGGCGGATCGCGCCAGTCCGCTGCGGCCGAGAGGCATTCCGTGGCGGGCGAACAGGGTCTTGGATTCGTGTTCGTAGAAACGCATCACCTACCCGGAATTTCGGCGGGAACGGGGCGGAAGCCAGGGCGTTGGACTCGTAAGCCTGCGAACTCTAACGACATTATGTATGTCCGGCAAGCGGGAACCGGCGCAATCGAGGTCGCCGAGTCAGCCGGCGTAGTGGCTGCGGCGTTTCACGGCGATCTCGCGCTCGAGCTCGAAGATGCGCGTCTTCTTCCAGCCTTCGGGCGCGTCGTCGTGGTTCTCGCCTTGCGCGCGTTCAAACTTGTGACCGAGCAGTCGGGTTTCGAGGATTCCCAGATCGGGCCGCCCGGGGAAGTCGCGCATGCCGAGAACCTCGGTGGCCGCGAACACCGTATCGCCTGCGAACAGCGGAGCCGTATGGCGGCCACTGCTGTAGGCGAGGTCGCCCAGCGCGTTGTCCCCCACGTCCGGCGACGAAAGTCCCAGGCACAGCACGAACGGGATGCCACCGAAAATGATGAGTTGTTTTCCGACGTACTGATCTGGATTCGAGTCGATCATGAATCGGTTGCAGTGCACCTGACTGGTGTTGTCGAGCATGGCCGTGAGGTGGATGTGCTCGTCGGTCATCGTGCGCCCCCGGGAGTGCTCGATCAAAGTCCGGGGTTCGAAGTCTTCGAAGTAGCTGTCCGGGCTCGAGAGGTGAGCGAGGGCTTTGTAGTCGCGACTCGGGTCATGTTCGGGCAGCCACAGCTCGCACTCGACGGAGTCGGGTTCCAGGGATCCTTCCTGCAGCGCCGCCGAGTCATCCCGCTTGTAGACCTGGACCTTGCGTTGCCAGGTCAACACCACCGCTTCGTCCGGCGCATCGACGTTCTTGCGGGCTGTGGACTGGACGTGCACGACGCCGAGGTTCGGGCGGCTCGAAGACGCCCGCACGCCGAGCACCCGCGTCTCTACTTCGATGGTATCGCCGATGTAGACCGGGGCCCCGAACCGCATGTCGATGTACTCGAGATTCACCCGTGCGTTTTCGGAAACGTCCTCCACTGTCTGGCTGAAGGCCACGAGCATCGCGATGCCGGGTGGACACACCAGGCCGTCGAAGCCGTAGGACCGGGCGTAGCGGGCGTTTTTCGCCAGTGGATTCGACGTCATGGCGAACTCGGTGAAGGTCGCGAACAAGCCCTCGGTGACGGTTTTCCCGCCCTTGTGTCGGAAGACCTGCCCCGGGCGAAAGTCCTCGAGGAAGTTGCCGGTCTGCTTGCGGATGCTGCGAAATCGTTCGGGCATGGGGTCTCCGGGGCGTGCAGAATAGCCAATGGCCCCGCCGGGATCCCCCCGGGCGAGGGATCACGAATAGAGCGGGCTAGTCTGTGACTGTGGTTGCGCCTTCTCCCAACTCCCAGAGGGTGCTCGAGGCCCGGTATCTGTTGCGCGACTCCGGCGGGCGGATCCTGGAGGATTTCGAGGGTCTGTGCGATCGAGTGGCCGGGGCGGTGGCCGGGGCCGAGAGGGAGTTCGGCGGAGACGAGCCGGCGGTCGCCGAGGCCTTTGCAACGGCTCTCGCCCGGCGCGAATTCCTACCCAATAGTCCCACGCTGATGAACGCGGGAACGCCGATCGGGCAGCTCGCGGCCTGCTTCGTATTGCCCGTGGAAGACTCTCTCGAGAGCATCTTCGAGTCCGTCAAGCGCATGGCCGTGATTCACCAGTCCGGCGGCGGCACCGGGTTCTCGTTCTCCCACCTGCGCCCGAAGGGAGACGAGGTGCAGGGGAGCCGGGGCGTGGCCTCCGGGCCGGTTTCCTTTCTGGAGGTGTTCGACGCGGCGACGGCGGTGATCGTCCAGGGCGGGCGGCGCCGCGGCGCCAACATGGGGATTTTGCGGGTCGACCATCCCGATGTGTTCGACTTCGTGCGGGTCAAGGCGAGCCCGGACCGGATCACCAACTTCAATCTCTCCGTGGCGACGACGGACGCGTTCTGGCGCGCGGCAGACGCCGGGGAGAGCTTCGACCTGGTGAACCCACGTGACGGCAAGGTCGTCCGAACCGTGGCTGCGGGGGAACTTCTGGACGAGATCGCCGAGAATGCCTGGGCTGGAGGCGATCCGGGCGTGATCTTTCTGGACGCCGTGAATCGCGACAATCCGACTCCCTCCCTGGGCGCGCTGGCAGCCACCAATCCCTGTGGCGAGCTGCCGCTGCATCCGAACGAGAGCTGCAATCTCGCGTCCCTTCGCCTCGACGCCTTCGTCGGAACTTCCGACGGCACGGGGATGCAAGGCCGCGGAGCGGCCGCGCAGCGAGGCGGAGCCGAGCGAAGTATGGGCAGAATCGACTGGGAGCGGCTCGACGCTGCGATCGATCTGGCCGTCCGGTTTCTCGACAATGTGATCGAGATCGGCAACTTCCCGTATCCGGAGATTCGCGACGTCACCCTGGCCACCCGAAAGATCGGTCTCGGGGTCATGGGATTTGCCGACCTGCTCGTCGATCTGGGCCTCGCCTACGATTCCCCCGAGGCCGTTGCCGTGGCCGACCGGTTGATGGCGCACATTCGATTGCGAGCGGAACGTGCGTCAAGCCTCCTAGCCGAGGAACGCGGCGTGTTCCCGAGTTTTCGCGGTTCTCGGGCGGAAGCGCGCGGGCTTCGCCTGCGCAATGCCACGGTGACCTCGATCGCGCCGACCGGAAGCCTTTCGATTCTCGCGAACTGCTCGGCGGGGATCGAGCCGTACTTCGCGCTGGCGTCCGTGCGCCACGTTCTGGACGGCGAACGGATGCCCGAGACGAATTCGCGACTGGAAGCGGCGTTGCGGCGCGCCGACGCCTGGAGCTCCGATCTGATGGCGGAGATTCGGGAAACGGGTTCCGTACGCGGCGTGACATCGGCGCCCGCGGAGATCCGCCGGCTGTTTCCGACGGCTTCGGATATCTCCTCCGAGTCACACCTGGACATTCAGGAGGCGTTCCAGCGGCGGGTCGACAACGCGGTTTCGAAGACCATCAACCTTCCCGAAGGCGCGACATCCGCGGAGATTCGCCAGATCTACACATCGGCATGGCGGCGCGGCCTGAAAGGCGTCACCGTCTTTCGCGAAGGCTGCAAACCGGCTGCGATCGAGCGTGGACGCCGCTGCCCGTGAAACCGGCCGAACGCAGGGCCGCCTTCGGCTCGAACCGGGGCCCGGGTCTGCGCCCCGGAAATGTCAGGAAGACATCGAAGCGGGGACGGTTGCTTGCGCTCGGGCGGGACAATCGGAGCCCAGGGGACATCGCCCCTCGCGGCCGCGCAGGCAGGATCTTCGTCCGAGGCGGGTGAGCGCCGCTTCCACGTCGGATAGCGCCGGCGAGTCCGCCTGCTGCAGAAGGAACGCTCGCAGCGCTCCCGGTTCCCCTTCTTCGTCCTCACCTTCGCGCAGCAGGCCCAGATGGAGTGCGGCGGCGCGCGCCGCGGGCGCCAGCGGAATCTCTTGCGCCAGACCCCAGTGATCTCTTAGCGGACGCAGGAACGCCGTGACGGTTGCTGCGCCGATTCCGGAGGCGACCCGGGACAGGCGATTCGCCAAATCGTCGCCACTCTCCGCTTCGTCGGCGATCGATTTCAAGGATGCGTTGGAGTGCCGTGTCAGAGCCGCGCTTCCCCTGGCGAGGGTTCGGGCGGCGCGATCCGGTCGCGGCAGGCCCGATTTCGTGAGCACGCTCTCGAGTTCGACCCCGTCCGACCCGGCGATCGCGGTGGGGGTTCCGAGCCCGGCACGCGCCAGGGATCGGTAGGTTTCCAGGGCGCGATGTTCGTCGCACCGATGGGAGAGAAGGCAGGCCACGATCCACCACCGATCGACGCCTTCGTCGCTGCTGAGATCGATGGCCAGCAGAGTCGTGGGGTGCGGTCCGAGTCGCTCCACGAGATCGCGAGGTCCGCAGGGAACGGTCATTTGGAAGTCTTCTCGATCGTCTTTCTGACGACTCAATCTCCCGATGCCTCGATTCCCGCGCGCTCTTTCGCGCCGGGCTCCATGGACGCTGGCGTACAGTGTGTGTTAAAAGATGCCACGTCGCCGCCATGCCTCTGGGGCTGCGTCTCGGAGGAAACGACCATGACGCGAGCCTATTCCATCAGCGCCGAAACCATCGCCCAGGAAAACGAGCGCGTCGGCGGCGATCTCGAAAAATTCGACGTGTCCCGGGTGATTCAACTCGACGAGCTCAAGCTCCGAGAAATGGGTCCGCGGGACGTGCACCTGCGAGTTCTGGCGGTGTCGGCGGAGCACAACGTCGACCATGCCGCGCTGGCGGATACGATGAACATTGCGGACGTACGGGGCGGCAAGATTTATCCCGGCAACAGTGCCGTCGCCGAAGTGCTCGCAGTCGGAGGCGAGGTAACTCGCTTCTCGCCCGGTGATGTCGTGATCACGCACTGCAACGGCGAGCCGGACGCTCACGGATATCCGCTGCGGATCTGGGCCTACGACCAGCCGGATTCCGTGGGCTGGTATGGCGAGGAGGCGATGGTCGAGGACTGGCAGATCCTTCCGGCGCCGCTCGATTGCGGACTGAATCTGTGGGAAATCGCCGCGCTTCCCCTCCGCGCTCCGACGGCCTATCACCTCTGGCGCCGCGGCCTGGGCATGTTTCGAGTCAAGGTGCCGCGCGAAAAACGCGCGCGACTGAACGTCCTCGGCTTCGGCGGGGGCGTATCCGAGTTGTTCCTGATGTTGGCCCATCACGAGGGACACCGCGCGATCTTCTGCTCGGGCAGCGCGGAACGTCGCAAGCATCTGGAAGGCGAAGGGATCGAGGGGGTCGATCAAAAACAGTTCAATCGCTTCGCGGATCGCGGCGATGTGAAAGCGTTCAGCAAGCAGATGAAGAAGATGACCGGGGGCGAGGGCGTTCATATCGTGTGCGACATGTTGCGTGGCCCGGTCTATCCCGCGGGCCTCGCCGTGCTTTCGCGAATGGGCGTCAACGTGAGCGCGGGCTGGCAGCTCGACACGGGCGTTCAGTACAACTCGGCGAACCTCTCGGTCCGCCAGATCACCCTCGACCACATCCATTTCGAGACCCTCGAAGGATGTGCGGCGGCGACGGAGCTGTACGGCCGGGTTTTCAAACCGACGGTTCACCGTGAGATCTACGCGTTCGACGCTCTTCCCCGGGCTCTCGAAGAGATGCATCGAAACGAGCAGACGGGGATCCCGATCGTGCGGGTCGCGGGCGACATGCCGGCGAACGTGAAGCCGCTTCTCCCCTGAACCGCGTCTGCGGTCATGCCGCATTCCGGCTGCTGATCTATAGTGCGCGCCAGCGCGGGGCCAGAGGAGCTGGCTCGGAGGGGCCGTGATCGTCGGCGTTCCCAGGGAAATCTTACCGGGTGAACGGCGCGTCGCCCTGGTTCCGGACGCGGTGAAGCGCCTTTCCTCCCAGGGGCTTGAAGTCGTGATCGAGGCGGGGGCTGGCGAACAGGCCGGGTTCGCCGACGAGGAATACGCTGCGGCCGGAGCCCGCGTGGAACCCGACGCCGGGGTCGTTCTGGGCTGCGGCGGTGTCGTAGTCAAGGTGCAGCCACCCCTGGAGCGGCCCGGGGGCGGGCACGAGGTTGACCAGCTCACGACCGGTTCGACACTGATCGGATTCCTCAGACCCCTGGATCGACCCGAGTTGGCCCGGCGCCTCGCCGATCGGGGCGTGACGGCGTTCGCGATGGAACTGATTCCGCGCATCACGCGGGCCCAATCCATGGACGCGCTCTCCGCCATGAGCACGCTCGCGGGATACCGGGCCGTATTGCTGGGGGCCGCCGCGCTGCCCAAGATTTTTCCCATGCTGGTGACCGCGGCCGGAACGATTTTGCCGGCGCGGGTGCTCGTGATCGGTGCCGGCGTGGCGGGTCTCCAGGCCATCGCGACGGCTCGCCGACTCGGAGCGGTCGTCGACGCCTATGACACCCGGCCTGCGGTCAAGGAACAGGTCGAAAGTCTCGGGGCGCGCTTCGTCGAGCTGGACCTCGACACGGCAGACGCCGAAGACGCCGGCGGCTACGCCAAGGCCCAGGACGAGGCGTTCTACGTCCGGCAGCGCCAACAGTTGGGCAAGCGGGTGGCCGCGTCGGATGTGGTGGTCACCACGGCCCTGGTTCCGGGCCAGCGCGCGCCTCTTCTCATCGACCGGGATGCGGTCCGAGGGATGCGAGCGGGTTCGGTGATCGTCGACCTGGCCGCTGAGCAGGGAGGCAACTGCGCTGGGACCGAGCCGGATCGCACGGTGGTCGTCGATGGCGTCTCGATCATCGGCGTCACCAATCCGGCCAGCGAAGTTCCGGCCAACGCGAGCCAGATGTATGCCAAGAACATCTCGACTTTCCTGGCCCACCTGACCCGCGACGGAGATCTGGCCCTCGATCTCGAGGACGAGATCACCCACGGGGCCCTGCTCACCTACCAGGGCGAGATCGTCAACGAGGCCGCGCGCGCGCGTGCCGACGCCCCGCCCGCAGAGCCCTCGTTGAACGGCTGAACTCAGGGATCGACGAACATCGGGGAACGACGGATGGGAGGGAAGGACTGATGCTCAGCGACCCCGCGGTGGCTCTTACGATTCTCGTACTGTCGCTCTTTGTCGGCTTCGAGGTGATCTCAAAAGTCCCGCCGCTGCTGCACACGCCGCTCATGTCCGGATCCAACGCGATCTCGGGCATCTCGATTGTGGGAGCACTGCTGGCGGCCGGTCACGAGGAGCGGACGCTCTCCACCCTCCTCGGATTCATCGCCATTGTCGTGGCGACCATCAACGTCGTCGGGGGCTTTGTGGTCACCAATCGGATGCTCGCGATGTTCAAACAGAAGCAGGATCGCTCGTGAGCGACCAGCTCGTCCAGCTGGCCTACCTCGTCGCGGCGGTTCTCTTCATCCTCGGTCTTCACAATCTATCGTCCCCTCGCACGGCTCCCCGGGGCAACATGCTGGCCGCGGTGGGCATGCTGATCGCCGTGGTCGCGACGCTACTGGTGCAGGAAGTCGTCGACTACACCGTGATTCTGGCCGGCCTGGTCGTGGGTTCGGCCATCGGTCTGCCGCTGGCTCTCAGGATCCAGATGACGGCGATGCCCCAGATGGTGGCACTGCTGAACGGGTTTGGCGGTGCCGCGTCAGCGCTGGTCGCCTCGGCCGAGTTGCTGGGTTACGTCCGTCGCGGTGAGAGCCCCGAGGGCATCGTCCCGGTCGCCATCGTGCTCGGTGTGTTGATCGGGGGCATGACGTTTACGGGCAGCCTCATCGCCTTCGCGAAGCTCCAGGAGTTGATGCGCGGCGCCCCGATCACTTATCGCGGCCAGCAGGTCGTGAACGCCATGTTCGGTCTGGGCGCCCTCGCGCTCTGCGTCGGGGTGGTTCTGTATCCATTCGACATGAATATCTACGCCGGGCTCGTGATCGTGGCGCTGATCCTCGGCGTGCTGACCGTGATTCCCATCGGCGGCGCGGACATGCCGGTGGTGATCTCGCTTTTGAACTCCTACTCGGGGCTCGCGGCATGCGCCACGGGTTTCGTCCTCGGCAACAGCGGACTCGTGATCAGCGGCTCATTGGTGGGCGCCTCGGGGCTCATCCTGACCAAGATCATGTGCGACGCCATGAACCGCTCGCTCGCCAACGTGCTGTTCAGCGCCTTCGGTTCCGTGACCAAGAGCACCCGTACTCCGGGAGCCGCGGACCGCGGCACCGTCAAGGGCTACACCCCCGAGGACGCGGCGGTGATCTTCTCCAATGCGCGTTCGGCGATCGTCGTTCCGGGCTATGGGATGGCGGTGGCCCAGGCCCAGCACGCCGTGCGGTCCCTCGTCGACGAGTTGGAGCAGCGAGGCGTGCGCGTCAAGTACGCCATCCATCCTGTGGCGGGTCGCATGCCGGGGCACATGAACGTGCT
>JAZFUU010000225.1:0-5438 GCA_036447375.1 Myxococcota bacterium
GTGGCGAGGATGCCGCCGCTGACCATCGAGGTGCCGGGCAGGGTGATGGCGCGGTTCTGCGAGCAGCGCGCGCGATCGCGTTCGCGAGCGGCCCGCTCCGCGAGATTCGGGATCCTGTGCTGGAGACACGACGTGTGACCCGGCAGATAGCTGCGGTGTTGTGCGACGAGGGGGGCGCTTCCCGCCTCGACCAGCGGAATGCCGTCGGCCAACGAGCAGCAATTCACGAACAAGCGGGCGGAAAAGTTGTCCGGGCAGGCGATGCGCAGCGACGGCGGCAAAAGGCCGGGCGGACGGTCTTCGTAACGCATCACCAGCGGCCGGATGCGAAGCTCGGGGTCGCACAGCGGCGCCAGCTTCTCTGCCATGGCGACCGCCTTCGGCCTCCCAACATCTTCCTGTGTAAAGACGGGCTGCGTCGCGAGGTTCTCTGGACCCACTCGATCGAAATCGATGATCCGAAGCTCGCACCCCGGGCCCAGCAGGGGAGCAAACGACTCGAGGAAATGGGTGCCCACCGCTCCGGCCCCGATCGTCTCGAGGATCGCGTCCTCGATGAATGCGTCCGGCCAAGGGGGCGGGGGGGATGCATCCCCCTGGTGCGTTCGCGTCTCCGCCGCGGCATCGAAGCAGATCCGGGGCGCCGGGGGCGCGGCGTCTTTCAGGCGGCCCGCGGAGATCAGCACTTCCTGGAGTGCAAGCCCGGCCGCGACCCGAGCGATCGGTTCGATCGGCTCCTCGCCGACGCGGAGGTTTGGGTGGAGACCCCGATCCCCGCGCAAAATCTCCGCCAGTGAAGCCATCGCCACCCAGTTTTTGCCCCAGAAGACCGAAGCGAAGGCCGAGGAACGCGACTGGGCGATTCTCGCGCAGTCGTCTCGCGTGGCGGAGTTCGTTCCGAGGTGCAGGACCATGTGACACGGCGGCGTCGTTTCCGGCCGCAAGTCGTCATGCGTGAATGGGAACCCCTCCATCGTCTGGGAGAAGTCTTCCCCGAACGCGCCCGCCCCTCTCAGATGGATGCCCCCGAATCCCAGGGCGCCGAGTGCGCCGCAGACCAGCCGTGCGGGATGAAACCAGGGATCACCCAGATCGACCTCGTCGACCACCACGAGC
Organism: Myxococcota bacterium; assembly: GCA_036447375.1. Classification (GTDB taxonomy): domain Bacteria; phylum Myxococcota_A; class UBA9160; order UBA9160; family SMWR01; genus JACZXC01. The sequence continues at coordinate 1,117 of JAZFUU010000225.1, forward strand.
ACGGCTGTCTGACTGATGCGCACGCTATCGGCGCCGGCCTGGCCCACCCGATCGTGATCGCCGTCTACCATGTGCGCTGCTCCGACATCCGTGGGGTTTTCTCGAAGCGGATCTTCGCCTCGATCTCCCGCATGAGGTGGCTTCGCATGCCCACCCGATCCATCGCCAGGATGGAGGACTGAGGATCCGGAATGATGCGGGCCGGCACCTCACTCACTTCCGAGCGACCGCAAAACGAACACGTCGTCTTCCGAACCGCGTAGATCCGGTGGTCACGCATTCGATTCACGATCAGCGAGAAGGCCACGCCCCACTCGCTGCGGAGATCCACGAAGCCATTGCCATCGGATGCAGTTTCCCGGAGCCGACGCTGCAGTCCCGCGCAAGCACACGGGGGGTGCGCCGCATCGATCCGGCACTCTGCTTGGAAGCTGACCAACGTGGACACCTGATCGACGAAGACCGTTCGGAGGAAGTCGTGATCCGTGGTCGACGCCCGACAGCCCCCAGGGTGTCGATGAATGAACGTGATGGGGACCAGCGGCCGCCGCATTCGCCGCGAGAGCGCCTCCACCTCATCCCGCATTCGAAGCACCTGGCGCCCCGGCTGCTCCACTTTCGACCGCGAGACGATCTGTCCGACCAGCAGAGGCGTCGCGATCACGTGAAACGGCATCCGCTCGTCGGCGAGCCCGAGCAGCGCGTACTCCATGAAAGGCTCGTCGAATTCCTCGGCCAGGATGTCTGCGGCGAGAACACAGCGCTCCAGTGCGCGCGAATCGAAGGAGAGCAGCAACTCGGAAAACTCGGAATCTCGATGGTTCGACATACCCTTCTCCCGATCCCACCGGCGACTTCTAGCCGGCCATGTCCTCTAGCGATCTAGCTGCCGGGCGGCGCGCCACACGCGGTGCTGATCGCTGCGGCCGGTGGCCACGATCACCCCGGCGTCGAGCCACTCGAGCACCGACTGGGCATTCGTGAGGTCATCGCCGCGAAGCCCCGCGTACTGACTCTTGTCGCCCATGCACAACCCGCCCCCGAGCGGCTTGCCGTTCGGCGACCAGAAGTCGCCCGGATCCAGCGCCGCTCGCATGGGGACGCTCAGCCAATTCCGCCGGAGGTGCCCTCTGAGGACGAGGCCCACGTAGATCTTGCGCCCCCCCATCCGACCGGCGACTGGGCCCCTGACAAGCATCCAGTGGCCGCGCGAGTACTGAAGCCGGTGGTCGGCGTCGCGGTGAAAGAGCTGATAGGTGCCGCGTTCCCGCGGCCCGAATCGGTCCAGGATCGCATTCAGGTTGTGGACGAATTCGCCGGCCGCCTCCACCAACCCGGGGCGCTCCCGCAGGCCCTGCTCGTGGCGGCGCTCCTCTTCCTTCCGAACCCTGCGCAGCCGATTCGAGAACGGACGGGTCTGCTCCAGGCAGGCCGCGTAGAGAGTGCCGCCGACGTTGAAGACCGGGCTCCCGGAGTTCAACGCGGTCACCGGTGACAGCGGCGCGACGGATCGGCCCAGAATTACGCAGGGCGCCCCGATCAGGTCGGCCACTTCATCGGTGGAATCCAGGCTCGGGACGAGTTGCTCCAGATCTTTCCGGAGCGGGCGCGCCTGCTTCTGGAGCCTCCGGAACTCGTCGGCGGAAAGCTTTGGCTCGTTCTCGCCGCCGGAGGGGCCGCGAAGCTCCGGAAGCAGCTCGTTGAGAATGAAACGGAGCAGGGGGAGCTTCTTCAGATGACTCTGGGCTTCGCCGAGCACACCGCTGAGTTCCGGCGCGACCCGCCGCTCGTATTCCAGCAGGGATTGCACGTAGCCGACGAGGGGCCCACGCGGCGTGGCTTCCCCAGAACCACGCCGCGCGGTGCCCGCGAAGGCGCCCTCACGCAGGAGGGCGGTCCCCGCTAGCGCTCTCGCCGCGAGCGCTCTACGCAGTGTCGACGGGAGGTTCAACGCGCAACGCCGCCGCGATACGATTCGCTGAGACGAATCCGGATTTCCTCCTGCTGTTGTCCCGCGGCGTTTTCTTCGATCTCTCCCCCAGCGTCCGCGACGATCACGTGGTCGAGGCCGATCGGCTCGCCTTCGGCCTTGCCGCCCGCGGAAGCGACGAGTTCAAGGTCGATTTCCCGCATCGTGCTCAGGGCGTCTGCCACCACCCGCGCGGTACGGGTCTCAGATCCCGGCGACTGGGGGCTGTCGATCACCCGCCGCAGGACCTCGAGCGCGGTCTTGCCCGCGAGGTCATCACGCGAAAAAAGGGCGGAGAGACTCCCGCCGATGCCATACTCGACCCCGACTCGCATCTTCCGCGAGGGTCGCTGCTGAACGGTCATGGTTCCTGCCTCCGTTGGGTTGCTGGCCGCGAAAATCCCATTAGTATCCGAGATTGTGCGACTATCCTTGGAATGAGATTAAAATCTCCTTGCGCGGAGCTCGGAGCGGCGGGCCCTCCCCGCCTGCTCGCTCGCTCTGCAGTCTATCAGCTGACGAAACGAAAACGACATAAAAGTGATTTATATTAGTTAGTTACGACACAGTTAGCAGATCGGATAGGAAACCGTGGCGGCTCCAGTCGAGGCTCGGAGAGACCGTTGTCGGATCGTCGAGAAAATTTCACACTTCACATAAAATTCTTATGAATTGTGTCTTACAATGACAATTATATGGGGTATTGATCAACACTGTGAAGTGACGATCGAAGGAGAGGTCGATGGCAGCTGGGAGCAAGTCTACGGCTCTGAAGGCTCGGACGCGGAGGGGAAAGGGGAAGAAGGGAGACGGAGCGCCGGGGCACATGACCGACGAGGAGCAGATCGCCACCGTCTGCGGCTATCTCTGCGACGGGCTCACCGCCGTCGAAATTCAGAAGAAGATGGAAGCGGAACACTCGGTGTTCATCACCCGGGAGAAGCCCTACGAGTGCCTGCGAAAGGCAATCTCTCGGGGCTGGATCCGCTTCGTTCCCCCGGAGGAACATTCGCTACAGCGGCTTCTCAAGAGCGCCTACCCCGCGCTGCAGGACGCCGTCGTCGTCAACACCGCCAGGGCCGAGGACGTGGCACACCGCGGCGCAAAGGCGCTGCTGGATCTGCTGCGGCAGCACTATCCCGACGAGGTCGTTCACATCGGGTTTTCCGGCGGGACGGCGCTTCGCATGCTCGCGCGGCGATTCGCGCAACTTCTTCGCGACGCCGCCCAGCATCTTCCTTCGGAGATCGTGTTCCACGCGCTGGTGGCCGGCTTCGACGTCAGGGATCCGGGCACCGATCCCAATGCTTTCTTCACCCACTTCTTGAACGAACCCGTGATGCCGCGGACCCGCTTCGTGGCGCTGCACACCCCGGCGATGGTCAAGGCCAGCTTCGAGGTGGAGCTGCGGGAAATGCCGGGAATCAAGGAAGCCTACGACAGCGCTTTCGAGATCGACATCGTCGTCACCTCGACCAGCTTGTGGAGCGACAAGCACTCGATGCTGCGGCAATACATGAATCTCGCCGACGAGTCCGTAGACGAGCTCGAGCAGGCGGGCTGCGTCGGCGATATTTTGTGGCAACCGATTGGCGCCGATGGCCCGTTCCAGCTCAACTCCGAGATCCGCGCCATGACCATCATGGAGCTCGACCGGCTCAGTGACTTCGTCCGGCGGAAGAAGCACGTGCTGCTCGTGGCCGGCCCATGCCACCAGTGTCACGAGCCCAAAACCAAGGTGGTGCGCGCGATCCTCGACCAGCAGCAGCGGCTGATAACGCACCTGGTCACCGACAGTCGCTGCGTCCGCGAGATGCTGTCGGCACGGGCCGCGGGACCGGCAGCAGGACGAGCCGTCGGATCAGTGCCTTCGTGACCGGGAGCGGCCAGGCAACTCGACCAACGTCCCCGTCCTACGCCGGTTCGATCTGTTTGACCTCCTCGTCCTCTGCGAGGATCGCGAGGGCGTCGATGGCGATGGTTCCGATCACGCGGTCGTCGGTGACCTGCGAGATCTTCAGGCCCAAGGCGGTGAGCCGCGCGAGGGTCTCCGCAGAGGTGTCGCGCAGCGTAACCTCGATGCGCACCTTCCCGTCGGCGACGTCGAGGCCGAGCGAGACGGCATCGCCGTGCTGGAGAAGCGCCCGTAGCGGCGATGCCAGCCGGCGGCGTGCCGAACGCGAGAGCTTGCGTTCCAGAGCGGGCGGCGAGACTTGAGCCTCCTGGCGCTTCATGGCCACCCGCGCCCGGGAGGAGGCCACCGGCATGGCTGCGGCCGACGCGCCGTAGCTGCTGGCCGCCACCAGCCTGGAAGCGAATCCGCCAGCCGGGGCCATCGCAACCCGCCCCCGCG
>JAZFUU010000226.1:0-9060 GCA_036447375.1 Myxococcota bacterium
TCGGCTAGTTCCAGCGCCGGTGATCTCGGTCACACGGCAGAATGCCCGATCTGCCGACTTGCACATCCATGAAAGACGAAAGAGTTCGAACCCTCATCCCCACCCAATTCGTAGCCGGTTCCGTGAGGGCCCAGGGCAATATCCGAAACCTCGGCTCCAAGGGTCTCTTCATCCGCACCGGATCGATCCCAAGACAGGGAGATCGCATCGTCCTGCGCTTCGAAGCGCCGGATGGGGAGTGCGTCGCGGCGGAGGGCCTGGTCTGGTGGACGACGCGGGCGCAGGAAATCGGCCGAGATGAGGAGGGCTTCGGCGTCACCTGCCCAGATGAACAGGGATTTGGCGTCTGCGTGCTCAACACCAGCACCTCGTATCGCACCCTGCTCGACCGACTGACTCGTTGACGCCTCACCCAACTTCGGCACCTCTCAGGTAGAGGCAACCATCGGCCGATCAAGCCGCCGATGCGCGAACACCGATTCACCGCAGGCCTCGTCCTGGGTCTTGCCGGCGGCTGGCTCCTCGCCCTGGGACTTCCCTACCTGGGTGATCTGATGCAGTCCGGACGAGAGAAGCTGGAGCGTCCCGACGTCCAGGCGTCACGGTCCTCGGAGCCGTCGGTCATGGTGATCGTCGTCGGCACTCGAGGACGCGTGGCTTCGGTCCGGAAAGCCGTGAGCAGCGATCGGATCCTGGCGACTTCGGAGAACGGCTTTGCGATACAGGGCCGGCGCTTGATCGCCGTCTCCCTCGAAAACGTGGGCGGCCTGCTCATGAAGGCCGGGTGGGAGGATGCTCCGCTCGAGATTCTGACGGCTTCCAGACGGAGCCGGACAGGAGGCGGCCGACCCGGAGAAGGACCGCAGGACACCGATCGCAGCTCTGCCCAAGCCGAGGCTGCGATCTTGGCCGACCTCATGAACAAGCCCACCCTGAACTACCTGGAGGCGCAGCGGGTCCTCAGCCTCCTCTAGCTGCCCAGCGAAACTAGACCCGGATCGGCATGATGGCGGCAAGAACGAAGGCCAGCCACGCCGCATCGACAATCGCGATGACCAGCCGATTGCGCGAGCTCACGTAGATGGCCGCCGCCAGGACCTCGGCTCCCACGAAGATCAGACACAGCGGCCCGAGAACGAAGACCATCACCCGGTGCAGCAGGCCCAGCTGCATTCCCAGAAGCAGGACGAGCACGACGACCACCCGTCCGGCGGCGGCGAGGGCGTTGGCCGTGAGCGGGCTTCCGCGTCGCAGCCACAGCTGGACCGCCAGGGAGAAGGGAAGCAGCGCAAGCGTCGAAAGGACGAAGACCAGCCCACGCTCTGGCGTGAGGGAGACTCCGTGCAGGGCTCCACTCAGGGGCTGGAGCAGGGCCAGGACAGCGGTCACCGCCACGCCGGCGGAAAGAAGTGCGGGGAGTGTCCGCGGCGAGATGGCGGAAGCATTCAGCGACCCGCGCACGGCCAGCAACACCAGAAGCGAGACACCGGCGAGCGCAAAGTGCGCGATCAGCACATTCGCCACCGCCAGCGGCACGACCGGGAACGGGGGGCCCAGGGCCAGCAACGGCATCGTCAACAGCAGCGCCGCCGCGACGGCGGCGAGGCCGAGTCCGCGTGGCCAGGCCACGAGTTCGGCGGCATCCGGGGCAAGGCGACCGACCACCAGGCCCAGGCCCGGCAACACGAACAGGATGCTGATTCCGATCACACCGAGCAGGCCGGTCCGCGGATCCGCGGGGAGAGAATCGACGGGATCACCCGCCGGAGACTGAAGTCCGAAGACCTCGTCGAGCCAGGTCTTGATCTCGGCGATCGCAACGTCGGTCCAGACGATCGAGGCATGGCTCGCGCCGGAGACCTCGACCACGCGAACGCCGGTACCGCGTGTGACATCCCCGTAGGTTCGCTCGCGATCGACGCGCGGGCGCCCCGCAATGCGGGCCGCGAGCTCATCGGAACGTCGGCGAATTCGCTCCGGATCGGCCTCGGCATAGAGAAAGAGGGCATTGGGCGGCGGATAAGGTCCGTTGAGATCCCAACCCCCGGAAATCAACACGACGGCATCGATACCGGAATCGCGGGTCGCGAAATCCAGGGCCGCTCCGGCCCCCATCGAATGCCCGCCCACTGCGATCCGCGAACCGTCCACGTGAGGAGATAGGCGCAGGAAGTCGACCGCAGCCACGAGATCGGGATGGAAGGAATCGGACCGGACATAGCTGCCGCGACCCGGGTTGCGATTCTCTCCGTGGCCGGCGAGATCGAGGGTCAGCACCGCCAACCCCGAGAGCGCCAGGCGCCGCGCCGCGCTGCTCAGGCCCCGGCGGTCTCCGGCAAAACCGTGGGCCAGAACCAGAACGGGGGGCCCTTCTCCGGGCGACGGCGGATCCAGGAAGCTCCGGAATTCGGAGCCCGCGCCGGGAAGAAAGAGCGTCGCGGGAATGCCACCTTCGAGCATCAGGTCCGCATGCCGGGGCCCTCCGCGTTCGAGGCTTCCGAGCTGAAGCGTCGTCGCCAGAAAGACAACGCCGGCGGCGGCGGAGAGGATCGAGACCCATCGCATCGCGGAGCTCACGACGTCATGGAAACCGCCCGCGGCGTCGAAGTCAACGAAGGGGCGGCCGGTGCTATGCTCGCGCGCCCGGGGAGAGAAGGAGCGCCGCGCCGTTGGCGAACGAAGCCATCCGCGTCCTGGTAACCGGTGCAAACGGGCACCTGGGCCGCCGTTTGATCCGACGCCTCGTCCGGGACGACGGGCCGACATTCCGCGTGCGCGCGGTGGTGCGTTCGGAACGGGCTGCCGCCACCCTGCGCGCTTTGCCCGAGGCCGCTCGAATCGAGATCGCCATCCTCGACTATCGCGATTCCGACAGTTTTGCCCGCGCCGCCCAGGGCTGTTGCCATGCTGTCCACCTGAGCGGAATCATCAAGGAGACGCGGAACAATCGCTACGCCGACGCCCACGAGGCCACCTGCCTGGCGCTGGCTCATGCCTCGGCGGCGGCCGGCCTCGAATGTACCGTCTACCTCAGTATCCTGGGATCGGATCCCGCGTCGCCCAACGCCTGCCTGGCCTCGAAGGGTCGCGCCGAGCGGATCCTCCTCGAAGCCGAAACGCCGGCGGTGATCCTCAAGGTGCCCATGGTGCTCGGGCCCGGTGACGCCGCCGCGCGAGTCGTGAAGGCCGAAGCATGCGCCCGCTGGCTCCCTTTGCTGGGTGGCGGTCACATGCGGACCCAGCCGATTTTTGCCGAAGACGTGGTCGATGCGATCATCGCCGCCTTCACGCGACCCGGGGTTCGCGACGTCGCCCTCGAGCTGGCCGGCCCAGAGCCGCTTCCGCAGCGCGAGTTCGTCGCGCGGGCGGCGCGCCTCTACGGACGCCGACCGCGGGTGATTCCGATTCCGATTGCTCTCGCTCGAGGACTCGCGATGCTGGCCGAGCGATGCTTCGCCAATCCCCCTCTCACGCGCGCGATGCTCGGGGTTCTCTGCCACGACGACTGCGTGGACGTGGAACCCGCATGCAAGGAGTTGGGAATCGAGCTCACCTCCCTCGACGAACTGCTTCGCCACAGCGTCGGTCCGAAGGCAACCCCGGCGTGACGGATTCCAGCGCCGCTCCCCCGACGGTGCGTCCGAAATCCAGCGCGCTCCCGCGGATCGCTCTGTGGGGTCTCGCGATTGCCTGCTTCGTCTACTTGTACTTCCGAATCGACGCCGCCGCCGCGCGCTCCGGCCAGAATGCGTTCGGCTACTTCCGCTCGGTATTCGCAGACGTCGACTGGGGCCTCTGGATCCTGCTCATGGTCCCCTACTCCCTCGCATTCTTTCTGATCGACACGGCCGTGGTGTGGCGAATCATCAACTGGTTCAACGCCAGCGTTCGATACCGGGACCTTCTTCCCATTCGCGGCAGCACCTACGTCATCTCGATCCTGAACGAACAGGTCGGGAAAGGCGCGATGGCCCTCTACTTGAACCGTCGCGACGGGGTCCCGGGATGGGAAGTGGGCTCGAGCATGCTCTTCATCATGTTCTGCGAGTTCTACTACCTCCTCATGTGGGCCACGATCGGCTACTCGCTGGCCCATGAGGTGCTGCCCGCCCAGTTCGCGCTGATCCCGTACCTCGCGGTCGCCGCTTCGCTCTTCTTCGTGCTCTGGATCCTTTTCTTTCGCGGCGCTCTCGGAGTGGGAGCCGCACTGCGCCAGCGTCCGATCCTGTTGGCATTTCGCCGAGCCAGCCCCTGGCACTACGCGGGAATCGTCGCGATTCGATCGCCCGCGCTCCTCCTCGCGGTGGGCGTCTACACCGTCGCCCTGCGCCTGTTCGGCGTCGAGGTCGGGCTCGCCGAGATGCTCGGATACCTGCCGGTGATCTTCTTCGGCGCCGCGGTTCCGACGCCGATGCGCGCCGCGGCGATCACGTTGTGGGTGACGCTGTTTCCGGAACGTCCCGGTGAAATGGCTGCCTTCGGCATCGTGCAGCACAATTTCTTCATCTTCTTCAACGCCGCCATCGGCATGATCTTCATCAGACGCGCAAACCGAGAGCTGTTCAGCTCAGGAAGCGACCCGACTCGAGCGGTTTCGGAATAGCAACCGTGCACGGTCCAGCATCGAGGCCACGGTCGTAAGGACGAGACCCCAGCCGAGCATCGTGACCCAGAATCCATCGGGCCACGCGAGCCCCAGTGCATCGCGCACGATCGGAATCGCTACGATCGCGTAGTAGGCGATGCCGTTCCAACGTCCCAGCACACTGGCACGCAGTCCCCGCACCGACATGATCCGCGAATCGAGGGCGTACTGCAGAAAGGCCAATGCGATCAGCGGCGGCAAGATCGCGGGAAGCGCCCCGGCGTAGGCCAGCGCCGCGGTCCCGGCGCTGCAGAAGATGGCATCCACCACGTGGTCGAAGAAGGCGCCACGCGGCGAGGCCACCCCCAGGCGACGGGCGACGTTGCCATCCGCGACGTCGGTGGCCACGGCGAGAAAAAAGATCGCACTGGCGGCCAGGTGCGACTCCCGGACGACGGCGACTACCAGAATCGGAGCGAGAGTCAGTCGGGATAACGTAAGCGCGTTCGCCAGCATTCCGTTCGACTGTAACCGGCAGCCGTCCAGCCCACCAAGTTCCGCTATTCTGGGGCCCAATTTTTGGAGCACGCTCGATGATCACGGCGAGCCGATTCGGATTGCTGGCCGCGACCCTGGTGGAGGCGCTCGTCGGGTGCTCCGAGAGCGCCGACAAGTTCTCCGAAGCCGGGCTGAGGGGCCAGCGTACCTATCAGAACGTGTGCGTCGCCTGCCACCACCCCGATCCGAACCTGGCCGGGATCCTCGGACCTCCCGTGGCCGGCGCGAGTCTCGAACTTCTGGAGGCGAAGGTCCTGAACGCCAGCTACCCGCCGGGGTACACACCGAATCGTCCCACGGCCAGCATGCCCGCGTTCGCGTACCTCGGTGAAAAACTTCCCGACCTGGAAGCCTATCTGAGAGAGGTCCAATCGGAGGACGGGACGGCGGGGAAATGAGTGGCCCCGCCGCCCGGATGCCCGATGTGCCCGAGGTTCAGAGCAGCACGACGTGCAAGATCGCGAGTACCGCGGTGAGCCCGAGGCCCGCGTGGATCGTGCCGGTCACGCTGGTCAGCGGCTTCTGAGTCGCAGCGCCGGGGCCGATCAGTGCATTGACCTGGACCAGCCCCACCACCGCCAGGGTGACGATCCAGTAGACGGCGACCCCAGAATCCCCGGTCAGGGCCGGCAGATGGGTGGCCGCAGCCATGAAAAACAGCATGGGGATCGAAAACAGCGTGTTGGTCCGAGAAGCCATTCCAGCTCGGGCACCTCTCCCAGCCGCCGCCGGATTGGCCTCGCCACCCCCGGCCACCTGCTCGGCATTCGCGATGACCACCTGCTGCGCCGGCCAGATGACGAACCAGACATTCGCCCACATGAGTGTGCCCATCAGGGCACCGGTCAGGATTCGTGTCATGTAGCCGCTGTCGAGCGCCATTCCCTGGTGAAGCTTGAGCATAAGAATCGCAAGACCCGAGAGGAAGGTGAACATCGCCGCCCATCGGAACCACCAGAGAGCATTGGGTACAAGGCCGCGCGTCATCGCGCCCTTGGCCTGACCTCCCAGTTCTGATCCGAAGAACGGTGTCTGGATGAAGTTGAAATAGTAGAGAATGCCGATCCACGTGATCCCGGCCAGGAAGTGGATCCAACGCAGTGAAAATTCAACCCATTCCATTGTTTTTCGATTCGCCTCCCTCTTCGGACCAAGGCGCGCGCCGATGCCACGCCACCCCCGGTTTTCGAGGTCGCAATTGTACCCGCGCGACCCCCTTTGTCAGCAAATTCCCGAGCGCGTCATGTCTTCCAGCGCGGAATACGCGTGGTGATCCTCCCCCAACCCAGATCTTCGAACAGCGCGTCCACCTTCGCTCGATTCGCTCCGTGGTAGGCAAGGCGGCGCATGTCGGCGCGAATGCCGGGCACGTCGCGGCGCAGCGTCGCCAGGTCGCGTGTGCGAAGGGCGCGCTCGCGATGCTGATCGACCAGGGTCGCCAGGCGTTTCGCCCCGCGGATCGGAAGACCGGCCCATGCCTCGGGTTGCGCCGGAATTCCCTCGATGGTCTCGAAGGCGTTCAGCAGTGCAGCGGCGCTCTTCGGACCGACGCCGGGGACTCCGGGAAGATTATCCACGCTGTCTCCAACCAGACCCAGGTAGCCCGGAATCTGCGCGGGACTCACCCCGAACCGGTCACGCACGGCATCCGCGTCGCGCTGTTCGCCGCGCCCGGGGTCGTACATCACCACGCTTCCGTCTTCGCGAACGAGCTGTGCGAGGTCCTTGTCGGTGCTGACGACCACGACGCGAACCCCCTTTCGGGTGAGCTGGGTTGTGAGGGTCGCGATCACGTCGTCCGCCTCGAAGCCCTCGCGCTCGAAGGCTGCGATGCCCAGCGCCTCGGTCACCCGGACGCACAGATCGAACTGCGGTTTCAGATCGTCCGGCGTCTCCCCGCGGTTGGCCTTGTAGTCGGGCTCGATCTCGTTGCGGAAGCTCTCCATCGAGTAGTCGAAGGCGACCGCGACGTGGCTGGGTTCGTGCTCGTTGAGATACTTGATCAGCGCGTTGGCGAAGCCGTAGGCCGCATGGGTCGGCGTTCCGTCCGGCGCCGGCATCTGGGGCAGTGAATAGTAGGCCCGAAATACGAGAATCAATCCATCGAACAGGTGAACGACGGAATCCCGCGCCACGACTAGACGCGCGGTGCGAAGCTGCGCTCTTCCATGATGAGGTCCGCGACCTCGTCCGCGGCCTTGTTGACGTCGAGGGAGCGAGACTGTCGGCCTTTGCGATGCAAGACTTCGACCTTGCCCTGCGCGAGCCCTTTCGGGCCCACGGTGATCCGGTAGGGCACGCCGATGAGATCGGCGTCTTTGAACTTGACCCCCGGTCGCTCGTCGCGATCGTCGAACAGCACGTCGATTCCCGCCTTCGTGAGGGCGTCGTAGATACCCGCTCCCGCATCGCTGGGCGAAGCGTCCTTCGGGTTGAGAACCGTGACCACGACCTCGAAGGGGGCGACGGAGATGGGCCAGACGATCCCCGCGTCGTCGTGGCAGCGCTCCACCACCGCGGCCATCGTCCGTTCGACGCCAATGCCATAGGATCCCATCACGATCGGCCGCGACTTCCCCGCTTCGTCGAGCACCGAGGCCCCCAGAAGTTCGCTGTAGCGGGTGCCCAGCTTGAAGATGTGTCCGACTTCGATGGCCTTGCACACCGCCAGCGGTGCGTCGCACATCGGGCAGGCTTCACCCTCACACACCTCTCTCAGATCCAGCCACGTATCCACAGGGATGTCGCGGGCCACGTCGACGCCGCGCAGGTGAAATCCGTCCTCGTTGGCTCCCGTCAGCATGCCTTTGCGCTCGTTGAGAGCGGGATCGGCGATGATGCGATGCTGTCCCACCCCCACCGAGCCAAGACTTCCGGCGGATGCGCCGAGGGCGGTCCGAATCTCGGCTTCCGAAGCCGGTCGCACCTCCGTTGCTCCGGTTCCGTCGATCAACTTCTGCTCGACGAGTGGATGGTCACCGCGCAAAAGCACCAGGGTCGTCTGGCCGTCGACGACATAGACCAGCGTCTTGATCTGATGTTCCCCGGGCGCTCCGCCCTCGAACGCGGCCAGGTCGTCGATCGTGCGGACGCCGGGGGTGGCGAACTTCTCGGGCGTCGACAGCGCCGGGAGGTCTTCGACCACCGGAATCGACGAGGTCGCCTTTTCGAAGTTGGCCGCGTAGCCGCAGGCTCCGCAGGATGCGATCCAATCCTCCCCAGCGTCGCTCGTCATCATGAACTCGATGGATTCGTCGCCGCCCATGGCGCCCGACGACGCCTCTACTGCGATGGTGTCGAACCCGCAGCGGCTGAAAATCTTGCGGTAGGCCTCGAAGTGTTTGCGGAAGGATTGGTCGAGCCCGGCGCGGTCGACGTCGAGTGAGTAGGAATCCTTCATCGTGAACTCGCGGACGCGCAGCAGGCCCGACTTGGGGCGCGGTTCATCTCGATGCTTGATCTGGAGCTGGAACCAGATCTGCGGAAGTTGCTTGTAGCTCCGCAGTTCGCTCGCGATTGTCGTGAAGATCTCCTCGTGGGTCATGCCCAGGGCCAGGTCGGATCCGCGTCGGTCGACGAGACGGAACATCTCGTCGCCGATGGCATCCCAACGGCCCGACTGCTTCCAGATTTCGGCGGGGTGCATGGTGGGCAACAGAAATTCCTGAGCACCGATCTCGTTCATCTCTTCGCGCAGGATCTTGGTGATTTTTCCGCACACGCGCAGGCCGAGCGGGAGTATCGAGTAGACCCCCGACATGAGCTGGCGGACAAACCCCGCACGCACGAGCAGCTTGTGGCTGATCGCCTCGGCGTCGGCCGGATCGTCACGCAAGGTCGGAATGAAGGTCTGGGACCAGCGCACGCCTCTCCCCCGCCTGGGACACTACCCGAGCCCGCGTCGGTGCGCCGTGTCT
>JAZFUU010000227.1:0-24536 GCA_036447375.1 Myxococcota bacterium
CGCGAAGTACTTCAATCGGGAGGATCTGGCGGACGAGCCCGGAGGAGCGGCCAACGACAATTGGAGCATGAGCCGCGGCGGCTTTCGCATGGATTGGGACGGGCATGCCGGGAACTCGGTCACGTTCCAGGGGGACTACTACGGAGGCAACGAGAACGAGGTCCTCATCACCGGTGCTTCAGGTGGAGAGAAAGTCAGCGGTGGGAACCTCCTGACCCGCTGGGACCACGAGTTCGAGGACGGGTCCGCCGCGCATCTCCAGGTCTATTACGACCGCGTGCAACGCAAAGTCGAAAATATCATTCGAGCCGACCGCGACACCGTGGACATCGAGCTCCAGCACCGATTCTCGCCGCGGGCCGGCCACACCACCGTCGTCGGCGCCGGCTACCGAGTGACCATCGACGACATCTCTTCGGCCGGGGTCTCGTTCTCTCCGGAGTCACGCACCGATCACCTGGTGAGCGGCTTCATCCAGGACGAAGTCGCCGTGATCGAGGATTGGCTCTCGGTAACGGTGGGGTCGAAATTCGAGCACAACGACTATTCGGGTTGGGAGTTCCAGCCGAGCGGCCGCGCGCTCCTGACTCCCCACGATCGTCACAGCCTGTGGGCGGCGATCTCGCGAGCGGTTCGCACCCCGTCGCGGGCGGACAACGACGTCGCGATCACCACCCTCTCGACGATCACTCCTCCCGATATCGACTTCATCAATGGAAACACCTCCCTCGAGGCGGAGGACCTGCTGGCCTACGAGCTCGGCTACCGCGGACAGCTACTGGATTCGTTCTCTCTCGACCTCGCCGCCTACTACAACGACTACGACGACCTCCGCAGCACGGACGTCACGGCAACCTTCCCCTGCGGAGTTACCTGCCGCATCATCGATTTTGGAAACAATCTCGACGCCGTGGCCTGGGGCTTCGAGGCGGATGGCACCTGGAGCGCCACCTCGTTCTGGCAGATCAGCGGCGGCTACACCTACAGGCGAATCCAGGTCGACCGCAGCTCGAGCACCGACCTCGCGGCCGCCGGATTGGAGGGTGACACGCCGCGCCACCAGTTCCACCTGCTGTCCCGGCTGAACCTGCCCCACAATCTGGAGTTCGATACCTCACTCTACTTCGTGGATGCCCTGAGGAGCCAACCCGTGCGGGACTACACGAGGGTCGACCTGCGACTGGGCTGGCGGCCGACGCAGAATCTGGAACTCAGCCTCGTGGGCCAGAATCTCCTCGAAAGTCGCCACGAGGAATTCGAGAGCGGCTTGTTTTCGATGCGCAGCAGGATCCCTCGAAGCGTGTACGGAATGGTCACCTACCGGCGCTGATCCGTATTGCTGATTCCGGATCGATGAAGATCATACGCGGATTCTCTGTTCGTCTTGCGCAGATTTCCTGGTCGGTTGGCGGTGGGATGATGAAGGTCACGCACAGAGCTCTCGGGATCCTGATCCTCGCCGGCGCCCTGCTCGGGCCGGGCGTGGCGGGCTCCGAATCGGGACACGGCGAGCAGGACGTCAAGGTAGCCTTCGTCTACAACTTTGCCGCGCTCACCACCTGGCCGGACGCTTCGTTCTCGAGTCCGACGGCGCCGCTCACCCTCGCGCTTCTGGGGCCTGCTGACTTCGCGGCCGGTACCGAGAAATTCTTCGAGGGACGACGGGTGGGCCAGCGCCCGGTCGAAGTGTCCCGAATCTCCGACCCGTCCGAAGTCGGGCGATACCACCTTATCTTTGTGGGCGCCGATGAGCAGAATCGAACCGAATCGATCCTACGGCATGCCCGGGGCGCAAGGGTTCTCACGATCGGAGAGACGGAGGGCTTTGCGAACCGCGGGGGGATTATCAATTTCTACCCGGATGGCAGAAGGATCCGATTCGAAATCAACCTGGAGGCAGCCCATTCGTCGGGTCTCAAGATCAGTTCCCGGCTCCTGCGTCTGGCCCGGCTGGTCGAGAGCTCGGAAACCCGCGGAGACTGAACGTGGCCGGGCGGTCGATCAGCCGGAAGCTGACGCTCACGGTGCTGATCACCAGCGGCGGATCACTCCTGCTGGCCTGTCTCGTGTTCGTGGTCCACGACGCGGTGACTCTCCGTCGTGCGATGGTCCGCGACGCGAGCACCCTGGCGCAGGTCATCGGAATCAACAGCGCCGTTGCACTCACTTTCGACGACCGGACGGCCGCCACTGAAACTCTCGAGGCCCTCACCGCCGCCCACGCGGTGCTCCGCGCCACGATCTACGACCGCAACGGCGACCTGTTCGCACAGTTCACGGCAGCTGGAGTGGAACGGGGGCCTGCCCCGATTCTGCCCGCCGAGATCGAAGACCCCCGGTTCCAGGATGGTCAACTGACTGTGATTCGGGAAGTATCCTTCAAGGGAATTCCGGTGGGAACCATCGCAATCGACTGGAATACCCGGGAGCTGCGTACCCGGATCGAGCGCTATGCGGCCATCGTGTTCGCGCTGTTCTGCCTGGTCATGGTCGCAGCCGCCTACAACTCGTCCCGGCTGCGGCAGAAGATCGCGAACCCCTTGTCCCAGCTCGTAGTCACCTCAGAAAGAATCGCCGCGGGCGACCTGTCGGCGCGGGTGGAGGTTTCGACAGACGACGAGATCGGCATGCTCGCTCGGACGTTCAACGCGATGGTGATGGGCTTGCGCGGGCTGGTGGAAGAAGTGCGCCAAAGTATTGGCGAAGTCGGCTATGTGTCGGACTCCCTGCGCGAGAGCGGAGCCCGCATGTCGGCCGATGTGCAGCGCCAGAGCAAGGCGGTGGCCGATACCGAGGAATCCGCCGAGCAAGTGCGGGCGTCGAGCCTCGAGGTCAACGCGAACGTCGAGCAGCTGGCCGCCGCGACGCGAGAGACATCGACCTCGATTCACGAGATGGAGGTATCGATCGGCGAGATCGCCAACAACATGGACAATTTGAACGAGTCGATCGACACCACATCGTCGGCGGTAGACCGGGTGTCGGGAAATATCGACGAGGTTGCCCGCGGCGTTCATACCCTCCGCGAAGCGACGGATGAAACCGGGGCGCGCATCGACGAGCTCAGCAGCTCGGTGCGAATGGTGGAGAAGAACGCCGTGGAGAGTCACGAACTCTCCGCAGACACGAGCCGCGAAGCGAGCGTGGGGATGGAAGCGGTGAACGAGACCATCGCCGCCATGAAGGAGATCTCGCTGAGCTTCAGCCAGCTCGAGAACAGTGTGTCCCACCTGGCCCAGCGTTCCCAGTCGATCGACGAGATCACCCAGGTGATCAGCGATGTCGCCGAACAGACGAGCCTGCTGTCGCTCAACGCTTCCATCATCGCGGCCCAGGCCGGAGAACACGGAAAACCCTTCGCGGTGGTCGCGGACCAGGTCAAGAGCCTCGCGAACCGCACCCGCGGCTCGACAGCGGAGATCGCGCAGCTCGTCCGCGCCATCAAGGACGACTCGGCCGCCGCGGTGCTCGCCGTCGATGAGGGGTCGGCGAAGGTCGACCAGGGCGTTCAGCGATCGAACGACGCCGGAGCGGTGCTCGTCAAGATTATCGAGAAGTCCCAGAATTCGACGGCCCGGGTGCGCGAGATCGCCGACGCCACCACGAGCCAGAGAGGCGACCTCGAGCGGGTGGAAGGCGCCATCCACGACGTCAGGCGGATCGTCGAGACGATCCATCGATCGACTCGCGATCAGAGTCGTGCCAACACCGAAATCGCCAACGCCATCCAGAATATCCGCGAACTGGGGGAAGACGTCCGACGCTCCACCAACGAACAACGGCAGGGGAGCAGCCTGATCACCAACTCGGTGAACAGCGTGGCGGATCAGCTGCGCCAGATCGCCGGAGCCACCCAGTCACAGAACAAGAGCTGCGAGACGATCCACGACGCCCTGCGCGTGTTTCGCGAGGTGATGGACGAAGCCACGCACCGCTCCGATGACATCAACGAGATGGTTTCGAAGCTGGTGGAGCGCGCACTCCAACTCGAAAGCGAGATCGGTCGCTTCAAGACCTCGTAACCGGCGAGCTTCCGCTCCCCTTCGGCCTGACCCGGCGGACCCGAGCCTAGTCGATGAGTTTGACTCGGCGGATCTGTTCATCGAATTTCGCCGGGTCGGAGGTCGGGAAAGAGCAGACCCGGTTCGCACACACGTAGGCGGTGGCCTGCCCACGGCTCGCGACCTTTCCCGAGATCAGGGGCACCAGCGGGAGCATCGCCTCGAGGTTCTCGCCCTCGGTCACAACCGTGAGCACCCGGTTCGGAACGAAGGCGACGCGCAGAGGGGCGAGCAGCTCGTCCATGCCCCCGCCCGACGCTGAACCCACCACCACGATTTCCTTGGTTTCGTCGAGATGATACTCCAACGCCAACATCATCTCGGATAGCTCCGTGGCTGCCCCATCGAAGTCATCACGGAAGGAGGAGAACAACAGGAGGGCTTTCTCCGTATGACTCTCATCGCTGGTCAATTCCGAGAGTCGCAGCAGATTGAGCGCCTCGACCGAGTTGCCCGACGGGATGGCACCATCCCGTCCCGGTTTTTCACGGCCGATCAGGCGCTCGTGGTCGTCGGCGGTCCTGAAGTAGCCACCGCCCTCCGCGTCTGCGTAGTGGCTGTCGAGGGTCTTCTGGAGTGCGAGGGCCGCCCCCAGCCACCGCGCCTCGGGCGACACTTCGTGAAGGTCGAGCAGACCGGCAATCACGAAGGCGTAGTCCTCGAGGAACGCCGGTCCGTCGGAATGCCCGTCCTTGTAGACCCGCAATAGGCGACCCTGCTCCCGCATGCGTTCGAGCAGAAAGTCCGCCGCCCGGACCGCCGCCGTCACGTAGGCCGGCTCGCCCAGGGCAAATCCAGCGCGAGCGAAGGCCGAGATCATCAAGCCATTCCAGGCGGCGAGGATCTTCTCGTCCCGCAAGGGCTGTGAGCGTTTCTGCCGCACCTCGTAGAGGCGTTCGAGGGCCTCGTCCCGGGCCACCGCGAACGCCGCGGGCGTCATGTCGAGCTCGCCGGCGACCTCGTCGACGGAGCGCCAGGTGTGGAGAGCGTTCCGCCCCTCGTGATTTCCGTGCCGTGTGACACCGTAGAAGGCCTGCACCAGGCGTGCCTCCCGCGGGCTCAGTGCCGCCTCGATCTCGGCGGGAGTCCAGGTGAAGAACCACCCCTCCTCGGACTCGCCGCGTCGATTCAGGCTGTCCGCATCGGTGGCCGAGTAGAAGCCTCCCTCGGGCGCCGTCATCTCCCGGCTCACGTATCGAAGGATTCGGCGGGTCGTCCGAGCGAAGTCCTCGCGTCCCGTCGCCTGCCACGCCTCCAGATACATGATGGCGAGCAGGGCATTGTCGTAGAGCATCTTCTCGAAGTGTGGGATCAGCCAGCGGGGATCGGTGGAGTAGCGGTGAAATCCCCCTCCCACGTGGTCGTGCATGCCACCCGCCGCCATCTTCTCCAGGGTGAGCAACGCCAGACGCAGAGCCTCCTCGTCTTCAGCACGGCGGTGGTAGCGGAGCAGAAAGCGGATCGGAGTCGTAGCCGGAAATTTCTGACGTGAGCCGATCCCGCCCCAGGTCCTGTCGATTCTCGACACGAAGGCGGAGCGGGCACGTTCCAGGGCACCCTCTTCGGGGACCCAGCTGGCACCGACCCGGGAACCTTCGAGCGCCGTCCGGATCCTCGCCGCGACCCGCTGGGCGCTCTGCTCGATCTTCTCGCGATCGCCCGAGTAGGCCTCGGCAACGGTTCGCAGCACCTCGGGAAACCCCCGCCGCCCCTGGATGTCTTTCGGCGGGAAGTAGGTCCCCCCGAAAAACGGATTGCGGTCCGGCGTGACCCAGACGTTCAACGGCCAGCCACCGCTCTGATTCATCGAGTGAAGGGCAGCCATGTAGACCGCGTCCACATCCGGCCGCACCTCTCGATCGACCTTGATGGCGATGAAGTGTTCGTTCAGGTACTTCGCGGTGTCCGGATTGTCGAAGGACTCGTCCTCCATCACGTGGCACCAGTGGCAGGTGGAATAGCCGATGCTGACCAGGACCGGTCGATCGAGCCGCCTTGCCGTCTCGAAGGCCGCGTCACCCCAGGGATACCAGTTCACCGGGTTGTGAGCGTGCTGCTGGAGATAAGGGCTCGATTCCAGGAACAGGCGATTGGTAAATTCCGGGGATCCGTCACTACGCCGGTTCCGGGTGCGCGGTTCGTAGTCCGCCCCACGACCCGCCAGCTCTCCCGCCAGCCTCCGACGGAGCTCGAGGGGAAGCGGGGGAGCGCCGGGAAGCGCCGCGGGAATCCTGCCCAGCTCAACAGCCGACGGTGCTTCCGTCCCCTCGACGGCCGGCGACAGCACCGCAATGAGTATCGTTCCCATCCCGAGGGCGGCTCGCGCCCTGCGAGTCGTCATACCCGAGACCCATCCGCCGACTCCACCATCAACGCTTCTCTCCCGACTCCACGGCGCCCATCGGAGCCGTCGGCGCAACCACCGAGCATGGTAGCCTTCTCCCCGGGAAGGGCGCGAAGTGGGTTCTGCGCGAAAATGGGCATACGCCAAGGGTCTCCACTCCATCGGCGAGGGCTGTTTCGCCTACCTCCAGCCCGACGGTTCCTGGGGCTGGAGCAACGCCGGGCTGGTCACCGACTCCGGCGCCTCTCTCCTCGTCGACACGCTCTTCGATCTGAAATTGACCGGAGAGATGCTTGCGGCGATGCGCGACGCGACTCCCGCAGCGGAGCGGATCGGCACCCTGGTCAACACCCACGCCAATGGAGACCACTGTTACGGAAACGTCCTCGTTGAGGGCGCAAACATCGTCACGTCCCGAGCCAGTGCGGAGGAGATGAACGAGCTTCACCCATCGGTTCTCGCGGGTCTTCTCGAGAACGCATCTCAGCTCGGAGAAGCGGGGCGATTCTTCCGGCGAATTTTCGGGGGCTTCGAGTTTCAGGACATCGAGACCGTCGAACCGACACAGACCTTTGAAGGCGAGCTGACCCTGAAGGTCGGCGACAAAACCGTACATCTGGTCGAGGTAGGGCCCGCGCACACTCGGGGCGACGTGCTCGTGATCTCGACCGCCGATCGGGTGGTCTTCACTGGAGACATTCTTTTTATCGAGGGAACACCCATCATGTGGGAAGGTCCGGTCGACAACTGGATCCGGGCCTGCGACCGAATCGAAAATCTCGACGTCGACGTCGTCGTTCCCGGGCACGGGCCGATCACCGACCGGAGCGGCGCACGCGACGTGCGCGACTACCTCGTATACGTCCGAGATCAAGCAAAGCAGCGCTTCGACGCCGGGCTGAGTGCCGCCGAGGCCACCCTGGATATCGCACTCGGCGACTACTCGGCCTGGGGCGACGCCGAGCGAATCGCGATCAATGTCGACACACTCTACCGGGAATTCAACGGAAGCGACGAGCGAACTCCCATCGTCGAGTTGTTCTCGCGCATGGCGCAGCTGACCTAGCCCGCCGATCCCGTCTCCATCGGACTCTCGATCCTCGGGTGGGTCCAGCGGTCGACGCTCTCCGCCCGGCAGGCCCCGCCGGGGCAGAAGACGACCCGCAGCACCTCGGCAGCGACCTGCGCCGCGCTGCGCCACCAGAGATGACCCTGGAGCAGCAGCACCGCCACCGCAATTCGAGGTTCGTCCGCCGGAGCGACTCCGACGAACCATTCGTAGCGCCCGGCCGGTTCGGTTCCCGACAAGCTGCCCGTTTTACCCGCCACCTGCACGTCTCCCAGCAGTGGCCGGCCGTTGGCCCGATGGAACGCGCTGCGCGCCGTACCCCGTTGGGTCGTCTCGACCAACATCATCCGCAGGTCGGACACGATCTCCGGCGCGATCACCCGCCGGGGTGCCCTGAGCGCGGGAAGCGGTAGCTCTCGACCCTTTCCGTCGAACACCCGCTCGATCCAGCGCGGCGAAATCAACTCTCCTCGAGCCAGTATGGCGGCGAGTTGGGCGGCATGCAGCGGTGTGATGCGGCAACCGGCCAGGCCACAGCCGACCCTCGCCAGATCGTAGCGATCGTCGCCCATCTCGATCGTCCCAGCGGCGTGGGCCAGCGCGGGCGGTGAAAGCCATCCAAACCTCGCGATGGCTTCGCGGAGCGGAGCTTCCCCGACCGCGTGAACCGCGAGCTGTGCGAAGCACTGGTTGTTCGAAGTCGCCAGGGCCTGGCGCAGCGACGCGATCTTGCCGCTGCTCGGCGGATCGATCCGCGAACGGGTGAGCCGGTACGGACTTCCCCGATAGCGACAGGGGAGCCGGGCGAGGGCCGGGTCGCTGCTCAGAGCGGCCGCCGCGGTAATGATCTTGACCAGCGACGCCGCGGGATAGGCAACCGCACCGGAAAACCGGACGACGTCCGTCGATGCGTAGGTAAGCAGGCGTCCGGTGTTGGGATCGAGAATAATCACATGACCGAACTCGACTCGGGCCCGTTTCAGGATCCGGAAGACGATGCGCGTGAGATCCGCGTCGAGGGTGTATTCGATTCGCAGCGGCCCGGGCAGATTCGAGCTGCGCTTCGAAACCAGGACCCGTTCGTAGAAACGACCCCCTTCATCGGTATCCGGTGACGGCGCGGAATCGAACCCCGGCGGCGCCGCAACCGGAAGTGAGAGCACTCGCCGGCCGGCAGGAAGGCGCTCGAGCACCTCCAGCGGGGGTGCCGGTGCCGGTCTCACCCGCGGCGCGGCGGCAGAGACCGCGGCGATGGGCTCCTCGTCCGGCGGCGCGACCCCGACGCTCCCTATCCCGGCGATGATCCCGAGAGCTGCTGCCGAACCGCTCAGGAGCGCCAGTGTCGCTCGACCTCGGGGGGTCAACCGCTGGCGGCGGTTGCGCTGGGCCCGGCGCCAGCGGCTTTCGCCAGCCGCCCATCGCCATCGCCCCCCGGATCCTCTTCGCTCTTCACGCACCCCAGCGCGAGCCTCCTCGCCCGCATCGCCTCGCTCGATCTCGAGGCGACGCGTCGACGTTCGTTCTGGGGGGATGGGGTCCGGATTGCCGATGCGCGAATCGCGCGAAGCCCCCTAGAGGGCCACGACCTCGCGAACCTCCGGAATTTCCTCCCGAAGGAGGCTCTCGATTCCGAGCTTGAGGGTCGCCGTCGCGCTCGGACAGCCACTGCATGAGCCGTGCAGATAGACCTCGACGACCCCATCTCGAAACCCAGCAAAGGCGATGTCACCGCCGTCCCGCGCGACAGCGGGTCTCACCTGATCTTCGAGAATACGGCGAATGCGCTCGACCACTTCGCTCTGCCCCTCCGCCGGCTCGGTCTGAAACCCGGGGCCGAGGGCCGAGCCGCCTGACTCGAGACAAGATTTGATGGCGTCTACGATGGGCTGAGCGAGTTCGCTCCACTCCATGTCTTCGCGCTTCGTCACGGTGACGAAGTTCGACGCGAGAAAGACAATCAACACTCCCGGCACGCGAAACAGCGCATCCGCCAGCGGAGAAACATCGGACGTGGGAGCCGAATCGAAGTGCGCCGCGGTGGAGCCCTCCACGATCGTGCGCCCCAGAACCCACTTGATGCTGTTGGGATTGGGCGTGCGCTCCGCATGCATGCGAAATCCGAGATCCATGCACCTAGAGTAGGGTGGATTCAGCGGGGGCGCGACCGACTTCCGCTAAACTGGCGCCCATGTCGTGGAAGCCAGAGCTCGAAGAGATCGCCCGGCGTTCGGAGCTGGCCCAGCGGATGGGCGGCGAAGAACGAATCGCGCGCGCCCGGGCAGCAGGGCGCCAGACCGTGCGAGAACGGGTCGACCAGCTCCTCGACTCGGGGTCGTTCCACGAGACCGGCGTGTTGGCGGGGCGCCCGAAATACGATGACGACGGGCGGCTCATCGACCTCACCCCCTCGAATTTCGTGTGCGGACGCGGGCGTATCGAAGGACGCCCGGTCGTGGTGGGCGGCGACGACTTCACGGTTCGGGGCGGAGCTGCGGACGGTGCCGTCGGCAACAAGATGGGCTGGGCGGAGAAGGCGGCACGGGATCTGCGCATTCCCCTGGTGCGCCTCGTGGATGGCACCGGCGGCGGCGGCAGCGTCAAGACGCAGGCCAGCTCCCGCCGTTCCTACGTTCCTGCGATCCCCGACTGGGAGGTATCGGTCCAGCTGCTCTCGGAGGTTCCGGTCGCCTCCGCCGCGTTGGGCCCCGTGGCAGGTCTGGGCGCAGCCCGGGTCGCAGCCTCCCACTTCTCCGTGATGGTACGCAAGACCAGCCAGGTGTTCGTCGCGGGACCGCCGGTGGTTCGCCGGGC
Source organism: Myxococcota bacterium (assembly GCA_036447375.1). GTDB lineage: Bacteria > Myxococcota_A > UBA9160 > UBA9160 > SMWR01 > JACZXC01. The sequence continues at coordinate 10,286 of JAZFUU010000227.1, forward strand.
CTTCGGTCGCGATGTCGACAAGGAGGCGCTGGGCGGTTCCCACATCCACGCACGGGGCAGCGGCGTCGTCGACAACGAAGCGGAGAGTGAGCAAGACGCGCTGCAACAGATCCGCCGTTTTCTTTCCTACCTACCGAGCTCCGTGGCGGAACCGCCGCCGGCGATCGAGTCCGAGGACGATCCCGAGCGGCGTGAGGAGGAGCTGCTTTCGATCGTTCCCCGTGACCGCAGAAAGACCTACGCCGTCCGCAGACTGCTCGAGTTGGTGCTCGATCTCGGGTCGGTATTCGAGATGGGCCGTTACTTCGGTCGACCCCTGGTGACAGCATTCGCGCGAATCGACGGAATTCCCGTCGGTGTCATGGCCAACGACCCCCGACAGCTCGCGGGGGCTGTCGATGCCGACGCCTCGGCCAAGATGGTCCGCTTCGTCGACCTGTGTGACACCTTTCACCTGCCGGTGGTCAACTTCGTCGACAATCCCGGGTTCCTCATCGGCATCGAGGCGGAAAAGCGCGGGACGATCCGGCAGGGCGTGCGGGCTCTCTGCGCCGTCTATCAGGCGACGGTGCCCTGGGTATCGGTGCTCGTGCGCAAGGTCTACGGGGTGGCGGGCGCCGGACACGGCGCTCATCACCGACTGAACCTGCGCTACGCCTGGCCCTCGGGTGAGTGGGGCTCGCTCCCCATCGAGGGGGGCGTCGAAGCCGCCTATCGCCGAGAAATCGAAGCCGCCGAAGACCCGGACGCGCTGCGCGCCGAACTCGAAGAAAAAATGAGCTCACTGCGGTCTCCCTTCCTCACGGCCGAGGTATTCGGGATCGAGGAGATCATCGATCCGCGAGAGACACGGCCCCTGCTGTCGGAGTGGGTGCACCGGGCACGAGCCCGGGTCCGCAATGAATGTGGCTCCAAGAGGCGCGGCTACCGACCCTGATCCAAAATTGAAAAGGGCCCGCCGCATCTGAAGCTCCTCCGGTGCGCAACGCCGCGTTGGGACCAAGCGCTGTGTGATATCTTCGGCCGATGGCGGCGGCGTCACCTACGCGGTCTTCTCCCTGGCTGCACGGACCGGTTTCGGACCTCGCTCTGGGCACCGGAATCATCTACGTGCTGGCGTTCGTCGTGCTGCTTTGGACGGGTGTCAATTTCCCGACTTCGCTCGTACCGCTCGTCGTCCTCGGCTTCGCCACGCCGCACCTCGGTGCGACGCTGTTGCGGGTCTACGAATCCGCCGCGAACCGGAACGCGTATCGCTTCTTTTCGGTGTGGGTGACGATCGGTATCTTCGCGCTCTTCTTCTCCGGGCTGCGTTGGTACGCCGTTGGGTCGATCCTGATCACTTTCTACCTGACCGTCGTGCCCTGGCACTTCACGGGGCAGAACTACGGCATCGCCCTGATCTTCCTCAGGCGCCGGGGCTACGATGTCGCCCCGCCGCTCAAACGTTACATCTACGCGTCCTTCCTGATTCCCTACGCGCTGTGGATCGTCGCCCTGCACGGCGACGCCCCCGGAGCGGCGGAGTACGCGCCACTCGGAACCGCGGGAACGGTCTACTCATTCATTCCGATCGGGATCCCGGGCTCGGTTCAGGGCGTGGTCCTGATGGCGTTGATGATCGCGTACGTGTGGGTGGTCGGAGAGTGCGTGATCCGGGTGCTCAAACGCGCCTCGATGCGTGACGCGCTTCCGACCTTCGTGCTGATGGCGACCCAGTTCCTCTGGTTTGGCGCTCCCATCGTGATCCGGATCTGGCTCGACGCAGAGGCCATGGGACCTCTGGCCCCGTTGAATGCGGCACATACTTTCGTGTGGGTCACGATGTCCCACTCGGTGCAGTACCTGTGGATCACCTCGTACTACGCGCGTAGAGAGCAGCCGGGAATGCGCACGTCGCGCTATTTCCTGCGCACGCTTCTCGCGGGCTCCGCGGTGTACGGCTTCCCGCTGCTTCTGCTGAGCCCAGGCGTCCTGGGCAACCTCAGCTTCGATTCGGGTCTCTACCTGATGGTCGCGGGTGCGCTGAACGTGCACCACATCATGCTCGACGGCGTCATCTGGAAGCTCCGAGATACCCGAATCGCAAACGTCCTGATTCGGGGCGCCGACGCGGCGCCCGAGGCTGGCTCCGTACCTCGCCGGCGCTCCTGGATTCGTCCGTTGATCTGGTCCTCGGGCGCAATCAGCGTTTTGCTCACCATCGGGAGCTCGCTGGAAACTCAATTTGGTGTCGGACCCGCTCTGGAGCGGAAAGATGTGCAACGCCTCGACGTCGCCGTTCGCCGCCTCACCTGGATGGGGCGCGACGACGCGGATCTCCGCTCGCGACTGGGAACCCTGAAGCTCGAGCGGGGCGACATCTCAGCCGCCCTGGAAGATTTCGAGCGGAGCATCGAGCTCAAGCCCAACCCCCTGGCCTGGCTCAACATCGGCGTGATGAGGGAGCGGGAAGGTCGCGCCCAACGGGCCCTCGAGGCCTACGAAGCCGCCTTGCTCCTGGCTCCCGATGACGTAACGGCCCTCTTCTACGCCGGGCGCGCGTCGTTCCGCATCGGCGATGCGGAGCGCGCCCAGGCGCTGCTCACGAAGGCCGCGGAAGGGGCGCCGGAACGTCGAGACATCCGACGCTTGCTCGACTCCGTGACGCGCAGCGTTCCCGCCGCATCCTCGGTTCAGGAGCGCGGCGGCTGATCGCCAGCGGGACCCCTCCCGAACGCTTTCTTCCAGGCGACGATCGGGGAAACTTCGAACTCCGAGCGCAGCCGATCGAACAGGGCATGCACGTCGGGGTGAAGCTCCGTCTCGCGCGTGGCGCGCGCAATCCGCGGCAGCGGAAGCGGGCGCCCCAGGACCCGCGCCAGCTCCCCTTGGGGCCCGAGCATGCGCTTCGCGTCCACCTGGCGATACGCGTCCTCGTCGCTGGGCGCCGGCAGGCATGACCGCAGGACACGATCCACGCGATGGTCGTTGTCCGGCAGGTCGAGGGCGCGTCGGATCGCCGCGGGAACGAGCAGGTAGCTCTCGATGTGACGCCGACTCCAGGTGAAGAATTCGAGACCGGGGGCGTCCTTCGCCGAAGGCTGGGGTCCCCCGCCATCGTCCCGATCCAGGAGACACAGGGCCCGGGCGTCGGACTCAGCGTGAAAGTGATCGAGGGCGCGCGCGGGCTGGCGCCCCCCGAGGATCACCGCGCCGCCCAGGAGCCTGCGTCCGGCCGAGGGAAGCAGGCGATAGGACCAGGCGCGCAGGATGCTGCGGTCCCGAGGGCCCTCGACATAGAGAATGAAGCGCTGACCGCCTCGAGGCGACCTGCCGCCGCGATCCGATTCGAGCACGTTCGCAGGCTAGCGTTCCAGAACCGCGAGGGCTTCCAGATGAGGAGTCTGGGGGAACAGGTCGAATCCCTCGACCTCGCGCAGTCGGAAGCCGCGGCGGACCCAGATCGCCAGATCCCGGGCCAACGTCGCAGGATCGCACGAGAGATAGACGATCCGGCGAGGCTCCAGATCTGCCAGCGCCTCTCCCGAACCCGGAGGCAAGCCGGAGCGCGGCGGGTCGAGCACGAGTACGTCCGGCCGCAGTGAGCCCAGGGCTCGCGCGGCCAACTGGGACTCGAGACTCGCGCATCGGACTTCCACATCGGTGGCGCCGGCGTCTGCCAAATTGGCCCGAAGATCCGAAACGGCTCGGGGATTCGATTCGATCGCGACGAGGTGCCGAAACGAACGGGCGAGCCCGAGGGTCAGAAAGCCCGCACCAGAGAAAATCTCGAGGGCCAGTCGACCCGACCCGGCGGCCGTCAGAACGGCACGGGCAAGAGTCTCCAGCAGCGATCCATTGGCCTGGATGAATACTCCCGCCGAGACGCCGATCCGCTCACCTCCCACCGACAACCAGGTCGAACGGGTCGTAGCAGCGGACGTCCCGACGCTGGCCGTCCCGAGCTGGGTGGCGGTCGCTCCCTCCGATCCGTGAGCGGGGGATCCGAGGGAGAGTTCCCATTCGCGGCCGGGGCCACGGCTCCTATCCAGATGATCGCGGGAATCAGCGGGATGATCGCGGGGATCAACGGGATTGTCGCGGGGATCACCGCTGCGGTCGCGAGCGGCAGCGGCCAGCTCGCCGAGCTTTGCGTCCAGGGCCGGGTCCAAGATCGGACATCGCGTAATCGCGCAGACCCGGTGAGATCGAGCGCGCCGGTAGCCGACATCCGAGCCCTGTTCGCGCACCCGCGAGCGAATCCGGTAGGCATAGGGCAGCGGCGAGGGGATCATCGTCACGGGAGCCGGAAGCTCGAGTCCGCCGAGGCGCGTCAGGGCGTCGGTCAGAATCTCGGCCTTGGCCTCGACCTGGGCCTGGTACTCGACATGCTGCCAGCTGCACCCGCCGCAGGTACCGAAAACCGCACAGACGGGTTGAGTACGGAGGGGGCTGGGAACGAGCAGCGTTTCGACTTTCGCGCGCACAAACCGCGCGCGCGCCTCGGTCACCCGCACACGCACCCGATCGCCGGGCGCCGTGAACGGCACGAAAACGACGCGCCCATCCCGGGACCGACCCACGCCGTCACCCCGGGCCGCCAGGGAGTCGATCGTTAGATCGAGGGTCTCGGCCCGACGGGAGCCTCGTGCGCTGCGACGCGCCGTCCGTGAGCGACTCGACCGAACTCCGATAACGCCTCCTCTCTCTCCCCGGGTATCGTACACACGTCCGCGGTAGGGTCCACGCTGGCACCGAGTCGAATCCCAATAGGGAGCGGACCGGAACTGGGAGCGGCCCGGAACTCTCGAGACCTCATGAGAAGCGGCCTGGTGAACGCGAGAGCTCGAATCGGACCCGGGGCGTGGCGCCTTGCGCTCCTCGCTGCCACCCTGATCGGCCCCATCCTAGGATGGATGGCCGCCCCTCGGGCCCGAGCGGACGAGCTCCTCGTGGGTGCCGCGATTAGCATACGCGAACCGCTCCTCGAGATTGCCGCGCGATACGGCGTGGAGCACCCCGGCCCCGAGGTGCGGCTTACCTTCGGCTCGACGAGCGGATTGGCCGCACAAGTGAGGGCCGGAGCGCCCATCGATGTCCTGGTGTCGGCAGATGAGCGGATTGTCGACGATCTCGAGCGGCGTGGGTTCGTGGTCCATGAGGGCCGCCGGGAGTTCGCCCTCAACCGGCTCGTCGTTCTGGTCGCCGCGGACTTCGAGGGTCCGGTGGACCGGCCCGAAAACCTGGACCGGCCCGAGGTGCGTCGCATCGCGATACCGGAGATGGCGGTTCCGGTGGGACGATACGCCCGCGAATGGCTGGCGGGTCGCGGCCTGCTCGAGAAGGTCGCCGGGCGAATCGTTCCCACGGCTCACGCCCGGGCTACCCTGGCCGCCGTCGATAGCGGACAGGTCGACGTCGCCATCGTCTACGCAACCGACGCGCGTCTGTCTCGGACGGCCCGGGTGGCCTTCGAGATTCCCCGGGACGAGCAGCCGCATATCGCGTATGCGGCCGCGCGCGTGAAACATTCGCGAAACCGAGAGCTGGCGAACGATTTCCTCGCGTACCTCGGCAACGATGTCAGCAGGGCGGTGCTGCGCATCGCGGGCTTCGGCGTCCCGAAAGATCCGCCGTGAACGCCGACGATCTCGCATCGATCACGTTCCTCACGCTCCGGGTGGGCCTCGTCGCAACCGCCGCGATCCTTCCCCCGGCCGTCGCTCTGGGGTATGTGCTGGCGCGCCGGGAGTTTCCGGGGCGATCCCTGGTGCAGGCGATGGTCGCGCTTCCGATGGTGCTGCCACCCGTCGCGGTCGGGTGGGCCCTGCTGCTGTTGCTGGGCCGACGCGGACCGCTCGGGGGGATCTGGTCGCTGTTGGGGGTGGATCTCGTGTTCACCTGGTGGGCGGCCGCCCTCGCTGCGGCGGTGGTGGGCTTCCCGCTTCTGACCCGCGCCTGCGAACAATCCTTCTCGGAAATCGATACTCGCTTCGAAGAGGTGGCAGTGACCCTGGGGTTGAGTCGGGTGCGAACCTTCTTTCGGGTCACCCTGCCGTTGGCGCGGCGCGGTGTGCTCTATGGGACCCTCCTGGCCTTTACCCGCGGCCTGGGTGAGTTCGGGGCCACGACCCTGGTCGCCGGAATCATCCCCGGGCGCACCGAGACGCTGGCCCTCGGCATCTACTCGCGGGTCCAGCTCGGCGACGACACGGGAGCTCTCGCACTCTGCGGCGCATCCTTCGCGATCGCCCTGACGGCCATGCTGGTGGCCGAAGGCCGGCTTCGCCGCAGAAGCACAGCCGTCGAATGAACGACGCCGCGAACCAGATCCACCTGCGTCTTCGCCGAAGAGACTTCTCTCTGGAGCTCGACATCGCCTGGGATCCGCGGGTTGCGGTGGTATTCGGACCGAGCGGTTCGGGGAAGACGACCCTGTTTCGAGCGGTGCTGGGCCTACTGCGCTCCGAGAGTCCTCGCGTTCGCCTCGGTGGCGTCTGGCTCGACGATCCGAATCGCGGCGTGCGCGTTCTCCCCGAACAGCGCGGACTGGGTTGGGTTCCTCAGGACCCCACCCTCTTTCCCCACCTCTCGGTGAGTGACAACGTTCGCTTCGGAAGCGCCCGCGCCGGAACCGACACCGGCCAGGCGTTGCGTCGGGGGATCGACGCACTCGAGATCGGCGACCTGATGGATCGCCGCGTGGATCAGCTATCCGGGGGCGAACGCCAACGCGTGGCCATCGCGCGCGCGTTGGCCTCGGGGCCTCGGGCCCTGCTGATGGATGAGCCTCTCGCGGCTCTGGATCTACCCCTTCGCGCGCGGGTCCTTCCCTATCTGTTGCGGGTGCGCGACGAGCTCGACATCCCGGTTCTCTACATCACCCACGATCCCGACGAAGCCCTGCTCGTGGGGGAAATCGTGATCGTGCTCGACGAGGGGCGCGTCGTGGCGTCGGGCCCGCCCCACGAGGTGCTCTGGAGCCGGCCGGTACTTCCCCTTTCCGAGGCCCTCGGTATCGAGAACGTGTTCGACGGGCGGGTGATCGAGACCGGCGACGCCGGAACCACGGTGGAAACAACCGGGGGACTGCGCCTCGTGATACCCGTCTCGTTGAGATCCGGACAGAGCGTGCGCGTCGGCTTTCGCGCTCAGGACGTCCTGTTGGCCACGGAGCCCCCGGGCCGCCTCTCGGCCCGAAACATCATCGAAGCCACGGTGACAAAATGCATGCAGCGAGGCGACGCGGCGATGATCCACATGGTCGCCCGCGAGCCTTCCCTCCCCTCTCTCCCGAAGCCGACCGGAGTCGATGAGCTTGTTGCCAAGATCACACCGGATGCGGTCGAGAAGCTGGCCTTGCGCTCCGGCGCACGCGTATTCGCGATCATCAAGGCTCACGCGATTCGGCGCATCGCGTGAAAGGTGCCCACCCGTCGCGCCGGCGCGTTTAGCGGCTCTTGCGACCCACGAAGGCACCGGCGCGGGGCTCCCGACGCCCGCACCAGGGGCAGAATCGCAGAAAGTCTTTCGAAGTCGGCCAGCGACAGCGGGGACAGCGATCCGGTAGATCCGGGTGAGACCACACGCGCCGCGTCTTGCGCTTGCACATCGGGCAATAGCGCATGAACGGACGAAGTTCGCCGTTGCAGCCTCGGGCGGCGCAGCCGCGCTCGGCGCGGGTGTCCGGGGGAGGCTTGCGCCCGTTGCCCACGATACGACCGGCGTAGCACCAGGGGCAGGCGTTCCACTCGCGCCGAACTCCACGCTCGCAGTCCGGACACACGAGCGGGTAGTCCGAGATCCTTCGAAACGAATTGTCCGATGCGCCGCACCACGGGCAATGCCGCATGGCCTCGCTGATCGGCCCTTCGCAACGGTGGCACGAGAAGCGCAGGGCCAGACCCTTGCCGTGAACCCGTCGAAAGGCCTCGGCGTGAACCGCCAGAGGCGAAGGTGCGGAGGTGCGTTTGCGACGGCGCTGACTGCTGCGACGGCGCGGCGCATTTTCGACCTTCGCCCAGGCACGCTCCAGGGCCTTCTGCATCGTGATGGCGTCCGAGTAGCGCCGCAGCGGATCGAATTCGGCGGCCTTCCGAAGCACGTTGCGAACCGGTTCGGGAACCCTTTCTCGAAAACGGGCATAGCCGCCGGGCGGCCAGTCGAAGGGCCAGGACGGCAGGACGCCTGTGATGACCTCGTAGGCGATCAGGCCGAGAGAGAAAACGTCGGACGCGAAGTACCCCTTGCCGTAGGCCTGCTCCGGCGCCATGTAACCGAGAGTTCCCGCCTCGGTGTAGCTCCGGCCGGCGCCCTTCGAGAACCGCGAGGCCCCGAAATCGGCCAGCGCCGCGCGGCCATCGGCGAAAATCAAGATGTTCTCGGGCTTGACGTCCCGATGGAGCACGCGATGCCGATGCGCATACGCCAGGCCCGCCGTGACATCGCGAATCACGCCCAGGGCCGCCGCCCCCGAGCGATTCGACCGCATCCAGGTGGCCAGGTTTCGGGTCGCCAGATCCGTGGCGATCAGCAGACGGCCGTCGACCCAGTCGGCGTTGCGGATCGCCACGATACCCGGATGGTCGAGACGGCTCGCGATCCGGGCCTCGTGCTCGATCGCTGAGCGCCCCCATTCCGCAACCGCTTCCGGCCGAGTGACCTTGAGCGCCACGATCTGATTCACGACCGTGTCGCGCGCCTTCCAGACCTCGGCAAACGCACCCTGCCCGATTCGGCGATCGAGCCGGTACTTCCCCATCCGCTGGCCCTTGCGCAGGACGCACCCCCCTCGAAACCTGTCCGCACCCCGGGGCGCGTCCGAAGACACACCATAACCCCAGTCGGCCACCCGGCGATAGCCGCGCGAAGGATCCGCGCTTCAGCCTTCGCCGGGGCTCCCGAAGCCGAGCGCCTCGAGTTCTCTCCGCAGCGGGGTGTCGGGCTCGAGCAATCGCCGCAGGGCCCGAACCGCCGGCCGATCCCATCGATTCACGGGTACGGCAAAGTCGTATTCCTCCGGCCGAAGGCGGCGAAAGCGCAGGTTCGCCTGTCGGGCCACGGTCTCGATGGTGACGCCCCAGTCGGCTCGCTTCTGGGCCACGGCAGCCGCCACGGCGAAGTGCGAGCGCGGTTCGTAGGCGAACCCCGGGGGCCGAAGCTCGCCCAGGAGACCGTCGATCAGCACCCGGGTGCCGCTGCCTCGATTGCGATTCACCATGCGCAGCGATTCGTCGGCAAGCAACGCGGAGATGTCACGGGTGTCGTCGGTCCGCGTGACGACCCCTTGAAGTCGGGTGTACCCGGGCAACCGACGCAACGAATCGTCGAGGAAGGGGGTGTTGTAGGTCTCCGTGGCCGGATCGAGCAGATGGATGGGCGCGACATCGCACTCGCCGCGCCGCGCCGCGGCCAGGCCTCCCTGGCTGCCAACCGCCATCACCTTCACCCGGAAGCCTTCCCGGGACAGTGCGGCCGCGACCAGATCGAGACCCAGGCAGTGGCTTCCGATCACGACCAGGTCCGGCACCGCCAGCTCGCCGCCCACCAGGGTGACCGGGATCTCAGAATCGGCCTCGACGATCTCGGTATTGCGAGGGATGCGCACGAATCCATCGGCGCGGCTGAACGCGGTGACGCTGCCGCTTCCCTTGCCCATGGGGTACGCGGCCAGGCCACCGTCGGGGCGTTCGACCAGCCCGACCAGCAGATACTCGAGGCGTCCGCGCTCGGAAACGATCTTGAGGGCCATTCGCGCCGAGACCGATTCGCGCGCTCCCGGTGGCCGTCCCGAGAGCTCCTGGAGCACCGGTGCGACGAATTCGTGGAAGGTAAAGACCGCCGAGGTGGGGAATCCGGGCAGGATGACCACTGGCCGCCGTCCGCTGGCAGCCAGACAGATCGGCTTCCCGGGCTTGAGGGCGACACCGTGGACCACGATTCCGGGATCGAGCTCGGCCACGACCCGAGTGTTGAGATCGCCCGGGCCCTTCGAAGTCCCGCCCGACAGCAGAACGAGATCCGCGCGGTCCAGAGCCCGAGTGAGCGCCTGACGAAGCGCGGCCTCGTCGTCACGGAAAGCCCCGAGAAACTCCGCTTCGGCACCGAGCTCGGTGACGGCATCGGCCAGGATGCGCCCGTTGCTGTCGAAGACGAGGCCGGGTCGCATGGGTTCTCCGGGCTGAACCAACTCGTCCCCCGTCGAGAGAATCGCGACCCGGGGGCGTCGCACCACCTCCACATGTTGGCGACCGATGGCGGCGAGGACTCCGGTCTCCCGAGAAGTCAAGCGAGTCGACGCAAAGAGCACCGTTTCCCCGCAACCGATGTCGGTTCCCGCGAAGGAAAGGGCCGAGCCCGGTACACACGCCCGCCTGACCACGAGGTTCCCCGCTTCGAGGTCGGTGTGTTCGACGGGAATCACGGCATCGGCGCCGCGGGGAATCATGCCTCCGGTGGCGATCGAGGTCGCCGTGCCGGACCCGACTTCGCCGTCGGGCGTTACACCGGTTGGCACCGATTCGGGATTGAGGCGCAACCGAATCGGCGCCTCCTCGCTGGCCCCATAGGTTTCCTCCGCTCTCACAGCGAAACCGTCCATGTTGGATCGATCGAAACCGGGCACGTCGACCTCGGCACGAACATCTTCGGCGAGAACGCGGCCCAGAGCCTGGGAAAGGGGTACACGCTCGGAATCGAGTGGCCTCGGCTCGATGACCGCACGCCAGCGCCGCTCCGCCTCGTCGCGGTCGAGAACTTCGAGGAACTGATCCTGTCTCATTTCAGACCTCGCAAACGTCGTCGTAGAGACGGACCTCGACCTCGCTTCCCTCCGGCATGCCCTCGAGTTCCCGAGGCACGATCACGCAGCCCGCCGCGCGCACCGTGGACGACAGAATCGAAGCCCCCGAGGTCGCGATCGGAACCACCCGGCCATTCTCGATGGCCACCCGGACGTAGTCGGTGCGCCCGATCGCAGAGCTGATCTTCCGCGCCAGGGGCCGTCGCACCCGGGGATGCGGCCAGGCGCGGGAACGACCGCCGAGCCGCCGCAGAACCGGCCCCGCGAAGAATTCGTAGGCGCACAGACAGCTGACGGGATTGCCCGGCAGCAGGAAGACCCAGCACGGCGGAACGTCGCTCGAGCCCGGTTCGCCGCGCGGAATTCTCCCGACACCGGCGGGGCTCGATGGGCGCATGGCGATCCCGTGAAAATCGAGGCTGCCGAGCTCGTCGACGAGCCGGGGGGCATGGTCCTCTGCGCCCACCGAGCTGCCTCCCGAAACCAGAATCACGTCGGCGTCAGCCGCTGCGACGGCCAGGGCGTCGCGGAGCCGGTCGGCGCGGTCGGGCAAGATCCCGAACGGCAGCGGCTCTCCCCCGTCTCGGACGACCAGCGCCGTGAGGACGACGGAATTGCTGTCGACGATGTGCCGGGAATCGGGGCGACTCCCCGCCGGCAGCAACTCATCCCCCGTGATCACGAGCTGCACTCGTGGCCGCCGCACGCAGCGGGGACGACCCACCCCGATCGATGCCAGCAGCCCCGCGTCCTGGGGACGCACGCGCCGACCGGTTCGAAGCACGAACTCGCCCGAGCGGATGTCCTCGCCGACGTCGCCGACGTTCTGACGCGGCGCAACGGCAGCGGTCACCTCGACCCGCCCATCGCGCTCGCTGCAGACCTCGGCCATCACGACCGCATCCGCGCCCTCTGGAACCGCCGAGCCGGTCATGATGCGCACCGCAACGCCAACCTCGACCCGCCCCGAAAAGGGTCGGCCGGGAAGCGCCTGGCCCGCGATGGCGAGGGAAATCGGGTCGTAGTTCGAGGCCCCGAAGGTGTCCTCACCGCGAACCGCGTAGCCGTCCATCGCAGAACGGGCGAAGCCGGGAACGTCGACCTCGGACCGGACGTCCTCGGCGAGCACGCGCCCGACACAGGCGAGCAGGTCCACCGGTTCCGCCGACAGCGCCCGGGTGTGGCGATCGAGAAACGTCTCGACCTCCTCCACGTCGGCGCGCTCAGAAAAACCTCGCATCCGAACGTCTCGCATGCGGGGACGGTCCTCGCCAAAAAAATCGCTGGGTCTGGAGACGGACCTCGCGTCAGCCGGTGGCCTTCGCCGTGAAGAGTTCCTCTCGGGCCTCGAGCCTCTCGTAGGTCTGGGCGCAGAGCTCATGCGGCACGTCCCAGACGACCTTCGCAGGACCGATCGGATCCTTCGCCATGCATTCGGGCATGACATCGTCCTTCTCCGTGAATCCCGCGCGGCGGTTGAATTCCCATTCGTCGGCGAGGCATTGCCAGCCCAGATCCGCGATCGTCTCCCGACTGACCTCCTCGCCGTAGAGAAGACCGTAGAAGGTTCGAATGTCGTCCAGGGTCGGCTGCAGAAACTGACAGAAACCCGAGGAATCGCAGGTTGCGTTGACCAGTTGCGATTCCTGAGACGCCCGCACCCACTCCTCTTGCGGAAGACCCGGATTCACGATCAGACCGGCCGTATGGTCTGCGCCCATCGGACTCGTCAGGTAGGTGATGCCGGTGGCCTTGAGGGGCCGCGGATCCCAGGCGGGAATCGCCTGACCCTTGACGACGGGAACCCGGTGATGCTTGCGCTTGCGGCCGATGGCGGCGGCCCCGTTGCCGATGGTCTTGCCCAGTTCGGTGCCCTCGGCGACCTCTCGCAGGATTCGCTTGGCACCGGCGGCGTCGCCGAACTCCATCTCGCCGGAGTCCATGTAGACGGCGATGGCGGCGCCCGTCTCGATGGTGTCGAGGCCCACTTCGTCGCACAGACGGTCCAGGTCGGCCACATCCTCCCAACTCGCGATGCCGCAGTTCGATCCGAGCAGCGTGATGGTTTCGAACTCGAGGGCCGACGTCTTGTAGTTGCCCTCCTTGTCGTGGACCACGTTGCTGCACGAAACGACGCAACCGGTCATGCAGTTGTGCATTCCGCCGCCCCGTTCTTCGAAACTGGCGATGATGTTCTTGCCGTCCAGGGTTTCGGCATCCGGCGACTGCCCCTCCACCCGGTTCTTGTATGGAAAGGTATGCAGCATGTTCGCCACGGCGACCACGGTGCTCGTGCCGGTCTTGAACATCTGCGGTCCGGCGAGGTAGTCCTTCGTGTACTTCTTGCAGAGTTGGGCGAACCCCTTGCGATCGGCCGGCTGGCGCACTCGGGCCTTGCCGGGATCGACGGCCACGTACTTCAGCCCTTTGGAGCCCATGACCGCACCGAGCCCTCCGCGTGCGGCGTGGCGCGCCGGGTGCCGCTCTTTTTCCTGGTCGGTGCAGGCCACCGATGCACCCGTGAGCTTCATCTCGCCAGCGGGACCGATCGAGATGAAGGACGTCGTCTGGGAGTACTTTGTCGCGAGGTCGTCGATCAGCGCGTAGTTCCACTGCCCCTTGTGGGAGGTCGCGTCGATCACCTCGACGCCCGCCTCTGTCACGTCGAGGGCATAGCGTTTTTCGGAATCCTGCGGCTGACCCTTCACGATGACGGCGCGGTAGCCGAGCTTCATCAGGTCTTGACCGGGATTGCCACCCGCGTTGGCCTCCTTGATTCCGCCGGTCAGGGGACTCTTGCCACCGATCGATATGCGCCCTGAGGTCGGCGCGGCGGTTCCGGACATCACGCCGGGTGCCATCACCAGGACGTTGTCCGGCCCCAGGGGCTCGCAGGTCGGATCGCACTCCTCAAGGAGAATTCGTGCCGATAACGCGCGACCGCCGAGCAGCTTCCAGGCCTCGGGAAAATCTTCGGTCGTCGCGGTCTGGGTGGTCATGTCCACGCGAATCAGCCGGTCACCGGTCGGGCCGCCCATGGAGTGTCTCCTTCAATCGTTCGGGTGCAGGGCGGCAGAGTACCAGAGACTGCGGCCCTCGGGGACGGGGATCAGCCCCCCGCCAGGGCCGTCAAGATTTCCACTTCGTCCGGTTCACCGACGGGGGTGTCCAGGGCCGAGCGTTCGATCTCGTCGCCGTTTACGAAAACCGTGACGAACGGGTGAAGCGCACCCCCGGGCTCCTGCAGCAGCTCTCCCAGCCCGGGGTGGTTTTTCGCGAGGGCCGCCAGACAGTCGCCCACGGTGAGTCCATCGACGCGGACGATGGCTCGCCCCTCGGTGGGCCCCCGATAGGGCGGGGGGATCTTGACCCGCGGCATGTTGGACGTCCTCGGTTGGGACACGTCAGTGTAACCGACCGTCGCTACGTGTCGCTTCTCGGCCGGATGCTGGCGGGCGATTCTATTTT
>JAZFUU010000228.1:0-7796 GCA_036447375.1 Myxococcota bacterium
GAGCAGCAGCGCTTGGCCCTGGCTCGGGCCTGGTCGCTCGAGCCCGAAGTGCTGCTGCTGGATGAACCCACAGCGGCCCTCGACCCGGCCGCTACGCGTTCGGTCGAACGGGTCATCGATGACATGGCTTCCCAGGGAACCAAGATCATCATGACGACCCACGACCTCGCCCAGGCGAGGCGCATGGGAGACGAGGTGCTGTTCCTGCATCACGGTGCGCTCGTCGAGCGCACTCCGGCGACGCGGTTCTTTGACGAGGCTCAGAGCAGCGAGGCCCGGGCTTTCTTGAACGGCGAGCTGTTGGCATGAAGTTCGTCTCCGGGTGGGCACTGCTGCTGGCCCTCGGGGTTGTGCCGACTGCCGGGCACGCCGAAGATCGCTACATCACCCTCGCGTCGACCACCTCGACCGAGAATTCGGGATTGTTCGCTTCGCTGTTGCCCCGCTTTACCGAGCGCACCGGAATCGAGGTGCGCGTGGTGGCGGTGGGCTCGGGCCAGGCGCTGCGGATGGCGCGCCGGGGCGACGCGGACGTGCTTCTGGTGCACGACCGCGACGCCGAGGAGAAATTCGTCGCCGAAGGCTGGGGTGTCGAACGCTTCGAGGTGATGTTCAACGAGTTCGTTCTCGTGGGCCCCGCCGGCGACCCCGCCGGCATTCGCGAAACGAAAGATGCCGCGGCGGCGGTGGCTCGAATCGCGACCCGCCGGGCGCTCTTTGTGTCCCGGGGCGACGACTCGGGCACGCACAAGGCCGAACTCCGACTCTGGCGATCGGCCGGGATCGATCCGGTGTCCGAGGCGGGCTCCTGGTATCGCGAATCGGGCTCGGGCATGGGCGCCACCCTGAATACGGCGGCGGCGATGGCCGCCTACACCCTGGCGGATCGGGGAACCTGGCTCGCGTTTCGAAACCGTCGCGATCTCGCCGTGCTCGTCGCCGGCGACCCGCGGCTGCACAACCCCTACGGCGTCATTCGCGTCGATCCCGCGCGCCATCCTCATGTGAAGGCCAGGTCGGGCCGCGTATTCGTCGAGTGGCTGCTGTCGTCGGAAGGGCAGGCCGCCATCGCTGACTTTCGCGTAGAAGGGGAGCAGCTGTTCCACCCGGCGCCGCCGCGGTCTCCCGCGCCCACTTCTCGGGAAGAGGCTCAGGAGCCCAGCAAGCCGGCGGATACGAGCCGCGTGCGCAGGGGCTCCGCGCCCTGGAAGACTTCGACCTGAAAGCCCAGATCCCGTGCCGCCTCGGTGTTCGGCGCCGAATCGTCCACGAAGAGGGTCGTGGTGGGGGCGAGATCGAAACGGTCGCAGAGCAGCCGATAGATGGCCGGGTCCGGTTTCGCGAGCCCGACTTCGCCGGAGATGAGAACGCCGCGAAACCAGCCCAGGAAGTCGTACTGCGCCCGGGCCTCGGGGTAGGTTTCCGCCGACCAGTTGCTGAGGGCGTAGATGGGCACCCCACCGCTGCGAAGCTCGGCGAGGAGTTTCACGGTCTCC
This sequence comes from Myxococcota bacterium, assembly GCA_036447375.1. Lineage (GTDB taxonomy): Bacteria > Myxococcota_A > UBA9160 > UBA9160 > SMWR01 > JACZXC01. Next base: position 1,497 of record JAZFUU010000228.1, read on the forward strand.
TCGAGGCACCCAGCGATCATCTCGATCCAGCGCGCGCGATAGGCCGCAATCTGTCCGGCCCATTCCGGGTACTCGGCCTGGCGCTGTGCGATGGCTTCCGCAAAGGGTTGGCCTCGGTCGAGCTCGGTGTTCCAGGCGGGGGTGCAGATGCGGGCGAGGAAGCGTTCCATGCCGGGCTCGTCGCCGGGGAAGAGCTTTCGGTACAAGTGACGGGGGTTCCAGTCGAGGAGCACGCCGCCGAGGTCGAAGACCACAGACTCGATGGATCCGGCGCGCGCTTCGCTCACGCCCCGGACTTCGCCGGGCCCCGGCGTTGGCGCCATCGCTGCAGTCGCTCGGCGATCTCTGCCTCGGCGCCCTCCCGACTCGGCTGGTAGAACGTCGACGAGGCCAGGGATTCCGGAAGGTTCGTCGCGGACACGAACCGATCGGGAGCGTCGTGGGGGTATTCGTAGTTTCGGCCGTATCCCATTCCCTTCATCAGCGGTGTGGGGGCGTTGCGCAGGTGCATCGGCACCGGAAGCGAGCCGGAGTCGGCGACGGCGGCTCGTGCCCGTTCCAGAGCGACGTACGAGGCGTTGCTCTTGGGCGCGCAGGCGAGAAAGGTGATGGCCTGGGCCAGCACGATCCGTCCCTCGGGCATGCCGATGCGCTCGACGGCGAGAAAGGCCGAGATGGCGACTTCCAGCCCGCGCGGTTCGGCATTGCCCACGTCCTCGCTGGCAAAGATCACCAGGCGGCGCGCGACGAATAGGGGGTCTTCCCCAGCCTCGAGCATTCGGGCCGCGTAATAGAGGGCCGCGTCGGGATCGCTGGCGCGCAGGCTCTTGATCAGCGCCGACACGACGTTGTAGTGCTCCTCGCGGTCTCGGTCGTGAAGCAGCAGCCGCTGACCGGCAGACTTCCGCACGGACTCGGGGGACACCCGCACCGGGCCGGTCTCGCGGTCTGGGATGGCGGCCTCGATGGCGACCGCGGCTTCGAGAATTCCCAGAGCCCGTCGGGCGTCGCCGTCGGCGGCGTGGGCCATGGCGGCGACGACCTCGTCGGACAGCTCGACATCGAGGCCCCCGAGGCCACGCTCGACGTCGTCAGCTGCCCGCCGGATCAAGGATTCCAGGGGATCGGGTCCGAGGCGCTCGAGCCGGAACACCCGACATCGCGACAGCAGGGGGGCGATCACTTCAAATGAGGGGTTTTCCGTGGTCGCGCCCAACAGGGTCACCGTACCGGCCTCGACATGGGGCAGGAGGGAGTCCTGCTGGGCGCGGTTCAGCCGGTGCAACTCGTCGAGGAAGAGCACCGTGCGGATCCCGTCGCATTGCTCGCGGCGGGCGAGTTCGACGGCCGACCGAATTTCCTTCACCCCGGCGGTCACCGCCGAGAGCGCCCGAAAGTGCACTCCCGGCGCCGAGGCCAGAACCCGCGCGAGCGTCGTCTTGCCACAGCCCGGAGGCCCCCACAGGATCGAAGACGGCAGCTCTCCGCTGGCTACCAGCGAACGCAGTGCCGCACCGGCGCCGACCAGATGTTCCTGCCCGAGGATCTCGTCCAGAGTGCGCGGTCGCATGCGGTCGGCCAGGGGCGCGCTCGGGGATGGGAGGCTGGGGCGTCCGCTCGGGGCAGAGATCGGGAACAACTCCGGGGTCTCGTCCGGGGGCATGCGCGGATTCTAGCAACGTGGGATCATCTGCCTCCCGAAAGGTGAGGTGGAATGGGCATCCGCTCCGTCGGCGTCTGTGTCAAACCGGACCAGCCCCAGCTATCGGACCTGATCCGCGAGCTGGAGGAGTGGCTCGTGGCGCGCCGCATCGAGATCTTCCCCGATCCGGAAACGGCGAAATGGACGAACGCCGCGGGCACGAAGCGGCGCGAGCTGGTGGAGAAGGCGGATGCGGTCGTGGTGCTGGGCGGAGACGGGACTCTGTTGGCGGTGGCTCGGGCCATCGGCGCCCGCCCGATTCCCATCCTGGGCGTCAACCTCGGCACGATGGGATTCCTGGCTGAGATTTCCCGAGACGAACTGCTTACGACCCTGGAGGAGGTGATCTCCGGTCGCTTCCGCACCGAAGAGCGAATGCGGTTGGAGGTCGTCGTCGAGCGCGCGGGTCGGGAACTCGGGCGTTATCTCGCGCTCAACGAAGCCGTGATCGCCAACACGGCGCTGGCTCGACTCATCGAGCTGGAGGTGAGGGCCGACGGGGTCGAGGTGACCACCTACCACGCCGACGGGCTGATCGTGGCCACACCCACCGGGTCTACCGCCTACTCGCTCTCCGCCGGCGGACCTCTGGTACTGCCCTCACTCGAGGCCATCGTGCTGACGCCGATCTGTCCCCACAGTCTGAGTCAGCGCCCCCTGGTACTTCCGCAGACTTGTGAGGTCGCCATCGACGCCTCGGGGAGACCGGGAGGCGCCATCAAGCTTACCGTCGACGGACAGGTCGGTTGCGAGCTTTCCGAAGGCGATCGCGTTTCCGTTCGGCGATCGGAGCACTCGGTTCGACTGCTGATCCCTCCGGGTCGGAGTCGCTTCGAGGTCCTGCGCCAGAAGCTTCGTTGGGGAGAGCGTTGATCGAAACCCTTCGCATCGAAAACCTGGCCGTCATCGATTCGGCGGAGCTCGAGTTTGGCCCCGGACTCAACGTCTTGACCGGGGAGACCGGCGCCGGAAAGTCGATCGTGCTCGGCGCGCTCGCCCTGCTCGCGGGCGCGCGCGCCTCTGCCGACGCGGTCCGCGAGGGCGCGGACGAGGCGGCGGTCGAGGCCGTCTTCCGCACCATCGCTCAGCCCGAGTTCGAGGCCGAATTGGCGCGACGCGGTCTCGAGGCCGACGCCCACGAGCTGGTGGTGCGCCGAACCCTGACCCGGGGCGGCCGCAATCGGGTTCGGGTGGCGGGTCAGCTGGTGCCGGCCAGCGTGCTGTCGGAGCTCTTTTCGGGCCGCATCGAAATCTCGAGCCAGCACGAGTCTCAGGGCCTGCTTCGTCCCGAGGTCCACGGAGAGCTGTTGGATCGCAGCGGAGGCCTACTGGAGGGCCGTGAGGCGGTGTCCGGGGGATACGCTTCGCTGAAGCGGCTGGAGCAGGATCTGGACCGGCATCGCGCCGAGTCCCAGGAGCGCGAGCGCCGACGCGATTTTCTCTCGTTCCAGATCGAGGAAATCGACGAGGCGAAACTCGACCCCGACGAGATCGAGGCCCTAAAGGGCGAACGCGGCCGCCTGGCCCACGCCGAGCAGCTTCGAGAGGAGGGAGGCGCGGCTCTCGCGGGGCTGGCCGGTGATCCCACCCGGCCCGAAGACAGCAACGCGGCCGATCTTCTGGTGGGCGCGGCGCGCCGCCTCGAGCTTCTGGCGGGCCTCGACCCGAGCCTCGCCGACTTGTCCGGGCGCCTCGCGTTCGCCCAGACCGAGCTGCGCGATGCCGCACTCGAACTCGAGCGCTACGTGGCGTCCATCGAGGCCGATCCCGCGCGTCTGGAAGGAATCGATGAGCGGCTCCACCGGGTGGAGCGGCTCCAGCGCAAATACGGCGGGAGCGTGGCCGAGATCTTGAGCTTTCGCGACGAGAGCGCCGCGGAACTCGCTGGAATCGAAGACGCCCGGGAGCGGGAAGAGCAGCTTCTCCGCCAGCGCGGAGAGCTCCGCGCACGGCTGGCCCGGGACGCTGTCGCTCTGACCCGCGGCCGTGTCCGTGCCGGTCGAGGGCTCGCTCGCATCGTGGAGGCGTCGCTGCATGAGCTCGATATGCCCGAGGCCCGGTTCGAAGTTGCTTTCGAACCGGTGGAGGGACTCGAGGATCTGCCCTGCGGACCCCACGGCGCCGAGCGCCCCATCTTCTGTTTTTCTGCCAACGCGGGAACCCCACCGCGACCCCTTCGAAGGGTGGTCTCGGGCGGCGAGCTGTCCCGCGCCTTCCTGGCCATCAAGAACGCCTTGCGGGAATCGGACGCGGGAATGGTGTTGGTCTTCGACGAGGTGGACGCGGGGATCGGCGGCCGGGCCGCCGACCGGGTGGGCCGAAAGCTCGCGGAGTTGGCGCGGTCGCATCAGGTCTTGTGCATCACCCACCTGCCCCAGATCGCAGCCTACGCGGGCACTCACTTCCGGGTGGAAAAACAGTCCCCCGACAACCGCGCCCAGGCCCGCATCATCGGCGTGGAGGGCGCCGATCGAGTCGAAGAGATCGCCCGAATGGCCGGCGGCGAGTCGGTCGGCGAGGCGACCCGTCGCCACGCACGCGATCTCCTGAACGCGCGGGCCGAAACCCCGTAGGAGTCCCCCGGGGGAGCGACCTTCGATCGCTCGGGTCAAGGGCGGGGCCCGACCCTCCGATCTTATAAGCACGTACCGAATCGACATTTCCAGGCGGAAGCCGGAAGTGTGACCGAAGCCACACTCGAGACAGGGGCGGACTCCGATGACGATACAGACGGAAGAAACCGAGGCGGGACCGGGCGCCACCGGTGCGCTTCCCCTGGGGGCTTCGATCGAGGTGATGAAGGGCTTCTACGCGGGTCTCGAACTCCCGGTCGATCAGGACTGGATCGTGATCGGACGCGGACGCACAGCAGACGTGGTACTGGCGGATGCGACGATCTCGCGCGCCCATGCCGCGATCGGATACGACGGCCAGGGCTTTTATGTTCAGGATCTGGGCAGCACCAATGGCACGAGGGTGAACGGGAAGCGATCTCCCCGGGCCCCTCTGCAGAACGGCGACGAGGTGCAGCTGGGCAAGTTGCAGCTCCGGATCACATTGCCGTCGTGACGCGGGATGCCCAGTGAACGAGGGAGCCGGACCATGGAACGCTATTCACTGATCGTAATGACCGGCGAGACCGCGCCGGTGCGACGCTACGAAGTGCGCCGAGACGTGGTCTATCGGGTGCTGTGGGCCCTGGGCATCACCGCGGCGTTGCTGCTGATCGGGTTCGCCGACTACGTTCGACTGCGGGTCGAGCATCCCGAACTCGATGCACTGCGTATCGAGACCGCGAGCCAAGCCGCGCAGATCGACGCCTTCGAGAGTCGAGTCGCGACGGTGGGAGCACGCCTCGATCAGGTCCGCGAGCTGGAACGCAAGGTCCGCATCATCGCGAATCTGCCCGGTTCGGCGGGTACCGGGGGCGCTGCCGTCGTCGAGGTGGGCGGAGCTGGGGGCGATCTCGAGGCCGCCGATCGGGGACAGCCCGCGGCGTCTCGGGCTGGGGGTGGAACGGTCGATCCGATCCCTTCGGCGCGATCCCGAGGTCCGGTGCTCAAGGCCGCGCCGGGCGAAGACCACGTCAGCCTGCTGAGACGTGAGATGTTGCGACTCGGCGTCGTTGCCAACGCGCGGGAGACCTCGCTACTCGATCTCATCCAGAAACTGGAGGACAAGCACAATCGCCTGGCCTCCTCGCCGGCGATCTGGCCCACTCAGGGGTGGCTGACTTCGCGATTTGGCAATCGGATCTCGCCCTTCACCGGGCTCCGCCAGTTCCACTCGGGTATCGACATCGCCGGTCGGCGGGGAAGCGATGTATTCTCATCCGCTCGTGGGCGGATCAAGTTCGCCGGAAAGCGCGGTCCCCTGGGCAACACCGTGATCATCGATCACGGGTTCGGGGTGCGGACCCACTACGGACACACGGATGAGATTCTCGTGAAGCGGGGCCAGCAGGTGGAACGCGGTCAGGTCATTGCGGCTCTGGGCAGCTCCGGTCGCAGCACCGGCCCGCATCTTCACTACAGCGTCGAAGTGAACGGCAAGACGGTCAACCCCCTCAACTACATCTTCAACTGACGACGCCATCTCGCCGGGGCTCGAGAATCGAATCGACAGACAGGAATTTCCTCAGGAACCACGCTTACTTGCCGCTCTGTGGCGGCTCCAATACACTGACTCGGCACGCCCCTCCTCGGGAGACCGATAGCGCGGCCCATGCCGAATCTCGTTCGAAAGATCTTCGGAACCCATAGCGATCGCGCCCTGAAATCGATCGTGCCCATGGTCGAGCAGGTGTGCCGGCTCGAACCGGAGGTGGTCGGCCTTTCCGATGCCGCCCTGCGGGCCCGAACCGCCGCGTTCCGCGAGCGATTCGATCGGGGGGAGACCCTCGACGCTCTGCTCCCCGAGGCTTTCGCGACCGTCCGGGAGGCCGCCAAGCGCAGTCTCGGCCAGCGCCATTACGATGTGCAGCTGCTCGGCGGCGTCGTCCTTCACCGGGGCAAGATCGCCGAGATGAAGACCGGCGATGGCAAGTCCCTCGCCGCTACCTTGCCCTCGTACCTGAATTCCCTGACGGGCCGCGGCGT
>JAZFUU010000229.1:0-23772 GCA_036447375.1 Myxococcota bacterium
TTGTAGCTTACCGTTTCAGCCGGGCTGTGGATTTCGAGGAGGCCTACCGGCTTCCCATATTGGCGGACGTGACTCGGGATGCCGCGCTTCGCCCGCCACTCGTCTACAGCCATCGGCGACCACGAGGACATCATCAATAGGACCCCGACACGCCGCGTCGCCTTCTCGCGCGTCAGGAATGTGAACTCCAAGCCCTGTTGCCCGTGGTTGCCAGGATCCGTCCGCTCGCACAGGAAACCGTGCTGAATCCAGACGAATCGCTCGTGGATTCCTGCGTCGAGCGGAGCAGTCTTGAACACCGGCCGCGTGTGGTCGCAACGCTTTGCCTCGGGGCTCACGCTCTGGGCCCTCTGTGCCCGGCGTGGGCCCTGGACCCGTGTTGCTCAGATGACGTAAGTGCGCGGAATCGCGAGGGCAGGGGGGTCAGTCGGCACGGGTTCGAGTCCCCTTGGGGACGCCACGTTCTCCCAGACGCTTCTGACCTCCCAGATGCTACTGACGTCCCAGACGCTACCGACTGAATCGGCGAACGCCGAAACGACAACGCCCCGCCGGAACGGGGCGTGTGAGAGCTTCCGGCACAGTCGGCCGCTTGGGCGATGCTCGATGCGCTTACTTCTTCCGAAGTCGTCTGCGTCCGGCGATTCCCAGCGCCACGACACCCGATCCGAACAGCACGAAGGTGCCCGGCTCGGGAACGAGGTGGAGGGTCAGGGTCGCAAATAGAGGCGTGATCAGAGTAATGCCGAGGCTCGAAACGACCCGTGTGGCGGTCACGAGTTGGACGACGCCACTGACAGCGGCGGTCGATGAGGTCGCCGACGCCGGACCGTGGGCGAAGCCAAGGGCCGATGCCGTAGAGAACCCGCCGTTGTCGGTGGGAATCCCGGTGACGAGCGCGGTCTTGACCGTCCACGGTTGGCCGTAGATCGAGAACTTGATCCCCGCTTTCCCGAAAGTGCCGAGGGTGATGAGGCCCCCGACACCGACCCCGCGCGTTCCGCCGACCGTGAGCGGGATGGGCAGCGAAACCCCCTTGAGGCACCCCGGGAAGGGGCAAATCCGAAAGAGTCCGGCGACCGGAAGAACGTCCTGGGTCAGACCCGTCCCCGACGCCGCTGCCCCCGAAATCGGACGAAGGACGCCCATGCCCAGAGCCGCCGATCCGCGGATCGAAATCAGCGGAGCCCCAGCCGGGTCCGTGATCGGAACGATCGCGCCGGTGACCGAGACGGAGTTGGTGAGGATCTGCAGTGTCGTCAAATGACCGCCGAGACCGCCGACAGAGCCGTTGAGAAGAGCGTTCCCGGAGCCCGTGGCCACGACCGGACGCAGGCCAGGGAGCCCGACGTTGAGCGTTCCGTTGAAGCCAATCAGCTTGGCGTGCGCCGTGTCCACGACGCCGAGTAAGAGGACACTCGCGACCCCTATGGCCAACGACTGGCGCACTGGAGACTCCTCGTCTTAAGGGAAGTGAGAGGATGGGCGTAAAGGTAACAGAGAGCCGTGGTCGTGAGCGCGCCGGGGCCGGCGCCTCGCTCCAGGGAGCCGGCCATGCTATGCATGGAGCGACGCGAAGGACCCCCTCCTTGCTCGCAGGGAAGGGGTTGGATTGAATTCGTTTTGGATGTCTTCTTCCGCGTCTATTGCAGAGCCTTCTTCTCCCTCAGGGCCTGTTTCTGCAGTCGCAAGGCGACCCGCGAAGGGTGGGCCGCGTCAGCTCGCCTCGATCCATCGGGCGGGCCCGCGGGGCGCAGCAAACGTCGTGTGCAAGTTCCTGGCACTCGAGTTGATTCTTGGCGTCGCAGGAATTGGCGTGTTGCTTGCGTCGGTTGTTTCTGCGGAGACGCGGCAACTGGCTCCCATTTCCGCTTCGCAAGATACAGCCAACAAACCTCAGTCGAAGGTATGGTTTTACTCGGGGGCGTGGTGGGCGGTGATGCCGACGACTGCCGAGTCACCGCAAGGAACATGGCTGTGGCGGCTCGAAGAGAGTCACGTGTGGAGCAGTGTCCTACACCTCTCCTCGTCCACAGACGTGCGGGCCGACGTAACCCTGGATGGTTCCCTTGCTCACATTTTCCTGCATGGCTCTTCGCCTGAACTAGTCTCGATCGAGTTTGATTCGGGTAGTGCCGCTTACGTGCCATGGTCCGTTCGCCCCGCCAACACAGCTCTACCGCTGCCGGGAAGCGAGACCGGATCCGTCGTCGTTGACTCGACGGGTCGGCTCTGGATCGCGACGGAGTCGGGAGCCTTTGTCCATGCGTACTACGCAGATCCACCCTACGTTGTATTCAACGGTCCAATTCAGATCGCCAGTGGAATCGCGTCAGACGACATTTCGGCGATCGCGGCTCTTCCATCGTCAGCCATCGGAATTCTCTGGTCCAATCAGAACTCAGAGCGCTTCGGGTTCAGAGTCCACTTTGACTCGGATAGTCCGTCAACCTGGCAACCTGACGAGATTCCCGCGAGCCAGTCTGCGCGGAACGTCGGGGGGGGGATGGCCGATGATCACCTCAACCTGGCTGTCGGAGCGGACGGCACCCTCTACGCAGCCGTCAAGACCAGCTACGACACAGTGGGCTATCCCAAGATCGCGCTGTTGATCCGGAGGCCGAACGGAGTCTGGGATGACTTGTACGGAGTAGATGAGATTGGCACCCGGCCATTCATTGTTTTGAACGAAACGATCGATCGACTGCACGTTGTCTACACTGCCAACGATCGACCCAGCGACATCGTGTTCAAGGAAACGGCGGCGACCACGATCGATTTTGGACCCCTTTCGACTCTCATGAGCGGCCGTTGGAACAATTCGACAAGCACGCCGAAGACCTGGAGCGGCGAGATCGCGGTCCTTGCTTCCAACGGATCCAGCGCCTCAGGAGTTCTCACCGACTTTCCACTCTGTGATGCAGAGCCGCCGAGGTTGCGCGGCCATTGGCGGGCCGATGTCATTCAAGGCGGGACGCTTCGGGACTCCTCCCGCTACGGAAATCACGGGACGATCGAGGGCGAGCCGGTTGAAGTACCTGGATATCGCGGCGGGGCGATTTCGGTCGAGGGAGATGACTACGTGGTTGTCTCGGCCAACTGCAGCTTGGAAGTCCAGAGTACGCTCACCGTCGCGGCATGGATCCGCCCAACCAGGGTCGGAACACAGCGAGTCATTCGTAAGGTGAATGGAGAAAATGGATTCTCACTTTTCTTGAGTGCGAATGGAAACGTTTCAATTCGCCTGAACGATACGAACGGCCTGCGCGTGAACTCGCGACAAGAGTATCCGACCGACGGGACCGAATGGATGCATATCGCTGCAACCTACGATGGGAATGACATCAAACTCTACGTCAATGGTGTCCTGGATGGGCAGGCGAGCGCGTCGACCGTGCTCGATGGGAAAGATGCCCCGTTGAGCATCGGCGCCACAAGTACGGGAGCAGACGCGTTTCAGGGGGCCCTCGATGACGTTCGTCTCTACAATTACGCTCTCACAGAACCGGAGATTCAGCGGCTGGTGTCGCAGCCTCTTCTGGCAATGCCGTGGCCTGCACAGATCGCGTGTGCGGTCGTCCTGGTAACGGCGGGCGTCGGAATGCGGCGGCGTTTCAGAGGGTCCGGGCGGAACCGGGAGACGCGGCTCCGCAGTCTGCAGGGAACGGGGCCCCCTCGCGCGCCTCGGCGACATCAACCGTCCCGCCCACGCGGCCTTTGGCTACCAAAGGCTGGCAATCGGGTTCGAGGAAAAAACAGGGCGCTCTGAAACCGGGCCTGGGTCGCTACCGCGGTCGGGCTGGTCCTGGCGTGGACCCCCGGTGAGTCGCAGCGTCTCTCCCTCCCGGGTTCTACCGGTCACGGTGACGCGGCTCAACGCGTCCGCCGAGATGTTCACGCGGAAGAAGTAGTCACCCCAGGTTTCCGGGGTGAGCGGCTCACCATCGAGTTCGACGTGGACTCCGGTCAACGGGCCCGCTCGGTCCGCCGCGACGACAACGAGATGACCCTCGGGTGCGGATGGCTCGGCGAATGCGAGAAGCGGCCGCTCGAGCTCCTTCCAGGCCGAGTACAGACGACCCTCATGGGCGTAGATCAGGCGATAGCCGCCGCGCAGCAAGTCCGGCAGAACCAGCCAGAAGATCCCGGAGAGTGCACCGGTGTGGATATTCATGACGCCATTCTGCTCTCCGAGACCCGGGAGATGGGCGTGACCCGTGAGCGCATACGCCACGCCGTTTCTTACGAGGATCTCATCTGAAACCAGATTCGTCTGCGCAAAGGATGCCGGAAATGGCCAGGTCGGCTCCACGCGAAAGGGCTCGTGGTTCATGACCACGCGCACCCGGTCGACACTCTTCGTGAGATCGGCCTCGAGCCAGGACGACACCTCGGGTCGCATTCGATTGATCGCCCACCGGGTCTCATCGGTGGCACCGGGTACGGGCGGCGGGTGATGCGTATCGAGTGCGACGAAGTGAAGGCGGCCTCGATCGAAGCTGTAGTAAGACGGCCCGAGTCGTTGCTGGAAGAAGCCCGGCCCGTAGTTGGGATCGTCCGCTGCCACAGCGCGATGAATGCCACCCAGACCATGGTTCCCGATCGTGTTGTGAACGGGGAAACCACCGGCTTCGGACACCTCTCGGTAGAGACGCATCCAGCGATCGGAGATCTCCAGGGGAACCGATCCGCTGTCGAGAACGATATCGCCGGTATTCACCAGGAACGCGGGTTCGAGCGCCGCGACTTCCGCAAAGGCCTGCCTCACGCGGCTCTCGCCACGGCCGAGCGGGCTCCCCGGGCGCAATACCTCGTCGATGTAGACGGGGAGAAGCGTGCTGTCCCACAAACCCTGCACGTCGCCGTCGTAGTGCGGAATCAGCGCCCTCCGCAGCGAATCGGCAATCGCAGAAGCGTCGACGGCTAGCAGGCTGGCGACCCTCCGCAGCGCGAACCAGCCAAAGACAGACCGCGGAATCCACCAGGGGTGATCGAGTTCGAGGAATGCGACCGCTGCATCGGGCCGATCCCACACGTGCGCGTCGCTCACATGGATGAAGAAGAATCCGGCGTCCCAATCGCGGTCTTCGAATGACGCCGCATGCTGCGCCTCCACGGCATGGGTCGGGATGAGCACACAGGCCAACAGCATCGAAAGTGCGGCTACGCGGCGCCGTCGGCGTCCCATTGCCGCAGTCTACTGGAGCAGTGGTGCTGTCGCGGCAGATCAGCCGACGCGTGCTTCCCGAGCTGAAGCGTCAGCTGGGGCTCGACTGAAGCTCGACGCGGAGGGAGGACGATCCCGGCGATGACGCGGCGCGCCATCGTGAGGTACCATGACGGCTCGAATCCACCGCGCGCCTCCGGGGAGGATTTCATGCGACGATTCATCGAGCACCACGAACTGGCCCGAGACAGCCGCTTCATCCGCCAGGACAATGTCATGGTCACCATCCTCGCGACCTTGCCGGACAATGTGGACGCGGTGGTCGACGCCTTCGACCGCCTTGCTCCCGTGATCGAGGCGGGCGTGAAGGGCACCGAAGCCGAGGCGCTCTACGACGCCTACGGACCGGGTTTCGGGCTGATCATCTTCAACGAGCGCCTCGATCCCGACGCCCCTGCCGGCGTCGAGCGTCTCCAGCTGCGCATGCACGGCATCTTCGTCGGCGAGCTGCAAGCGCTCGAGGGCGCCGGTCGGTCTCTCTGGGATTTCCCGGACGCCCCCTGGGAGTTCAAAATGAACATGGCACGCCAGTGTTGGGACGAAGCGCGCCACGTGCAGATCTTCGAGAAGCTGCTCGAGCACATCGGCGGCTACGTGGGCATGTTTCCCGAGGCGACGTTCCTGTTCGAATGCGCCTGCGCTGACGATCCTGCCCTGCGCGTGGCCGGCGTGAACCGGGGGCTCGAGGGCCTCGCCTGCGACGTCTTCCGCGACATGATCCGCTATGCGGAGAAGTCCGGAGACGAGGTGATGAAGCAGGCCGTCGATTTCGTACTCGCCGACGAGCTCACCCACGTCCGCTTCGGAAGCGAATGGGTGAGGGAGTTCTGCAAGGACGACCCGGAGCGCTTCGAAAGGGCCCAGGCGTTTCGCCGCGAGGTGGACAAGCAGTTCAGCTTTGGCGGCTCGCGCTCGGCCCGCGAGGATGCGGCGATTCCCATCGCCTGGCAGGATCGCATCGAGGCGGGTTTTAGCGAGGAAGAGCTGAAGGAACTGGCTGAAATTTCAGGCGGGGGACCGTCTCAGAAGACGATGAAGGAAGCGGCGCGCGTGTTGCGCGAGCGACACCTGGCCCGGCGTGAGGAGCAGGCCCAGGCAGCCTCCTCGGAAGCCCCGGCGACATCATGAGCGAGCAGCAGCGCATGTACCCGGGCCTCGGCCCGGATGAGCGAACCACTTTCGCACCCTACTCGGCCTTCGACATTCCCGCCGACCTGCGCGAGCTGCACGGGCGCTACGACGTCGAGTCTACGGCGCGGCGAGTGCGCAACTTCCGCTACGCCGAAGAGCAAGTGATGCTCCTGATGGGTGGCTGGCTGGCGACGGTCCCCGAGGTCCCGGTGAAGACCGGCCTCGGCAAGGTGATCTGGGAGACGGCCCAGACCGCCGACGCCCTGGGCAAACGCCTTCCCGAGCTGCGCTGCGGCCGAGCGGCGGTGGCGGCCTCGGAGTCGGCCAATCACGACTTTGCCGCGCTCATCGAGGACATCTGCGATCCGGAAACTCCCGACCTCACCATCGAGAAGCTGGTCGGCGTATTCGACGTGCTGAAGCCGCACCTGATCCAGGTCTACGAGGCCACCATGCGGCACACGGACCAGATCACCGACGCTCCCACCATCGAGTTGCTGGAGGATGCGGTGCGCCGCAATCGCCGCAACGTCACATGGGGACAAGAGGTCCTCGAGCGATTGTGCGATACGGATGCGAAGCGCGAGCGGCGGCGCACCCGGGCGAAGGCCCTGGAAGAGAAGCTGAAAAAGTCCGGCGGCGTGACTGGAGACCTCGAGTTCGATCACTAGGCAGGGGAACCGGATGAAGCGTTTTATCTCGCCGGACGAGCTGGCCCGCGATAGCCGTTTTACACGCCAGCGCTCGCGCAACCAGCTGGTCCGCTCCCTGCCCGACGACGTCGACGAGATTGTTCGCACCTTGGAGCAGATCGCGCCCAAGATCAAAGAACGCGTGCGCGGAAGCGCACTCGAGCAGATCTACGATGAGCTCGGCCCCGGCTTCCAGTTCTTGACGGCGGGCACCGGTGGAGGCAACCGTGGCGAGCGAACACCCCTGCAGCTGCGCATGCAGCTTCACGGAATCTACGTGGGCGAGCTCCAGGCTCTAGAGGCTGCCGGCCGAACGCTCTGGGATTTTCCGGATGCCCCCTGGGAGTTCAAGATGAACATGGCGCGCCAGTGTTGGGACGAAGCGCGCCACGTTCAGACTTTCGAGAAACTGATCGACCACGTGAACGGCGAGGTGGGTGAGTTTCCGGAGAGCACCTTCCTGTTCGACACCTCTTGCGCCGAAGATCCGGTGCTGCGGGTGACGGGCGTGAACCGCTGCCTCGAGGGCCTTGCCTGTGACGCGTTCCGCTCCCTGATTGATTACGCCCGCTCCGAGGGCGACGACTTGATGGCTCAGGCCGTTGATTTCGTGCTCGCCGACGAGCTCACACACGTTCGCTTCGGCAGCGAATGGGTGCGCGAGTTCTGCAAGGACGACCCTGAGCGGGCACTCCGGGCCCGAGAGTTCCAGCGCGAGACCGACCGGCGCTTCGCCTTCGGAGGCCGCGTCGTGGCCCGCGAGGAGCGCCTCGAAGCGGGCTTCAGCGAAGAGGAACTCGCCGAGCTGGAGGAATTCGACGGCGAGGGCCCGAGCCGCGAAACCCTGGTTCGTGCCGGCGAGCGGCTGCGCGACCGCCACCAGGCCCGCAAGCGCGGCGAGGCGGTCCCGCCCCTCTAAGCGAACTCGTGAGCTGCGTGACCTTGATCGCGTCGTTGAGACTCCGTACTCACGGGGATGGCGTTGGACGCAGGCAGCGTACGCGATGACCTCGGTTGGCTCGTAGTCGGCGATGGGGGCGAACAGCGTGGCAACCCGGGTCCTCGTGATCCTGTCGGTGTTGGTGCATCTCGCCGGCCCGTCCGATGCTTCCGCTGCTCCTCTAAATGGGGTGTATACGGGAGTCATGGACGAGTGTCCCTACAGGACATTCGCTACCCGTACGGACATCTATCCGGAAGACGACACCGTCGTGGACCCGGGTATCGTCCGAGACATCGAAGGCATCTTCGCAGATCAACTCGAGGCGTGGGGTTGGCGCCGGATGGACGATGCGAGCGCCGCGTTCGTGCTTCAAGCGCAAGTGACTCGATTTTCCGAACGTTCCGACATGGTTCAGGGTGTCGTCCAGATGGATCCGGGCAGCACTACGCATCGCGATTTTCTGATCGCCCTCATGGATGGGGCGTTTCCCGAAGATGCATCCAACCCTATCTACTCGGGCGTCATTCTGACATCCGAGTTTTCTGCTCGAAGCGATTCCGTCAGTTCCGATGCTCGATCTACCGTCGTCGAGGACGGGCAGGCCTTGGCTGTTCGCATGGAGGAAGCGTCACTGGATCGGCTTTGTACGTGGCGTCTCGTTGAGGATATTCGAGCCCGACTGCTCCGGGAGATGATGGAGGCTCGGAAACGCGAGCGGCAGCGCAAGGAACTCAAGATCCGGGCCGACGAGACTCAGTAGCCCGGCTTGTCTGCGGCCACACTCGAAGCAGCAGGGCGAGTACGAACGCGAGACTCGCAGCTGCGGCGATCGGGTGGGTCGGCGCTGCGGGGAAGAACGTCACCGCGAAGATGATCCAGACAGTCCACAGCCCGAGTCGATGCCCTCGTCGCCAGTTTCTGCCGAGCCTTTTCTGAGAGGCGTCGTTGGACGTGGCCGCCATGGCGCAGAGCGCGACGAAGCCCCAGCCGCCGCCGATCACGGTCGCGAGAGACGTGTCGTCGCCGACTCCCATCGCATACAAGGACAGGATGAAGCCCAGGTGATACGCGTGGGAGACCGCGGCGGAGAGGCCCAGGTAGCGGCGGTTGCGCATGACCCAGTGGCTGAGCGGTCGGGGCCAGCGCCGGCGAACCGAGGATGCGCAGAACACCACGACGAAGACGGCCGCTGTCGTGCGTGCCGTCGCCCGAATCGCCAGGCGCACGCCTTCTTCACCGAAGCCGTAGAGGACGAGGCTCGCGGCGCACATCGCACCGAATACCCCGATCGCGATGGTGACGATGCGCGGTCCGCGAAATCCTGAAGACGGTTTCGGTGTCTGACCCGGTGTAGTGGTCGACGACACGAGCGACAGCCTACGTCACTGTGGATCGAGTTGCGGCGTCTCCGGTTCGATCAGTTCGGGCCGCGGTGTGCGGCGAACTCGCGGCTCAAGTCGTCAAAGATGTTGTGCGCACACGATCGCGAAGCCCGCGTCATGCAATTTCTCCCCGCCCCGCTAGCCGAAGAGTGCGTCGCCGAGCAGGCCCGCGGCGATCAGAACCGTGAAGCCGACTCCGAAGGCGAAGGTCTCGTGCTGGAAGCGAGCGTCGAACCGGCGCATGACGAAGATGGCGAGAGCCACGGCCGCGACGATCCACGCGTTCAGGGCGAATCGCGCGAAAGAGCTCATGACGGCGCCCGCCGTTTCCCACTGCACCCCGGCCGTCACCGCCAGCAGCAAGCCGACGAGCAGCAGCCCACGACGCAGCGCTACCGGGATGCCGCGCCAGGTCCGCGCCAGGGCTCCGGGCTCCCGCGGTGGAGCGGCTTCTCGTTGCGCCTGCTCCAACGCCGAGCGTGCGTTGGCGGCCTCGACCCCGCCCTCGGCGAAGGGTCCCAGCCCGCGGCGCGCCAGCTCGTCCGTAGCCCGCTGCTGGAACTCGTCGTTGTTCGCCATCACCAGATCCACCATGCCGACGTAGCCGTAGGGCAGAAGTGGGGCCTCTTCGACGGCGTGCAGCTGCTGGAAGGGTCGAGCCGGCCAGGCGTGGTGGTCGGCGTGGCGGGTGAGTCCGATGAGTCCGTAGTAGGTGGTCCAGGCGTGGGTGTCCCACGAGTCGACGTGTCGAACCCGCGGGCCGCGACGGATCAGCCCCCAGTGCTCGAAGTAGTTGACGGCCTCGAGCAGTCGCACGGCGGCGAAAGCCTGGAGTACAAAGGCGAGGACGGCGGCGCCGCCGAAGGCGAGGAAGACCCACACGGTCAGTCCCCACTCGAAGGCCAGACCGTGGAGCACGCGGTTTCCCAGGGTACGTCGGTCCCAGAGCTTCATATCGGCGTCGCCGAGGCGCTTGGCCTCGATTCGCCACGCGCTGCGAAACTGGCCCGGAACCGTGCGGCGGAAGAAGGCCTCGTAGGTTTCGCCGAACCGGGCGCTCGCCGAGTCTTCCGGGGTGCCCACGCGCACGTGGTGTCCGCGCAGATGCTCGGTGAAGAAGTGCTCGTAGAGGACACTGCAGAGCAGGAGCCGGCCCAGCCGCTGCTCCCAGGGCTTGCGGCGATGCAGGAGTTCGTGGGCGGTGACGATCGAGAATCCGGAGCTTCCACCCACCACGAGGAAGACCATCAGCATGTCCACGGAGAAGAATCCCTGGACCGCGAAGAGCCGGACCAGTTCGAAGACCACCAGGAGCTGGAGGCCGGCGAGGGCGTATACCAGGAGATCGAAGGGCCAGGCGGGATGCGACGCCTCGGGTTCGCGCCGCTCGACCTTCGGCCCGCAGTCGAGCTGGTGGGCCGCGATCAGGGGCAGCAGGAAGAGGGCCGCCACGTACCAGCGATGGGGTCCGGTCCACAGGAAGGTGAGCGAGACGGCCGGGAAGAAAAGCGAGACGAGATGGCGGAGCCAGAGCCCGGTCACGGTTCCGGGAACGATGGCGTTCTCCTCAACGGGGGCGGCTGCAGAGGTCATGACGGCTCACCTGTGGGCGCGGATGCACTGGCTAGATACCACAATCTAGATACCACAATCGCCGGCGCTGGGGCAGCCGCTAACCGCGCAAAGGCCATTGATCTCGCGGACTTCGCGCGACGGATTCAACTTGCGTGCGCGTTGTTCCGAAGGGCGAGGGGTGGTCGAAAACAGCAAATCGACCCCCCGACAATCGGTACTTGGCGCACGACCGCGGTGGATCGCGGTCGCCGCGTTGCTTGCGTTCGCGGTCCTCGTCCCGGGGATCGCGCGCGGCTTCGAACCGTTTTCGCCCCCTCGCCCCGAACTTTCCCCCCAACCGCGGTTCGAGGCACCGGACCCGGCGGGCGACGGAGATTCGGCGCAGGTGGACGTTCCCGAACCGGCGACGGGGCTGCTCTTCGGATTCGGATTGATGATGCTGGGGAGCTGGAGCCGATCGCGACGCGCCCGGATGCAGCGCCGATCTTCGCCTGGATGGATCCAGAACTCCGACGGGCTAGCGAAGGCCGGCGAGGAAGCGATCGGCTTCCAGGAGAACCGCCTTGGCGTCCCGCGGCACGTTCAGCGCCTTGCGAACCAGGGAGCTCGCCATCAGGACCTTGTCCGAACCCCGCACCAGGTCGATGCGAAACAGCCAGTGCATGGCGGTGCGGGTGCGCGACCCGGCGCCGGGCGCTGGAAAGTTTTCCGTCGGGATCACGCGGGCCGATACCGCAACCTCGACCGTGTCGGTGGGGGCCGCGTTCGCGAAGTAGTAGATCCTCCGGTGCTCCGTCGAGAGACAGGTGTTGAACGGGTTCGAGAGGGGCCTCGCGATCCGATCGCTTAGAAACCGGCGCTCGCCGTAGTTCATGATCGCCAGATAGCGTGCGAAGTAGACCAGGCCGGCACCGTTGATGTCGCTCTCGGGCATCAGGGAATAGACGACCGGGCGGGCGTCGCGGACCGGAACTTCGATGCCGGGGTCGGATTCGCCGAGGGGCTCGATCTGGCCGGTGGCCTGCACCCGGGCCTGGTCCGCGATTCCCTCCGGCGTGCGATCGACTTCGGGAAGATCCAGGGTCTCGATTCCGGCGGGTTTGAAGACCTTGAGACGCGTGTTGCCACCGACGGGCGCGATGAAGGCATTGGTCATGTAGGCCCATGCCGAGTCGAGAGAGCGCAGGTCCGCGCGGGTCTTGGTGGCCTGCAGAACGTCTTCGGGAATGTCCTCTTCCCCGAGAATGAAAAAGCCCTCGACGAAGCGCTTGGCATACACAGCCACGCGGTTTTTCACGCGCACCCGGCTGCCCTCGCCGAAGTGATCCGGGCCGCGGCCCGTCGCAAACTTGAGCTCGACGTCGATCCAGGAGGAATAGAGTCGTTCGTTCAGCTCGCTGGTGATCTCCTGGGACGGGCGTCCCAGGGCGCGGGCGATGGCCTCCCACTGCTGGGACCCCAGGACCTTCAGGAGCTCGACCTCCGATAGCTTGTCTCCCGGGGCCAGATGCGGCATCGCCACCGTGAAGGCGAAGTCGTTCCACGGGGTCGGGCGGCTCATGAGTGGGCCTCGTCGTGCACGTAGCGCGCGAGCTGCTCCAGGGATTGCAGCGGTCCGAGCAGGTCTACCTCCGACACGACGACACCGTACTCGTTCTCGATTCCAGCGAGGAAGGAGGCCGCGCTGAGGGAGTCCAGATAGCCGTGGTCCAGAAGGCTCACCGCGGGATCGATCTCTTCACCTGCGAGCTTGCCGTCCGAGAGCGCGGCCAGCTCGTTTCGCAGCCGCTCGCGAACCGCTCCGATCATTCCGTCCTCTCGTCTCTATGGCCCTCGCGCGCTGCTCCCGCAACGGCCCGCCCATGGTGGCAGCTTCGGCGCGCCGAGGCTACGCGCCCGGATCCCAGGCCCGGATCAGACCCCGAACGATGCCTTCGGTCAGCTTTTCGGCGCCACGCGGTCCGGTGTGAAGAAGATCGTTGAAGTCCCCCGTCTCGAAGGACTCCAGGGTCGTGAGGGGCACGAATTCGATGCCCGGACTCTGCGCCAGCCCGGCGGCGAAATCGCGAAATTCCGCAGTCAGCTTCGCCGAGTAGATCTCGGTTGCGACCGGGTGGACCGGGGCCTCGACCAGGACCACCGCGATCCCAGCCGCGCGCAGCCGGGCCACGGTTCGCCGCACCAGCCCGAGCTGCACCGCCACGTGAATGCCGGGCGTTACCTCGCGCAGGATGTCGACCTCCGGTAGCGCTGCGATCTGGAGGCGCCGGGGCAGGGTCTCCAGAACCCGTGCCAGTCGGGCGGCCTGGAGCGGCGAAACCGGGTTTCGAAACGGGCCCCCCAGGGCCACCCGCTGCGACAGCATGGGGGCCGGCGGCTCGACTCTCAGTCGCCGGGCATCCATCGGAAATTCCACGAGATCGGCGATCCCCGCGCCGCGCAGAATGGGCCGATAGCGGTAGCCGCGCAGGGCGGTCGAAGCCACCCAGCGCAGGAGCGAGTCGCGGTTGCGGAACGCGAAGCGGGGTCCGGTCTCGGCGAGTAGATCCCACAGCGCGGCGAGGCTGGCTCCCGAAGCTCCGGGTCCGGGGATCGGCTCGAGGCGGACGGGCCGATGGGTATCGATCTCGGAAAGGACCAGCACGGCGGCGTCGGCGTCGGCGTCGATCACCGACTCGGCCAACCCGCGCATCACGAACGGATCCAATCCCGGATGCCCGAGTTTGCCGAAGGCAACTCCGGGAAGCGCGCGTTCCGCGATCGCCGCGGTAAAACCGGCGGCGGCGCGGCTGCTGCCCATGACGAAGACGCGCCGTTGGTCGGCGGGTGCGCGGCGCAGTTCCTGGATCGCCCGCCGGTTGGCGGCGACTCCGGCGGGGCCGGCTCCGGCGTCGCGGACACTCTCGGCCAGTGCCGCCCACGGCCCGCACGGTCCCAAGACGAACGCATCGAGGGCAAACAGCAGGACCACAGCCAGCAGGCCGGCTCGGGCACGGCCCCCGGCGGACGCGGTCGTAGATTTAGAACTGGAAGTAGACGAACGGTTGTCCACCGTCTTCTCCGAAAAGCAGGATCCCCATGAACACGATCACATAGATTCCCGTGCGCAGCGGCCAGGGCCAATGCATCACGGCGTCGGGGTCGCGACTTCGCGCCTGTGCGATCTGCATGACGACGAGGGGCGCCAACAGCAATGCCAGGGGCGCGAGCCAGGATCCCGCTTCCCCGATGTCGAAGGCGCCGCCGAAGGTCCCGAGGAGCGAGGCGATCTGATCCACCGACTCGGCCCGAAACATCAGCAGACTGAAGGCGATTCCGTGAAAGGTCACGAAGACGCGAATCGCATGCCATGTCATTTGTCCGAACCGACTCGCCGGAGCGATGCGCTTGAGGCCCGGAAGCAACAGTCGGTGCAGAATCAACCAGACCCCGTGGAAGAGGCCCCAGAGTACGAAAGGCCAGGCCGCGCCGTGCCAGAGTCCGCCGAGTCCCATGGCGATCAGGATCCGACCCGCCACCCGAGCCCGTGTGCCGCGATTTCCGCCCAGAGAGAAGAAGACGTAATCGCGTAGCCAGGTAGACAGGCTGATATGCCAGCGACGCCAGTAGTCCACGGGGCTCGTGGCCGCGTAGGGCCGATTGAAATTGCGCATGATCTCGAATCCCAGCAGGCGCGCCGTGCCACGGGCGATGTCGGTATAGCCGGAGAAATCGCAGTAGAGCTGGATCGTGAACGCGTAGGTGGCGACGATCAGCTCCGCGGAAGTCGGACTCGCCTCCGGCGCGTAGACCGCGTCGACTACCGGAGCCAGGTTGTCGGCGATGACGACCTTCTTGAAGAGCCCCCAGAGCACCAGCCACAAACCTCGACCGGCTCCGCCCGCGTCTCGGGGGCGGGGATTTCGGATCTGCGGCAACAGGTGGCCGGCACGCTCG
Organism: Myxococcota bacterium; assembly: GCA_036447375.1. Classification (GTDB taxonomy): domain Bacteria; phylum Myxococcota_A; class UBA9160; order UBA9160; family SMWR01; genus JACZXC01. Next base: position 14,887 of record JAZFUU010000229.1, read on the forward strand.
ATCGGCCCCGCCACCAGCTGTGGAAAGAAGGCCACGTAGAGGGCGTAGTCCAGGCGGTCCCGGGTTGGCTCGATGTGACGCCGGTAGACGTCGATGGTGTAGCCGAGTGTCTGGAAGGTGTAGAAGGAGATTCCGATGGGAAGCACCACTTCGAAGGCAAACCCCGGCAGCGAGACGCCGAGGAGAGCCGCCAGATCGCGGAAGCTTTCGGCGAAGAAACCCGCGTACTTGAAAGCACCCAGGACACCGAGGTTGGCGACCAGGCTGACAGCCATCCACTTGCGGCGGTGCGAGGGGTTGGACGTTCCGGCGAGCCGAAGAGCCACCGCATAGTCCAGGGCGGTCGAGAACGCCAGGAGTCCGCAAAAGCGCCAGTCCCACGCGGCGTAGAAGAGGTAACTCGCCAGCAGCAGCATTCGGTTCTGCGCGCGATGGGGCAGGGCGACGTACCCGACCAGAACGCACGCAAAGAAGAATCCGAACTCGAAGGTGTTGAAGAGCATGCGGGCGGCGGAAGCATAGCCGCGCGCGAGTGACCACGGCGACGTGGACGAACGCGAGTTGCGGGGGGCTGGGGTGGCCGCGCCTCGCTAGGCGTCGAACTCCGGGAGCATCTGCTGCCAGGGCAGGTTGGGGCAGTTCAGTTGCTCCCTGAACTCGTCGGCGCAGATCGGTTTCGCGAAGAGGTATCCCTGCATGCGTTGGCAGCCCTGGGACTGGAGGATCGTCAGCTGTTCGATGGTCTCGACGCCTTCAGCGACGGTCTCGAGGCCGAGTCCGTTGGCCATGGCGATGAGACCCGCGGTGATTGTGCTGACAGAGGCGTCCGAGGCCAGATCGGTCACGAAGGAGCGGTCGATCTTGAGGCCGTCGACGGGAAGCTGCCGCAGGGCGCTCAGCGCCGAATAGCCGGTTCCGAAATCGTCGATGGTGATCTTGACCCCGAGGGAGCGCAGCTGCTGAACCGTGGCCAGGGTGACGCCGCGTTCCTGCAGCACACTGCTCTCGGTGATCTCGAGTTCCAGGCGCTCTGGGGGAAGCCCCGTTTCCCGCAAGGTGGTGGCGACCAGGTCCGCGAAGCTGCTGTCCGTGAGTTGGCGGGTCGAGACGTTGACGCCGATCCGGATCGAGGAGTTGCTGTCGCTGTTCCAGCGGGCCGCTTCTTCGCAGGCCTCACGCAGCACCAGGCAGCCCAGGGGCTGGATCAGACCGGTGGCTTCGGCCATTGGGATGAAGTCCGAGGGCGAAATCATTCCCCGCTGGGGGTCGGGCCAGCGAACCAGGGCCTCGGCTCCAACGATGGCTCCGAAGCCGACGTGTACCTGGGGTTGATAGTGAACCGTCAATAGGCCGCGGTCGATGGCCTGACGCAGGCCGTTCTCCATGTTGAGGGAGTCGGCGACCGCCTCGTTCATTTCCTGGGAATAGTACGAGTAACGATTCCGCCCCTCCGCCTTCGCATGATACATGGCGGTGTCGGCATTCCGGATCAGCACATCGGGATCCCGACCGTCGCGGGGGAAGAGCGCGATGCCGATGCTCCCGGTGACGCGATACTCGCTGCCCGAAAGCCAGCAGGGCCGCGATATGCAGTGGAGAATCTTCTGGGCAACCCGAGCCGGGCCCCCGTCTTCGTCGTAGGGCTGCAGGATGACGATGAACTCGTCGCCCCCCAGGCGTGCCACCATGTCGCTCTTTCGGACCACTTGACGCAGCCGTTCCGAAGTAATCTTGAGGAGCTCGTCGCCAATCGGGTGACCGAGGGTGTCGTTGATCGCCTTGAAGCCATCGATGTCGAGAAAGAGCAACGCCATTCGATCGTCGTTGCGCGCGGCGTAGGCCATGGAGCGTGCCACCTGCTCGCGGAAGGCGTTGCGATTGAACAAACCGGTCAGGGAGTCGTGGGTCGCGACGAAATGTTCGCGCTGCCGGGCCATGGCCAGATCCGTGAGGATCCGGTGGCGTTCCACGGCGTGGAGAAGGGTTCGGATCACCAGGCGCACGTTCCACTCGCCCTTGACCAGGTAGTCCTGAGCCCCGGCACGGAGCGCTCCCACGGCCTGCGCCTCGTCGGCTTCGTTGGTCATGACGATGATGGGCAATTCCCGAGCCGCCACCTTGGCTCGTGCCAGGGTGTCGAGTCCGTCGCCCTCTTCCAGACTCAGATCCAGGAGGACCACGTCGTAGTGCGAATCGCGGAGCATGCGCAGCGCGTCTTCGACACGCACGGCCTGTGAAATCTTGAACGAAACCTCGGTGGATGAGCGAAGTACCCGACCGATATCGGACGCGTGAGTGGGGTCATCTTCGACGAGAAGCAGTCGGATCGGCGGACGGTCCGCGCGCGTCGGGGGGGTGACGGGCATCGCAGTACCCATCGGCACATCGAGCGTGGGGATTAAGACCCGGATCCAAGTCGACTGTTGGGACTGCGCATTCCTGAAATCGTTGCGCTCTAACGAAGTGTTGGAGTCGAAGGTCTCGCGCGAATTCGGTTCCGCCACAGGAAGAACAGCAGCAAGAGGATTATCGCGACCCCCCCGGGGATCCAGAGCGCGATCGACTCCGTCTCGATCCAGTCCAGAAGCTCCCGCCCGGCCCACGTCATCAACGCGATCCCCGGCAGGAAACCGATGGCGGATCCCACGACCAGCGGGGCAAAGCGCACCCGGGACAGCCCGAGTCCCCAATGGGCCCAGGGGGCGAGGAAGAAGACCAGACGCACCAGGATCACCCCCACCAACGCATTCTCGGCGAGGTGGCGGTCGAAGCGCTGAAGCCTGTCGGGGAGCCGGCCGGAGATCCAGTCCCGTCCGATGCCGCGGGCGACACTGGCTCCCACCACGCTGGCGCCCACCGCCCCGGCCCAGTTCAGGAACAGGGCGAATCCGGTGGGCCAGATCGCGGTCGACACGAGGATGAAGAAGATGCCCGGGAACCCCAGGCCCTCCAGGACCGCGAAGGAGAGGACGAAAAGCGGGGGGCCCCAGGGACCTGCCGCCGCGACGACTTCCCGCAACCCCTCTATACGAAACTCGCTGCCAAATATTGTGAGGGCGACGACCAGGGTCGCGAGGGCGATGAATGCCAGAAGACGCCGGTTCATGGCTGACGATCCGCTCCGAGGGCGACTCCCGAGGATACTCGGCGCGCAGAGGAGCGGTACCTTGGAGCCATTGTGAAGCTCTCGATCATGGGACATGCGTGCTTCAGCGTGAAGGCGGGGGGGCTGCGGCTGGTGGTCGATCCCTGGCTTTCGGGGCCCGTCTTCTGGGGCGCGTGGTCGCACTGCCCGGAGCCCGTATACGACGACTCGATCTTCGAAGCCGATTGTCTCTTCATCACCCATTGGCACCACGACCACTTCCACGCCGATTCCCTGCGCCGCTTTCGCAAGGACGCTCACGTCTTCGTACCCCGGTTTCCGGTCTCCCTCATGGCCGATGAGCTTCGCGAGATCGGTTTCCATCGCGTCACCGAAATGGTCCACGACCGGCGCTACCCCCTGGGCCCGGATTTCGCGATCACCGCGCTTCAGATCCAGTACCTGGACGATTCGGTCCTCGTCGTCGAGGCCGACGGCGTGGTCGTTGTCGACCTGAACGACGCGAAGCCTCTGCCCCCCTCGTGGCGCGCGATCGGCCGGCGCTGTCCTCGACCCGACTTCATGTTTCGCAGTCATTCGCCCGCCTGGTCGTTCCCGACCTGCTACACGTTCGAAGACGAAGCCGAGGCTGTGGCCGTTGAACGCGATTCCTACAAGGCCGCGTTTCGCCAGGCCGCGCGCGTTCTCGAGCCCCGCTTCGCCGTCCCCTTCGCGAGCGGCGTGTGCCATCTGCATCGGGAAGCGCGCTCGGAGAATCGGCACCTGGTGCCGGGCGCCGAATTGGCGGACTACCTGGAGCGACATCCTCTTCCCGACGGGACGGAGTGCGTGCTGATGCCCCCGGGCGCAAGCTGGAGCCCCGAGTCTGGATTCGACGGCACCGAACCGGTGGTGTCGTTCGATCTGCCCGCCGAAGTCGAGCGCCTTGCTGCCCAGCACGAAGACGAGCTGGCGCGATTCTACGCGCGGGAGGATGCCGTCGTCCTCGACTATTCGGCGTTCAGCGACTACTTCCGGCAGCTCCTCCGAGCGTTGGGGCCGTTTCGACGCCTGCTGCGCAGTGTCTGGGTGTTTCGGCTCCGCCTGGGCGAGAGCATCGAGTACTGGAGCGTGGACTTCGCGAGGTCGCGGCTGGGGCGGGGGACGACCGAACCCGAGAGCTACAGCAGCCTGATCGACGTTCACCCCGCCGTGCTGTCCGATGCTCTCGAGACCCGAATCGTCGGAAACATCGAGATTGCGAAGCGCTGGCGAGTGCATGTGCGCAGGGGTGGGGTCACCGGGCACCTGCTGTTGTGGGTCCTGATTTCGCTGTTCGAGGCGGGCTACCTGACGCCGCGCAATTTCCTGAGCCCGCGATTCATCGTGGGATATGCGCGACGCCTGCCGGAGGTGTTTCACTATGTGCTGCTGCTGGTGCGAGTGCTGCGCCGAGGAGTGGCTGCGGCGGCCGAGACCGTCAGCGCCGTGGAATCGAACTGAACGCGTGTGATACGCTCGTTTGCACTCGTGACCGGACCGCGCCCCGATCATCCGCTCATTTCCATCGTCGTTCCCGTACTCGACGAAGAGGACTGCGTCGAGGAACTCGCGCGCCGGGTCGATCAGGCGATGACCGGGGCGGATGCGGAATATGAGGTGATCTTTGTCGATGACGGCAGCGGTGACCGCACGCCGGAGAGGATCGCCGAGTTGCACAAGGCCGCCCCGTCCCGCGTGCGCTCGATCCGTTTCACGCGAAGCTTTGGCCACCAGGCGGCCCTGGTGGCCGGGTTGCGACACGCCCGCGGTGACGCGGTGGTCACCATGGACGGCGACCTCCAGCACCCCCCCGAGTTCCTCCCGACACTCATCGACGTCTGGCGCGGCGGCGTGGACGTCGTGCACACGGTGCGCCGCCTGCCCCCCGGAGAAGCCCGGAGCGGCAAGGAACGCACGGCGCACGTGTTCTATCGGGTCCTATCCGCTCTCGCGTCGGTACCGGTAATTCCGGCGAGTGCGGATTTCCGCCTGCTGGATCGGCGGGCGGTGGACGCCTTCAATTCACTGGAGGAACGATTCATTTACGCCCGCGGGTTGATCCCGTGGTTGGGGTTCCCGGATGCCCGGGTGGAATACGAGGTGGGGGAGCGTTTCGCGGGTCGAAGCAAGTACAGCTTTTGGCCGATGCTGCGGCTGGCTCTCGATGGAGTTTTCTCCTTCTCCGTGCTTCCGCTGCGATTGATCTCGCTGCTGGGGTTGGTGACCACGCTCTTCGGCGTGGCCGTTGGCGCCCATGCGCTGATCTCGTATCTGACGGGGGGCGTGTCCGCGAGTGGCTGGACCTCTGTGGTCGTGCTGATTCTGATCTTCGGCGGCGTCCAGCTGCTGTCCATCGGCATTCTGAGTGAGTACGTCGGTCGGGTGTACGAAGAGGTGAAACGCCGGCCGCGCTACGTCATCGAGTCCCAGAGCGAGCTGGACTCTCCGTGAGCTGTGCGGTTTGCGGCGCGGCTCGCGCGCGCAGCAAGCTTCGCACGGGGGGTGTGGAGATTCTCGAGTGTTCGTCCTGTGGGCTGGCATCCTGGAGGCGTCCTCCGAGCCATCGCCCCGAGACGGTCTACGATGCCGCGTATTTCAGCGGCGCGTCTGCGGACCGCGGCTACGACGACTATGGGAATCTAGAGCCGTCGCTTCGACTCACCTTCGCGCGGCGGCTGTCGCGAATGCCGCATCCTTCGCCGGGCTCGCGCCTGCTCGATGTGGGTGCGGCCTATGGTTTTGCCCTCGAGGAGGCCCGGCGGGCCGGATGGAAGGCGGTGGGCCTCGAGATCTCGGCCGCTGCCGCACGGCGGGCGGGAGAACTCGCCGCCGGGCGACTGGTGCTCGCAGACGCATCGGCGGTGCCCTTTGCCGGCGATGCCTTCGACGCCGTCACCCTGTGGGACGTACTCGAGCACCTGCCGGAGCCCCACGCGGTGTTGACCGAGGTCGCGCGGATCCTGCGCCCGGGCGGTCGCCTGGTGCTCACGACCGGCGACGTCGGAAGCCTCGCCGCGCGGTTCTCGGGTTCGCGCTGGCATTTGTATACGATTCCCGAGCACCTGTTCTTCTACACGCGAAAGAGCCTGCGAATTCTCCTCGAGGCGCATGGATTCCGGCTGGAGTCATTGCGCGCCGAGGGCTCGATCTACACGCTGGGCTACCTGGTGGAGCGCCTTCGTAAGACTCTTCTAAGACGACCGGCACCGAACCGGGCACGCTGGCCGGGTTCGGATCTGCGCGTGCCGGTGAATCTGTTCGACATCGTGACGGTTCGGGCAGTGCTCGGTGGGCGCGGGTGAGCTCGCGGGAACGGCTCGTGTTGCTGGGGGCGGCCGTCGCCAGCATGGGGCTCTGGTTGGTCGTCGGCACCCAGGCGACCCTGCCCGATCTGGAGGGAAGGGCTCGGGGTTGGTCCGGGGACTTCGTCAACTACTACCTCCCGAACGCGGAATACGCGGGGTCGCGATTCGCCCGGGGCGAGCTGCCCCTGTGGAATCCGCATCAAGGCGCCGGGGGTCCGTTCCTGGCATCTCTTCAGGTGGGCGCCCTCTACCCGCCCAATCTTCTACACGGGTTGGTTTCCGCTCAGACCGCCTTCCTGGTGCTGGCCGCCCTGCACCTGGGCCTCGCGGTGATCCTGGCCGGGGCGCTCGCGGCGTCGCTGGGCGCCGGGCCCTGGGGCGGAGCCCTGGCCGGAATCGCCTACGCGAGCTCGCTTCAGGTGGTCGGCGCGATCTGGTCGCCTCCCACCCATTACGCCGCGGCCTGGGCGCCCGGCGTTCTCTTCACCGTCGATCGCGTGATCGCACGGGCCACCGCGCGGCGAATCGTGGCGATGGCCGCGGCGATCGCGATGTCGCTGCTCTCCGGTTGGCCCTACACGTTCGTGATGTCAGGCCTGGCGGCGGGCCTGTATTCGGCGGTCCTTCTCGGAGCGCGGGCCGTCCGTTCGCGACGCATTCCCTGGGCACCCGGCGTGGCCCTGATCCTCGGGGCGATCGCCGGATTCATGTTGGCCGCGCCCCAGATGCTGCCGGCGGTCGAACTCGTGCAGAGAAGCTGTCGCGCTCTGGGCTCGCTGGTGGGGGCCCAGGCCGTGTTCGTGGACACGCCGCACGATCCCTCCGCCTTTTTCGCCAGCCTGCGGCGCGACACGTTCAACGACGGGGTTCCCGGCGCGCTGTGCGTGCCGCTGGCGCTGCTCGCTCTGCTACTTCCGGGTCCCGGCCGCGGGCGGGTCGCGGCATTTCTGGGGATCGGCGTTCTGGCGCTGATGACATCCTTCCCGGGTCACCTGCCGTTCTACGGCTGGCTTCGCGAGCTGCCGCTGCTCGGCGACTTCCGCTTTCCGTACAAGTATCGGCTGCTTTTGACCCTCAGCCTCGCGACGGCGGCCGGAGTCGGGACCGCGCGACTCCAGCATCTGTTGTGGCGCTGGCCTCGGGCGGCCCTCGCCGCGGGGGTGATGGCGCCATTGCTTGTGATGGCAACTTCGGCGCTTCCGGTCTTTCAGCGCGTGCTTCCCTTCGCGCGCAGCGCGCCCGAGGCCACCTCCCTGGAGTGGGAGCTGGAGGGGCTGGAGGTGGCGGATCCGGGTCGCCGACTCGATCGCATTTTCTGGACGGGCCGCACGGAGCGATTGCGCGAATGGCGCGATACCTACGCCGTTCACGACCTGGAACCCCTCACCCTGGCGCGCTCCGGTCAGATGATCACATTCTTCGAAACCGGGAAACCACGCACCGTATTCACGCCATCGCCGGATGCCCCGACGCATGGAGATCGTGTGGTGGCGCCTTTCTCGGGTCTGCTGTGGATGCCCCGGGAGGGCGCTCGGGCCGCGATCCTCGACCTGTTCTCCGCACAGACCATCGTCAGCCCCACGGCGCATGCCTGGTTGCTCGATCGGTACCGCCGGATTTCGCCGGCCGAAGTGATGCCTGCCGTCTTCGACAACCCGCACGCGTTGCCCCGGGCCTACCGCGTTCGGCACGCGTATCCAGAGCCGCCGGCGCTCGTTTCGGGGCTGCGCCAACTCGCGTCCGGGCGCTTCGATCCGCGGCGTTTCGCGATGCTCGACAAACCGCCGCCCGAATTGCGCCTCAGGGCGGGTGGTCGGCTGCACGGACCGTCGGGGGAAGTCGAGATCGTCGAACTCGCGGCCGAGCGCGTCGTGCTGCGCACTCGAGGCGACGAACCCGCCGCGGTCGTCCTCACCGATGCCCACTATCCCGGGTGGGTGGCGACCGTCGACGGATCGCCCGCCCCATTGTTGCGGGCCAACCTGAACTTCCGCGCCGTGGCGGTTCCACCGGGCGAACACGAGATCGTGATGCGCTACCGGCCGGCGAGCGTGCGATGGGGCTTCGCGATCGCCCTGGTGGCCGTCGTGGCGTGTGTCGGTGGATTGTTGCGGTCGCGGCGGCGGCGCTAACGCTTTAGCCAGTCGATGATGGCGGCGACGGCGCCCTCACGGCCGGTTTCGGCGGGAAAGCCGTAGTGGTCGCCCTCGATTTCGATCTGGGTAAGGTCGACGAGTCCCGGGACCGTATCGTGCCGCGAAAAATTCGCGCGTGGATGCATCAGACACACGACCGGGTCTTCACCACACCGTACATACAGCCAGCCGTGGGCGATGCCACGGTCGGGCGTCTCGAGGGTGAGCGGCTCGCAGGTGGTTCCCGCCGGCGGCTCGCGGTGCCACTCGCCGACCGCGTAGGGGTTGTCGTAGCGTCCGATTCGCTGCAACGTCCCCG
>JAZFUU010000230.1:0-6899 GCA_036447375.1 Myxococcota bacterium
CTTCGGAACCGGCGACGTCGATTCTCGCGATGTAGCCCCGATTCAGGGCGCGATAATTCACAGCGACCCGCTCGAGGAACTCGAGCTGTTCGAATGCCGGCTCCGGCGCCCCTCCCCGGGCACCGACTCGCTCGAGAGCCAGAGCCGGTTCGATCTCGAACAGGATGGCGAGGTCGGGAACCGGAAACTCGGCCTCGCTCTCGGCCAAGATCACCTCGGCATCGAGCCCGCGAGCCCCCTGGTAGGCGACGCTGGACAGGTAGTAACGGTCGGTCACCACGACCCGGCGGGACTCGAGAGCCGGCCGGATCACATCGGCGACGTGGGCTCGACGATCTTCGACAAAGCGATCGAGCTCTTCTTCTGGGGAAATCCGGGTACCCGCGCGCGCGCGCTCCCGAATCCGACGACCCACCGCACCATCGGTGGGTTCGCGGGTGACCACGACATCGTGCCCGGCGTGGCGCAACGCGGCTGCGAGTGCGGCCACCTGGGTGCTCTTGCCGCAGCCGTCGAGCCCTTCGAGCGCCAGTAGTCGACCGGAGTTCACGACCCGCTCGTGGATGCGGGTTCCGTTCCGAACCCACACTCCTCGTGGCGCCTCTTGCAACCCCGCGCCAAATCATCCGTTTCGGGAACCGGACCGCCGATCCCGTTCCGGCACGCCGCTTGCTCTAGCAAACCGGCGTGCCTTCGGGCATGCCCGCTACGCCCCTTCAACGGGACCGGGGGATGGCGGGATTCGGGACGTCGGGCGGGAGCAGAGGTTCGGCACGGGACATACATACGGGGTGAGGCCCGCGTCGAGTTTCCGCCCGGCGTCCTTTTCTTTCGGTTCTTTTCTCGCAGTCCTTCTCCTGCGACTGAACGTCGGCCCCCGCGACTGGGGGTCAGCCCGGAAGTTGGCCGATGAGCAACAGCGCGACGACCAGACCATAGATCGAGATCGACTCGATCAGCACCATGGCGAGGATGAAGTTGACGAACATACTGCCCGCCGCACCCGGATTCCTGGCGATGCCCGCCGTCGTATTTCCCGCCGTGAGGCCCTGGCCGATGCCACAGCCCAGGCCCGCCAGGCCCACGGCCAGTCCGGCACCGATCGCCAGACCGGCTCCGATCCCGAGGAACGCTTCGCCGCCGGGTTCGGCCGCCGCCGCCAGCATGGGCATTGCCACGAACACGAGGCTCCAAAGCGCGATCCTGAAGAACTTTCGCATTTCCGATCTCTCCTTCCTTGAAAAGGGTAAACACTGCGCACCGCCCCGCTAGTGCGCTTCCTCCAGCGCCATACTGATGTAGATCATCGTCAGCAGCGAGAAAACAAAGGCTTGGAGCACCGCGACCAGCAGACCCAGCGCCATGAAAACGGCCGGGATCGCCAGCGGAACCAATGTGATCCACACCACCACGACCTGGTGATCGGCGAACATGTTCGCCAATAGCCGGATCGAGAGCGTCCCGACCCGGGCCAGGTGCAGGAAGATGTCGAGGGGCAGGAAGAACGGCGCCAACGGCCGCACATGGTAGGTCCGGCCGAAGAGGGTGACGTCGAACAAGGCCGGTCCCATGAACTGCTTGATGTATCCGAATCCGTGCTTGTGGATCCCGACCCCGTTGTAGACGGCAAAAGAGATGAGGGCCCAGGCCGTCGTCGTGTTGATGTTGCTCGTGGCGCCGCTGAATCCCGGGACCAGACCCATCACATTGGACACGAGAATGAACAGGAAAATCGTTCCGACGAGAGGGAAGTAGCGCTGCCAGTCCTCCCCGATGACGTCGCGGGCCAGATTCGCGAGAGAGTCGACCAGAACCTCCAGGACGTTTCGCAGGGTTACGCCCTCGTCGGGAACGACGCCGCCACCCGCGGCAACGATCTGCCGGCGCAGTACCACACCAGCGACCAGAAGCAGTCCGATCGCGACGGTCGCAGCCTGGTACACCCAGGGGATGTGGAACGCGTGCTCGAGGGGCTCGTAGATGTTCACCCGTCGTCCTCCGCGTCGTCATCGCGCTCGCGCGCGAGCCAGGGATCCCAACGCTTCCAGCTCGGATCATCGGGAGCCAGCGCCGGGGCGTTCGGATCGATCGCTGGACGCGACTGCCAGGCTTCGATCACCGCGGCGGGCAGGATCAACGAAAGGCCGATCACGAGGCCCACCGGGTGCACGCCCAGATAGATCGCGACTCCGATCCCGATCGTGAGCAGCCCGTAGCGCAGGGACCAGCCCACCGACCAGCTGCCCAGTTGACCCGAAAAGAACAGCTTGCCCGCCCGAAACAGGGCCCGGAAATTCGCCGCCTCGAGCACCGCGCCAACCGCTACGCCCCCGGCGAAGCCCGGCGACACCAGGGCGTAGGACGCCGCGACGGCTCCAGCGGAGAACGCGAGATTCAAGCGCTCGACGCGGTCGATGCGCACGTTGACGCTACCTCTCCCCAGCCGTTCGTTTTTCTTCATCAGCCAGGGCCTGCATCTCACGAGCCAGGCGAACCAGCCGCAACACAAAGGCACTGAATCCCAATACGAGCCCCAGCAACAGGCCCCAGGGCGAGGTTTCGAAACTCGCGTCCGCCCAGTAGCCGAAACCCGCGCCAATCAGGATCGCGAAGACCGCCTCGAAGGCGCCCTGGTAGGCGCCTCCGGCTCGCCGCACATTCAGCTCGCGCGGGCTTCGCGGGGGGGTCACGAACATAACTTCCTTTCGGCTCCCCGAAACGCGCGCCAAGTTAGGAGCCCACCCCAGAACTCGCAAGCCGGTCACAGCGACAGCGTTCAGCGGATGCCCATGGCCGGAGGCCGCAGGAGTAGACTCGCTTGAGCCGACTTCGCTCCCTCCTCATGCAACAGTCTCCCGCATCGCCCGTTGGGCCGCCTCGAGCGTGGCGTCGACATCGGCCGCTTCGTGGGCGAGCGAGCTGAATCCACATTCGAATGGAGACGGGGCCAGATAGATCCCCTGTTCCAGCATCGCGGCGAAAAACCGTCGGAAGCGGTTCTCGTCGGCCTTCTCGGCGTCTTCGAAGCTTCCCACCGGGCCGGGATGGAAGAAGAAGCCGAACAAGCCGCCCACGAATGCCGTGGTCAACTCGACCCCGGCCTCGCTGGCGGCGGATTGCAGGCCCTCGGCGAGGCGCCGCGACGTGGCCTCGAGCCGATCGTAGACACCGGGTACGCGAAGGCGACGCAGCGCGGCCAACCCCGCCGCCATGGCCAACGGATTTCCCGACAACGTGCCGGCCTGATAGACGGGACCGTCGGGCGCCAGCTGCTCCATGAGATCGGCCCGCCCGCCATAAGCCGCCGCCGGCAGACCCCCTCCGACGACCTTTCCCAGGCAGGTCAAGTCGGGTGTGACGCCGCTGCGACCCTGGGCCCCGTTCCATGCCACTCGGAACCCCGTAATGACTTCGTCGAAGATCAGCAACGCGCCCGACCCATCGCACAGTTCGCGAAGTCCTGCGAGAAATCCGCGCTGGGGAAGCACCAGCCCCATGTTGCCCGCCACCGGTTCGACGATGACGCAGGCGATTTGATCACCCCAGCGCTCGAAGGCCTGGGAAGTTGCTGCCAGATCATTGTACGGCGCCTGGATCGTCAATTCGGCAAGGGCCGCCGGGACCCCCGGCGATCCGGGAATGCCCAGGGTGGCCACACCACTGCCCGCTCCCACCAACAGCGCGTCGGCATGACCGTGGTAGCAACCCTGGAACTTGAGGATGTGGCTGCGCTGCGTCACCCCGCGAGCCAGCCGCAGGGCACTCATCGCCGCCTCGGTTCCGGAACTCACCATGCGCACTCGTTCGATCGAGGGCAGCGCATCGCAGATCGCTTCGGCCAGTTCGACTTCGAGCTCCGTGGGCGCACCGAAGCTGGTTCCACGGACCATGGCGTCCGCCACGGCCTTCAGCACCTCGGCATCGGCGTGCCCCAGGATCAGAGGCCCCCAGGAACCGACGTAGTCGATGTATTCGTTGCCGTCGACGTCCCAGATCCGACAGCCCGCGCCGCGCTGGATGAAGCGCGGCACGCCTCCGACGGATCCGAAGGCACGTACGGGACTGTTGACACCGCCGGGAATGCAACCGCGTGCACGCTCGAAGAGCTGGCGCGAACCGTCGGTCTTCACGATCCCCCCACGCGAACCCCGCTCGGGGCTCGCCGGGGCTTCCTAACCACCCGTACCGTTGCCGCCACCGGTTTCCGCCACGTCGCGATCGGCGAGGCGCGCCATGGACACGATGTTCTCCCCCGCGCCCAGATTCATGACGCGCACTCCCTGGGTCGCGCGGCCCATGGTGGAGATGCCGGAGACCTTCGCACGAAGCACTTTCCCGCCGTTCGTAATCAGCATGACCTCATCGTCGCCGATCACCTGGGCCACGTTGACGACCTCGCCGTTGCGGGTCGTCGTTCGGATCGTGATGACGCCCTGACCCCCCCGCCGTTGCAGGCGATAGTCGTCCAGGGGCGTGCGTTTGCCGTAGCCCAGCTGCGTGACGGTGAGAATGGTGGCACCCGGCGCGAGGATCTCCATCCCGACGACCCGATCGGTTCCCTGAAGACTCATCCCGCGCACACCGGCGGCGGTCCGGCCCATGGGGCGCACCTGGTCTTCGGGGAACCGGATCGATTTGCCCAGCTTGCTCGCGATGATGACTTCCTGCTGGCCATTGGTTCGGCGGGCGGCGATCAGCTCGTCGTCCTTGTCGATGTTGATGGCGATGATTCCGCCCTTGCGCGGGTTCGAGTACGCGTCGAGCCGGGTCTTCTTGATCACGCCCTTGCGCGTGCAGAGCAGCACATATTCGTCGGTGCCAAAATCGCGCACCGGAAGAGTGGCCTGAACGCGTTCGCCTTCGGCCAGCTGCAGCACGTTGACGAGGGCCTTGCCCCGAGCCGCCCGGCCCAGCGCCGGAAGCTCGTGAACCTTGAGCCAGTGAGCGCGACCTCTGGTGGTAAAGAACAGGATGTAGTCGTGGGTAGAAGCCACGAAGAGGCTCTGGACGAAGTCCTCCTGCCGCGCGTCCATTCCCTTGACGCCCTTTCCCCCTCGACGCTGGGCTCGGTATTGGGTCAAGGGATTGCGTTTGATGTACCCGAGGTGGGACACGGTCACGACCATGTCCTCTTCGACGATCAGGTCCTCGGTGCTGATGCCCTCGACCGCCGGCCCCAGCTCGGTGCGACGCTCGTCGCCAAACTTCTCACGAATTTCGAGAACTTCTTCAATCACGATATCGAGTATTCGCTGCTGGCTCGCCAGCAGCTCTTCGAGGTCCGTGATCTTGACGCGGATCTCTTCGAGCTCATCGAGAATCTTCTGACGCTCGAGAGCCGTGAGGGCGCGAAGTCGCATCTCGAGAATCGCGGTGGCCTGTCGCTCGCTCAACTCGAAACGTGCCATCAGCTGCTCGCGCGCTTCGGCGGTGGTCTGCGACGCGCGAATGACGGAGATGACTTCGTCAATGCGGTCGAGAGCGATGGCGAAACCCTCGAGCAGGTGTGATCGCGCCAGCGCCTGGGCCAGATCGTAGGTGGCCCGTCGCACCACGACCTCGCGCCGGAAGTCGATGAAGTGCCGAAGCGCCTGCTTCAGCGACAGCAACTGCGGGCGCCCATTCACCAGTGCCAGGAGGTTGGCACCGAAGGTCGACTGGAGAGGTGTCTGCTTGTAGAGCTGATTCAGGACCACCTCTTCCTGTGCATCTCGCCGCAGCTCGATCACAATCCGCATCCCCTGGAGATTGGATTCGTCGCGAAGGTCGCTGACGCCGTCGATTCGCCCGTCGCGCACGAGATCGGCGATCCGCTCCAGCAGTGAAGACTTGTTCACGAGGAACGGAATCTCGGTGACGACGATGCGGGGTCCGCGTTTCGATTCCTCGAAACTCGCCCGGGCCCGGACCGTGATGAGCCCGCGCCCGGTCGCGTAGGCACTGCGAATGCCCTCTCGGCCGCAGATGATGGCACCGGTGGGGAAATCCGGACCCGGCATCTTCTCCAGCAGATCGTCCAGGGTGCAATCGGGATCACGCGCCTCAACGATCATGGCATCGATGAGTTCGCGCAGATTGTGGGGCGGAATGTTCGTCGCCATTCCGACCGCGATGCCCGACGAACCATTGGCCAGCAAGTTGGGAAAACGGGAAGGCAGGACCCAGGGCTCGAGCACCCGGCCGTCGAAGTTCGGACGGAAGTCCACGGTCTCGCGCTCGATATCGCGCAGCATCTCCTCGGCCAGTGGGTCGAGCCGGGCCTCCGTATACCGGTAGGCTGCCGCGGAATCGCCGTCGATCGAGCCGAAGTTTCCCTGACCGTCGACGAGCGGGTACCGCAGCGAGAAATCCTGCGCCATGCGAACCATCGAGTCGTAGACGGCGGAGTCGCCATGAGGGTGGTAGTGCTTGAGAACTTCGCCCACCACACCGGCTGATTTCGAATAGGCGCGGGTGGATAGCAGCCCTTCCTGAAACATCGCGTACAAGATGCGGCGGTGGACGGGCTTCAGACCGTCGCGCACGTCGGGGAGCGCGCGGCTGATGATGACCGACATCGAGTAGTCGAGGAACGATCGACGGACTTCATCCTCGATATTGACAGGCGTATGCTCAGAATCGAAAGGCGGGGAGCCTCCGTTTCCGGCGGGGGGTTCGATACTTTCGTCGGTTCCGTTGGACAGGGCGTTTGCTCTCGATGCGAGTTAGATGTCGAGATTCTGGACGTCGAGCGCGTTCTTCTCGATGAAATCACGGCGCGGTTCGACGTCGTCTCCCATCAGAGTCGTAAACGCGTCGTCCGCCTCGACCGCGTCCGGGACCCGGACCTGAAGCAGAGTACGAGATTCTGGATTCATCGTGGTATCCGCGAGCTGCTCTGGATTCATCTCACCGAGGCC
>JAZFUU010000231.1:0-8937 GCA_036447375.1 Myxococcota bacterium
CCGCCTGTCATGGTGCTCACTGCCACCCAGACCGTCGCCACGGCCGTCGAAGCCATGAAGCGCGGTGCGGCGGACTACGTGACCAAGCCATTCGAGGCCCATGCGCTTCGCATCAAGGTGCGTCAGCTCCTGGAACGGAGAGCTCTCGAGCAGGAGGTCGTGCAGCTTCGAGCCCAGGTCGAGGGGAAGGAGCGGCTCGGCGGCCTGATAGGGCGCAGCCAGGCCATGCAAGAGGTCTTCTCCAGCATTCGACGCATGGCGGACTCGAAAGCCACGGTGTTGATTCGCGGCGAGAGCGGGACCGGAAAAGAACTCGCCGCTCGAGCGCTCCACGACCTGAGCTCGCGAAGCGCCGAGAACTTCGTCCCGGTCAATTGTGCGGCAATCCCCGAGAGCCTGATCGAGAGCGAGCTCTTCGGTCACGAGCGCGGAGCCTTCACCGACGCTGTCGAAAAGCGCATCGGGCGTTTCGAAGCGGCGATCGGAGGCACGCTCTTTCTCGACGAGATCGGTGAGCTGGCGACGGCGGCTCAGTCCAAGCTGCTCCGGGTGCTCCAGGATCGCACTCTCCAACGGCTGGGGGGCTCCGAGACGATCGATCTGGACGTCCGCGTGATCGCCGCCAGCAACCGCGACCTCGACCGCGACGTCGCGGAGGGGCGCTTCCGGGAGGATCTGTTCTACCGCATCAACGTGCTTCCGCTCGCGCTCCCGTCTCTGCGCGAACGCAGGGAGGACATCCGCCTCTTGGCCATCCACTTTCTCGAACAGTCCTGTCGCGAGGCCGGCCATCGGGTTCTCGATCTGCCGAGCGAGGTGTGCTCGATCCTGGAGAGACACCCTTGGCCCGGAAATGTGCGCGAGCTCGAAAACGCCATCGAACACGCGGTGGCGCTTTGCGACGGCGTGGAATTCAAGATCGAGAACCTGCCCCGCGCCGTCGTCCGCGAGGGTCGAGTGGAGGCTCTGCGCGATGCGGTTCGATCGGGCCGACTCGGGCTCGACCAGGCCATCGCAGACTTCGAGCGCGAGATCCTCCAGGAGGCCCTCGAACACAGCGGCTGGAACCAGACCCGCACGGCCGAGCAGCTGCGAATCACCCGGCGGGCGCTGAAGCTGAAGATGGACCGCGTCGGTCTGACGCAACCCGACGTCTCATAGGATTCGCTGCCACGTTCGGTGGACCTCTGCAATCTTGAATCTGCGTTCCCGGGGCGTTCCAATCGGAACACCCGAAGTTCCGACTTGAAACCATCGAGTTGGCCCGATCGAACCGAATCGGCGTACGCGATGGAACAATTTCACGCAGCCCAGGCTCGGGGCGGTCCCGACCCGAGTCCAGAAAAACCCCTGCGAATCCGGGACCTGCGCCGGATCGCCGCGCCGCACCGAAGCTGGCACGGGGATTGCTATTCGGAGCCCCGCAACCCGCGCCCCCGGGTAGGAGATTCCATGACGGCCCACGATTGCGATCCGATGCGGTGCGAGTCCCGGGACGACGTCCTTCACGTCGTGGACTACACGCGCTTTGCGCGGACCGACCCAGACCCGAATCCGCGCCTCGGCTTTACCCGCGATGTTTCGACTTCGGGAATGTGCCTCGGGGTGGACGACCCGGAATTCACCGGCGCCCTGTTGTGGGTCGCCGTTCGCGGACTCGACAGTCGCCCCGGGCCCCGGACGATTCACCGCGTCGTCTGGTGCAGTGCCGAAAGAGGCGGTCGCTACTGGCTCGGTCTCGAGCGAGTTGCCGATCGGAAACTTATTGCGAGGCCGGAGTCGATCATCGAATCGCGCGACCTCTCCAGCGCCTGATTTTTCGTTTTACCGGGGGGTGCTTGCGGGGGTCTCTGGACTGACGTCCGGGGGCCCCCGCAGGTTGGCCGCGGACCCTCGGCATCGCGAGCGTCCCCGCCCCTGCTAGATTCTCCATGGCATGTTCGGCATCGGAATGACGGAGCTGATGGTGATCTTCGTCATCGGGCTACTCGTGCTCGGGCCCAAGCGCCTTCCCGAGCTCGCGCGTTCCCTGGGGCGAACCCTCGCCGAGTTCCGGCGCGCCTCCACGGATCTGCGTCACGAGTTTCTCGACGTGAACGAGCGGGTGCATCTCGACCCGCCGGGCGAATCAGAACCGCGAGACGACGCCGAAGACCCCGCCCAGTTCGAGACTCCAGCGAGCGAGACTCCAGCGAGCGAGACTCCAGCGAGCGAGACTCCGGCGAAGAGCGGGGCCAAAGCTTCCGATGGATGACCGGAAGCTCCCGCTGACCGACCACCTGTCCGAGCTTCGCACCCGCATCTCACGCGTCCTGCTGGCTTGGGCGTTGGGAAGTGTGGCGGCGTGGAGCTTCAGCGAGTCCATTTTCGCATGGCTTCTGGAGCCAGCCGTGGCCGCGCTGGGCGACCGCACGCTGCAGGCCATCGCGCCGACGGAGATCTTCTTCACCTATCTCAAGTGCGCCGTCCTCGCCGGCTTCTTGTTCGCCCTCCCGGTCATCTTCTGGCAACTGTGGGCCTTCGTCTCGCCGGGCCTCTACGACCGAGAGAAGACCGCCATCGTTCCCTTCGTAGGCATCTCGACCTTTCTCTTCGCCGGCGGCGCCTTCTTCGGATATTCCGTGGTGTTTCCGTTGATGTTCGACTTCCTCACGGACTTCGACAGCGAATTCGTCCACTCGGCGTGGACGATGCGCGAAGTATTCGCGCTCACGACCCGACTGTTTCTCGCCTTCGGCGTGGCCTTCGAGCTTCCGGTCGTGGTCTTCTTCCTCTCAGTGACGGGAATCGTGGACGCGATGACCCTGTTGCGCGGAACGCCGTATGCGGTGCTGGGCGTGTTCATCGCCGCCGCGGTCCTGACGCCGCCGGATTGGGTCAGCCAGATCTTCCTCGCGGTCCCCATGGTGGGGCTCTACCTGCTGGGTGTCGGCGTGGCCTTCCTCTTCGGGGGCTCGCGCCGGCGCGAACGCAGCGAATCCAAAAAGAACGAGACGATCTAGAACCGGCGCCTCAACTGTCTTTGAAGCCAGTTTCCAATTCGCTCTACTGGGAATCGGAGCGCAGCGGCAGTACGTACACGTCCTGGGTTTCGCGGCGGCCGCGGATCGGCTGGTCGGGCCGCTTCTCGAAGCCCGCGGCCGTGGGCTGCGCCCGTTCCCAGGTCGCGCGATCGATCACCAGCGCGGCGTCCAGCTCTCGCGTCAGACTCTGGAGCCGTGCGGCCAGGTTCGTGGTGTTGCCGATGACGCTCCAGATCATGCGATCGACAGCCCGGATGTTGCCCACGAAGGCTTCGCCCGTGGCGATGCCGACGCCGACGGAGAGTTTCTCTTCTCTACTTCGCCCGTCGTCGACGGGAAGCGCGCCGACCGCGTCGACGATCTCGTAGCCCGCCTCCACCGCGGCCCGCTCCTTGTGGGGTAGCTCCCCGGGGGTTCCAAAGACGGCCATCATGCCGTCGCCGTTGAACTCGACGACGGAGCCTCCGAGTTTCTGGACGATCTGTGAGACGGTCTCGGTGTAGCGGTTCACGGTGGCGAAGATCTCCTCCGCGCGGCGGCTCTCGGCGAAGCCCGTGTAGCCACGGAGATCCACAAACAGTACCGAGACCTCGAGCGTGCCGGAGACGAGCTCGGCTCCGCTCGAAAGTTGCTCGGCCACCGCACCCGGGACGTAGCGGCGGAGCGACTCCTGCATCGCCTGTGCCTCGCGGGTGACCTCTTGCTGGTCGAACCGGCGCAGCTCCGTCGACACCTTCTCGGCCACCGCCGCCAGCAACGAGCGGTCCGTCGAGGTGTAGACATCTCCCGAGCGCTTCGGGCCCAGGCACAGGAAGGCGGCGAGCGCGTCACCCTGCCGCACCGGCACGACCACCTCGGCACGCAGCGTCTCCAGCGCGGCGCGGTCGAAAGGACCGAGGGGCGCCTCGTCCGGCCGCCGCCCAGCGTCGTCCAGGGAAAGCGGTCCGCGGTGCTCTCGCAGCGCAACGATCAGCGAGCTCCCGGCCGCGAAGGCCGGCGGCACCGCGCGACCCTCCACAAAGACCGGGACATAGCTCTCTCCCACGCGGGCGTAGACGACGCAGGCTTCCGGCCGGAGCACAGCGTGGAGACCAGCGCCGGCGCGCTCGGTCAACTCCCGTGTGTTGGTACACGCCGACAGGGTCGGCAGCAGCTCGGCGATCCCGCGATCGAGGGCGTAGCGCTCCTTGAAGAACACGCGGTCGATCTGGGGGCGAAGCCGCCGGTGAGCCGGGACCACGAGCGCGGCCAGCGCCAGCGAGAGCAGGACCTGGCCGGTCCCCGGGTCCACCCCGACGACGCCAGACGCGGCCTCGGCGAGGCGCGGCACCCCGACGAGCGCCCCGGCTCCCAGTATCACCAAGAGCACATTGTAGGAGGCCGCCGCGGAAAGCAGGCGGTCGATGTCGAAGAGGTTGAAGCGTACAACGGAGATGACGAGGGCAAGAGGTATCAACGGTACGGCCCAGAAGCTCGCGAGAAAGAGCGGAAATAGGCGCGCATCGAATGCAGTTGCCGCGCCCGTGCCCCCCACCAGAAGTACGACACAGTACGTCCCGAACAGAACCCACTTCATCTGCCGACGCGCGACGGAGTCTGCGCCGCGGTACTTGCCCGTGACGACGGCAAGAAGCGCGATGGAGTTGAAGCACATGATGGCGAAGAAGACCCGCATCACGATCGACAGGGGGCCGCCCAAAAAAAACAACACTGCAGAGGCCAGCCCTTGCGCAAGTGATAAGACCCACGGCCAGATCCGATGCCACCGACCCTCCGGCGCGCGGTCGTCCGGGAACAGAAACGCGAAGCGGAAGACCAAGCCGAACAATACGCTGTTCAGGACGACGATCACTCCGACATAGAAGTAGAACTCCCACGCGCCTCCCGAGAAGAAGGGAGCCAAGGCCCAAGTCACGGCGAAGTAGAACCATGCACGCACCGTCGGTGTCGGCCTGCCGCGCAGGAGCAGGAACAACGCCGATGCGACCAGGGTGAGCGAGGCGGCCATCGGAGAGTGTTGGAAGGTGCCCGGGGGCAGGACGAGCGTGGTTTCGAGCCGCTCTCCATCTCTCTCCAGAAGCAGCGGGACACTGAGATCCCACTCCGCCTCGTCGAGAGTACGGGCGAGGAAGCCGACTGTGCCCACCGCGCGGAGGTCGGCGTCTCCAACACGGATCAGGCGATCCCCGGGGCGGAGATCGGCCTGCTCGTACGGGGCCCACGGACCGAAGAAATCACCCGTGAGCACCGGGTAGCTACCGGTGTCTCCAACGGACAGCTCCAGGATGAAGAAGGACGGCCCGCCCATGACCAGCGTCCTTACACCGAGACCGAACACGACGACCCAGAGCGCTACCAGGATCGGAACCAATATTTTGTCCAGCGGAGCGAGGCGGCTCACGCGGGCGACCTCCCGGCGAGAGACAGCAGGCGATCGGCGATGGCCTGCGAAGCGACCGGCCCGTCGACCCGGGTCGCGACGCGCATCTCGGCGCCCAGTCCGGTTTCCGGGCTGACTTCGCGGGTTCGCAGGATTCCCGACTCGATCGTCGGGACGATCCGCAATCGTTCGAAACCCAGCGCCGAGTCGTCGAAGAGGGCGAGAACCGTGAGCGGATCGTGAAGGAAGGCCGCGTTGTTGTCGTCCAGGGTCCCGCCGATCCCCGTGAAGATCTTTCGCTGGACCGGGGTCCAGAGGCGTACCTGCTCGGCGAGAGCCCGACCCAGGGGCCCGGAGTCCGCCAGCCGGTCCACATCGGCATTCCGCAGCCAGGTCGAGAGCGTCACATCGGCGGTGACCAGGGTGGTGCGGAATCCGGCTCCCAGCACCGCGACGCTGGCCTCGGGATCCGAGCACAGGTTGTAGTCGATGCCGGGGTCGCAGACGTACTCGCCGATTCGCACCTCGCGAATATGGCCGCCCATGATCGTGATTCCCGCGACTCGGCCCGGAAGCGCGGGATCCAGAGCCAGCGCTCGCGCCAGGTTGGTCAGAGGACCGATGAGAACGATCTCGAGCCCGTCGGCTTCACGCGCCGCTCGCAGAATTCGCTCGGCGGCGGGCTCATCACTGACCGCGGTCCCCGGGGCTGAAACGATGCAGCGCTCTTCGTGGTCGAACCAGTTGAAGCCGTTCTCGGCCCGAAGCAGCGGCCGGGTCTCGCCGATGCAGACGTCCACATCGGCCCTTCCCGCGAGTGCCAGCAGCCCCGCCGCCACGCGTGCCCGAACCGGCCCGCCGCGACCCACGGTGGTGACGCCCACCAGATCCAGATGTTCCCTCGCGGCCAGGATCACGCCGAGAGCGAGGGCGTCGTCGGCATCGCTTCCGATGTCGGTATCGAGAAGAATCGGACGGGTCACTCGTCCGCTGGCGGCTCCACGACGAACAGCGTGGTCCCGGGTTCGACCGTGTCGCCCTCGGCGACGGCCATCTCCACGACGATGCCGGCGATGGGCGAGGGAATCTCGTTCTCCATCTTCATGGCCTCGATCACGACGACGCCCTGCCCCTCGTCGACGGCCGTGCCGACCCGGGCGCTCACCTTGACCACCTTGCCGGGCATCTCGGCGGCCACCGTCTGCGGGCCGCTCGCCACCGGTGCGGCCGACATCGCCAACAGCCGGGTTCGCTCATCGACCGCCTCCATGTGAAAGATCCGCCCGGCGACGAGGACATCGAAGTCGTGGCTTCCCTTCTCGTCGACGACCACTTCGAACTGCTGCCCTTTCTCGATTACCGAGTAGATGGCGTGGCCGCTTCGGACCGCATCAACGTGGACCGTCTCACCCTCGATCGTGACCTCGTACTGTCCCTCGCCGATCTCCTGCAGGCCGATCCGCAGGCTCTCTCCTTTCTTCTCCGAGACGTCGTAGTTCACCGCAGATCGCCCCGCATCTGCGCGCGGCGGCCGTGCTGCTTCCAGGGATTCTCAGCCGTTCCCGACGTCGCCGCGTCGGAAGCCCGGGCGGCCCGCTCCTTGTCGCGCCGGTAGGCGACAATGGCGGCCAGAATGAAGGCCACGCGGCGCGCTTCATCCATCTCGCCGTTCGCGGCATCGGGCGGGCCCGAGCCGCCATTCATGTGTTCCTCGATGAACCCGGTGTCGTAACGGCCCGCCAGGAATACCGGGTGACGGACCACCTGCCGATGGAAGGGCAGAGAGGTCTTGATTCCCTTCACCATGAATTCCGACAGGGCTCTTTTCAGGCGGTCGATGGCCTCGGATCGGTTCTCACCCCACGCGATGAGCTTGGCCACCATCGGGTCGTAGTGAACGGTGACCGTCGCCCCCTGATACACACCGCTGTCGACCCGAACACCGATTCCGCCGGCGGGTCGGTATACGATGATCCGACCCGGCGACGGTCGAAAGTTCTGATCGGGATCCTCGGCGTAGATGCGGGCTTCGATGGCGTGGCCGCGGATCGTCACATCTTTCTGGGCGATGCCGAGGGGCTCCCCGGCGGCCACGCGAATCATGGCCTTCACGATGTCCACGCCGGTGACGGCCTCGGTGATGGCGTGTTCCACCTGCACGCGCGTGTTCATCTCGAGGAAATAGAACCGGTTCTTCGAGTCGACGAGAAACTCACAGGTTCCGGCTCCCAGATAGCCGACGGCCTTCGCCGCCGATACCGCCGCCTTGCCCATCTTCTCTCGAAGCGACTTCGTGATGCCGTTTCCCGGCGCCTCTTCGATCACTTTCTGATGGCGCCGCTGGATCGAGCACTCCCGTTCGGCCAGGTGAATGACGTGGCCCTGGGAGTCGGCGAGGATCTGAATCTCGATGTGCCGCGGCCGTTCGATGAATTTCTCGACGTACAGACCATCATCGCCGAACGCGGATTTCGATTCGCTTCGGGCCCGGGCCACCGCCTGGGCGAGCTCGGAATCCCGGCGGACCAGCCGCATCCCCTTGCCACCCCCACCGGCGCTGGCCTTGACCATCACCGGCAACCCGATCTTGTGGGACCAATGGGCGATGGCTTCGTCCGACAAGCGCTCGGTGGTGCCCGGAACGATGGGGACGCCGGCAGCCTGCATGGTCTTCCGCGAGGTGACCTTGTCTCCCATCGAGCGCATCACGTCGCCGCTGGGCCCGATGAAACAGATCCCCTCTTCGACACAGCGATCGGCGAACTCGCCATTCTCCGCCAGGAAACCGTATCCGGGATGGATGGCGTCGGCCCCGGATCGTTTGGCGATCTCCAGAATGCGGTCCATCACCAGATAGGACTCGCGAGCCGGCGGCGGCCCACACGGATAGGCCTCGTCGGCGAATCGCACGTGGAGGGAATCGCGATCGACGTCCGAGTAGATCGCCACGGTCCGGATCCCCATCTCGCGGCAGGCCCGGATCACGCGGACGGCGATTTCACCCCGGTTCGCGATGAGAACCTTTCCGAACATCGATCAGAGGGGAATGTTGCCGTGCTTCTTGGGCGGCAGGTTGTCGCGCTTTCCCGAGAGCATCTCCAGGGCTTGAATCACCCGGGGTCGCGTTTCTTCCGGTCGGATCACATCGTCGATGTATCCGAGCTCGGCGGCTTTGTACGGGTTGGCGAAATTCTCACGGTAGTCGGACTCGAGCTCCGCCCTGCGCGCCTCGGGATCTTCCGCAGTCTTGAGCTCGTTGCGAAAAACGATGTTGACAGCGCCGTCGGGGCCCATCACCGCCAGCTCCGCCATCGGATAAGCGAGGTTGATGTCGGCGCGGGTATGCTTGCTGCTCATCACGACGTAGGCACCGCCATAGGCCTTGCGGGTGATGATCGTGATGCGCGGAACCGTGGCCTCGCAGAAGGCATACAGCAGCTTTGCGCCCTGCTTGATGATACCGCCGTGCTCCTGCGCGACGCCGGGCAGGAAACCCGGAACGTCGACGAAGGTCACCAGGGGGATGTTGAAGCA
>JAZFUU010000232.1:0-7948 GCA_036447375.1 Myxococcota bacterium
TCGTGAGGCCACCGTCACCCGGGCTGCCGGCGCCGCAGAACGGTTGATGAGGGTTGTCGACCGGTCCGGGCCCATACACGGTAGTGGCGTTGACGACCTGTCCGAAATGCGGCGAGGGGGTGGTCCCGAGCAGATAGGTGCCCCCGGCTTCTTGGCAACCATTCGCCGTAAGCCTGCTCGAATCGTAGAGGACATCCGCGCCGAGGATGTTCTGTCCGCCGCCTTCAGCGGTCAGATTCGCAAACACAGTCACGGTGAACGTATTCGACGTCCCCGAGACGGTCGTGAGTGAGCCGGACGCACCTCCGCCGCCGATCGACAGCGTGATGGAGTTCGCCTGGGCCGTCGAGGAGAGGCCCACCGCGGCGAACAGCGCGGCGATTCCGATCGAGGTTCGTTTCAAATAATTCGACATGGTTCCTTTGCCCCTTGTTGACCCTTCAGGATCCTTCCATTGAATGCCTGTGAAGCCGCAGGAGCACGGGGCTCCAGATCAGCTTCTCGCGAATATGTGGTGGGGCGCGGGCGAATGTGTCAGGGGAGGTCTGGGAAAGAACAGCAGTTTGCCGCCGCGCGGAGGCAGAACCAGAAAGGCCCGGAACCGCGATGGGTCCGGGCCTTTCTTGGAGTAGGGAAGAGAGATTTGGCTTTTCAATAGGGAGGTAGGCGGAAAGGAGCCGAGGGTGTCACGGAAAATTCAGATTTCTCATCGGCACCGGGACGCGAGCGCTCTCGCAGTCGCGGAATCGACTCCAACTCACTGAAATCGCGCCCGAATGTCGCGAAGGCCGGCACGCTCGTGGAGCCGGGGCGTCGCTCAGCCCCCTTCCGACACGAAGAAGTCGACGATGGTGGTGCCGCCGCTCGCGTTTAGGGTCACGATCACCTCGCGGCCCTGTTTTTCGGCATCGATCGAGTGGAACGCGTCCCGGATCGAGACCTCGGCCTGCCAGCCGTTGGCGATGAAGTCGCGCTTCAGTCGCTCGACGACGGTCGCGGGATCGTCGGGAGTTTCGAAGGTGGCGAGCATCAGCGCGTCGGTGACGCGGCTCTCGGTCAGGACGGCGCCGGGAACGCTGGGGATGTCGCTGGGGAACCCATCCGGCAGCTCGGCTCGTTTGGAGGCCGAACCGGGCGCCGAATCCGGTGCGACGGCGGCAGCTTCCGGTGCGTTGCCGGCGGTCGTCGAGGCTGTCTCCGAGTCCCCACAGGCCAGGACCGAGATTGCCATGACTGCCATGACTGCCAGGGCTGCCAGGGCTGCCCTGCCTGCCGACAGGCAGGCGCGAACTCCGACTCTGAACCTTCGATCGGAAACAACCATCTTTGCTGTTCTCCTTGCGTGACCCGTGCAGTCGGCGTCTTCTGCCGGTTGCCCGCACAAGCCTGGGGGGGGTGGAGTCTACCGCGATTTTGTCCGAATTTGGTCCGAGATTGGAACGGCTGTGGACTCGGTTCGCGACGAATCCTGGCTCATTCGGTGTAGCCCAGGGCTCGGAGGGCTCGGCGCACGCGGTCGGGGAGAGTGGGTGCAGTGCCGGTCGACGGCTGTCCTCGCCGGTGCGTGGCGAGGGCGTCAGCCAGGCGCGCCGCCACTTCGGGTTGGTCGTGCAGCCGATTCACGCGTTCGCGGGGGTCGCTCTCGAGATCGTAGAGCTCGCGTCGCGGGGGGTCGGTGGCCTCGATGAGCTTCCATTTCCCCAGGCGGATGCCCGACAGCGCCCCCTTGACGCGAATCCCCTCCACGAAATCCGCAGCGAAGTGGCGTCGAAACAAGAAAACCGGACGAACGGGGGGCTTGGCCTCGGGGGAGCCCTTGCCCCGGAGCCACGCCGCGAGGCTCCGACCCTGGAACCGGCTCGCCTGCAACCCGCTTGCCTGCAACTGATTGGCGGCCGGGGTTCCAGTGGGCAAATCGAGCAACTCGACGACCGTCGGTGCGATGTCGACCAGCTCCACGGGTTCGGTGTAGCTGCGCCCGGGCAGAATTTTTCCCGGCCAGCGCAGCAGCAGGGGCACGCGCACCAGCTCTTCGTGGAGGCTCAGGCCGTGGGCCATGTGGCCGTGATCCATCAGCCCCTCGCCATGGTCGGCGGTGACGACGAGAAGGGTGTCGTCCGCCAGACCCAGGTGTTCGAGGGCCTCGAGCAGTCGCCCGATCTCGTGGTCCGTGAATGCGATCTCTCCATCGTAGTTCCGCACCGCCTCGCCGAATTCAAAGGAGCCCGGCGGGCCCGCGCCGGGTTCGGGGCCGGGAGAAGGAAACCGCCGGTCGTAGGGCGGGGGCGCCCGGTAGGGGGCGTGGGGGTCGAAGTAGTGGACGAACAAAAAGAAGGGGCGTTGGGGATCGCGCTTTTCCCAGAGCCAGCGCATCGCTTGCCGAGTCGCGGCGTTCGCCGGCCGGTCGAAGCCCGTCGACGGCACCGCATGGCCTTCCCAGGTGTCGAACTGCACGGCCGACTCCGACGCCGCGAAATCGTCGTCGTAGTGGGCGAACCCCTGGTCGAATCCGAACTGTGCGTCGAGGACGAAGGAGCTGACGACCGCCGCCGTCTGATACCCCGCGGCCGCCAGGATCTCCGCGAGGGTCCGATTCGACGCGCTCAGCTCGACGCCGTTCCGGATGAGCCCGTGGCTGGGCGGATACAGACCGGTCAGGATCGAAGCATGGGTCGGGGCGGTAGAGGGGGCCGGTGCATAGGCGAGGTCGAATCGCGCCCCCCGTTCTGCGATTTTGCGCAGGTGCGGTGTGGTGTCGTGATCGTATGCGTAGACCGAGCAGTGATCGCGGCGGAGGGTATCGATGCTGATGAGTAGGAGGTTGGGTGCCGCTTCGGGGGGCGTTGCCCATGCCGATGGGGCCCCGGACGTGACCCAGACCAAGGCCGCGCCGATCCAGATTCCGCGACGATTCACGGCAGGTACCCGAGCGCGCGCAGTTGGTCCCGGAGGTCCGGGTCGAGGTCCGGGGCGACAGCTCCATGCGCCGGTGTTCCGGTCGGCCTCTCTTTTTGATAGGCCTCGAGTATTCGCACGAACTCCTGCACCTGAGGATCGGCGGGATCGTAGAGGTCTCGCTGCTCTTTGGGGTCGTCGAGGAGAGAGAAGAACGAATCACCCTCCGGCATCCGAATCAGCTTGTGGGTGCGCGACCGGACGGAGAACCCCACCCCCGTGGTCCCCGAGATCGCGTAGCGCGGCTCGCCCGTGTCCGTCGCATCGGGATCCTCGCGAACCAGGCGCATCAGGCTGACTCCGTCCAGGTCCTCTGGAACCGGCTGTCCGAGGGCGTCGAGGATGGTGGGGAGCACATCGATCATCTCGACCTGCGCCCGGATTCGCCGGCCTCCGTGGGCGCCGCGGGGAAACCGAATCAGCAGGGGCACCCGGATCAACTCGTCGTAGAGAGAATGGCCGTGGTTGAGGCGGCCGTGGTCGTAGAACTCTTCGCCGTGGTCGCTGAGCACGACGATGAGGGAGTCCTCGAACAATCCCCGCGCTTTCAACAGTGAGAGGATGGTTCCCACCATCTCGTCGGTGTAGTGGATCTCCCCGTCGTAGCGCGCGACGAGCTGCTCGAGAGCGCGCGGCGACAGTGGAAGCGACCCGCGTTTCTCGCTCTCCCAATAGTCGGGGTCGATGCGCATGATGTGTTGGCGGGGGGGCGCATAGGGGATGTGGGGTTCATAGCTGTGAACGAACAAGAAGACGTTGTGCGGTCGCCACGAATCGATCCAGCCACGGAATCTCCGCAGCAGGTCGCTGGCAAAGTCGCTTTCGACTCCCCGATGGCCGCGA
The DNA here is from genome assembly GCA_036447375.1 of Myxococcota bacterium. GTDB lineage: Bacteria > Myxococcota_A > UBA9160 > UBA9160 > SMWR01 > JACZXC01. The sequence goes on from JAZFUU010000232.1 coordinate 3,799, forward strand.
TACTCCGAGTAGCTGTGGAAGCCGCGATTGAATCCGAACCGGAACGAGATCGCTCCTGCGTCGGTGATCGCCTTCGTGAAGTAGCCCTCCCGGGCCAGGTAGCTGGCCAGGGTTCGAATCTCCGGTGCCAGTTGATCGTCGTACGTCTCGACGCCGTGTCGGTCCCCCCGAAGGCTCGTGAGAATCGACATCTGCGAACTCAGGGTGTACGGGGCCTGGGCGATCGCCTGGTCGAAGACAACCGCCGAGCGTGCGAACTCACTCAGGACCGGCGCCGTGGGCCGCGAATAGCCGTACACGTCCAGGTGGTCGGCCCGCAGCGTATCGAGGTCGATCAGGATGACCGGAGTCGGTCGATCGGGTGGCCGGTAGACGATGGGGCTGGCAAAGGCGGCGACGTCGTAGCTCGCGTCTTCGCTGGGCCCCGCCCGGGTGCTCAGGATGAGGTCCATCCGCCGGCCCGCGAACGCGCTCAGGTCGACGTCCAGATCGTGCCAGCGGCGATGCTCGGGCCGAGCCCGGGGGTCGAGCCGTTTGGTGTGCAGGACCCGTTTGTTTCCGGCGGGCGATCGCAGCGCGATCTCGAAGTCTACACCGGTAGAGTGGAGCCATCCCTCTTCGAGAAGGCCGATCGCCACCTGGAGGCGTCCGGCCGGGGGAATCCGAAGCGGGAACACGAAGGTCGTCGGTGCCGGGGCGAAGAGCGCGGGGCGCAGGTCTCCGTCGATGTCCACGTCGCGCTGAATGAAGTCGCGGACGGAAAGCGGGGAGTCGGCCCAGTTCAGTCGGGACAGGAAGTCGGGGTCGATCGGATAGCGGACGCGGTAGCCTTTCGAAGGTCGCAACAGCGGCTGGCGCCGGGCCAGTTGAATGCTGAAGCCGCCTCGGACGGGGTGCCACACATCGGGTTGGTGAGGGTGGCTCGGGTCGAACGGTGGCAGCGGCTCATCCAGGTCGCCGTACCAGACGGCGTAGCGCCCGTCCGGGGTTGCCCCTGACTCGGATCCGGCTTCGCGTCCAAACCGGGCCTGCTTCACCGCCGGGGGGAACCGGGTGCGGCATGCCCAGGAGACGACGGGCTCGCCTCGGTAGCCGCCCAGCCGTGAACAATATTCCGGATCCAGAGCTTCTTTCTGTACCTGGAAGCCGCTTTCCGCGAGTTCTCGACTCTGCTCGAGGGGTACGCTTCGGGGCGGCAGCCGATAACCGATCCGCTGCGCCTCCTCGAGCAACTGGATGAAGTGGCCCTCGGCCGGGATCTCTCCGGGTGGACGCGACGGACCCGGTCTTTCGCGCAGCTGCCCTTGCGATCCCCCCGGCCATTCTATGGAGCCGAGCATCCAGAGACCCGTCGTCGCACCGATGAGAACGACGGCCACGGCCAGCATGAGACGGATCTTCATGGAACTGCCATCCCGTGTAGCTCAGCCACCCCGGGCGCTCCAGACACCGTCTCAGCGACAGCGTTCAGCGGGCGTGGAAGTCGGCCCCAGGGCCGACTTCCCTCCCTTCACTTCCGAAGTCGAGCGAAGGCCCGGCTGCGACTAGCTCGGTTGGTATATTGCTTCGCCATGTCACACGGGTCCGGAGCCGACTCGACCGGGGGTTCGGCGGAGGCAAGGCTGGCGCGGCTGGAGCGGGCCCGGCCGCTTCTGCTCCTGCTGAGCTTCGCCGCCGTCAGCTTCGCCGTCCTGCGCGGAGCGCTGCACGGCCCCGCCGTTTCGGATGATCTGGTCTACATCGTTTACAACCCCTACGTCTGGAGCCTGAGCCTGGAGAACATTCTCGCGATCATCGACCCGTGGAGCCCCGCGACGATGAACACGTTGAACTACGCGCCGGTTCACCTGCTGCTCCACGCCCTCGAGTATCGGTTCTTCGAGGGACATGTCTTCGGCTATCACGTAGTGAACGTCTGGGTCCACGCCGTGAACTGCACCCTGCTCGTAGCGCTGCTGGGGCGCTCGGGTCTGCCGAACCGGGTGGCGCTGATGGGCGGAGTCCTGTTTGCGCTGCATCCGGCGAACGTGGAGGCTGTGGCCTGGATCTTTCAGCTCAAGACGAGTGTGGCGCTCGGATTGTGCCTGGGGGCGCTGCTGCTGCAGCGCCGGCATCCGGGCCTCGCGACGCTGACATTCGCCCTGGCGTTGCTCACGAAGGTGACCGCGGTCTTCGCGATTCCCATGGCCGCCGCCTTCCTGTGGACACAGACGAATGCGGCCCAACCGACCCAACCGGGCTCGACACCACCGAACTCGACGCAGCCGAACCGGCTGGGGGCGGAGCGGCGGCAGTGGGCCTGGCTCGGCGTCTGGGTGGGGGCGCTGGCTCTGCTTGCGATTCCCGAGCTGACCGCGTTTCTCGGATACGGGATGGCCGTCGAGGTTCCGGAATTCGCGGATCCCTGGGTCCAAGCGCGCAGCATCGCCGCGATCGGCCTGCGATATCTGGTCATGGCGGTGACTTCCTTCGGCGTGTCGGCGTTCCACGAGCCCGCACCGACGGTTTCCGCTGCGGACCCCTGGTTTCTGATCTCCCTTCCCGTCGGTGCGCTGCTGACCTGGCGGGTGATCCTCACCGCACGGCAGCGGAACCCGGAGTGTGCCTCCTGGATCGGCGCCGCGGCGGGCTTCGCGCCGGTGTCTCAGATCTTCCCCTTCTCATTCCCGATGGCGGACCGCTACCTCTACTTCATCCTGCCGGGCCTGATCGGTGGGGTGCTGCTCTCGGGTCAGGCGATCGGCCGCAGCGCCGCCTGGAGCCGCCAGTCGGCGGTTCGTCGGGAGGTGGTGGAGCGCGGGCTTCGATTCGCGGGAATCGCCCTGGCAGTTTTTTTTGCGCTCCACAGCGCCCAACGAGCGAGGCTCTGGCAGGACGAGCGGTTCCTGATCGAGGACTCGGCGCGCCACTATCCCGAAGGCGGCAACGCGGCCTACGTCGAGGCGCTGGGGGCGCTCGAGCGGGACGACTCGGAGGCCGCCCTGGAGGCACTGGGTCGGGCGGTCGATCGCGGCTACGACCGGGTCCGTTTCCTGCCGCTGGATCCTCGGCTCACGTCGCTCCGGGGTACGCCGGGCTTCGTGGAACTGGCGGACCGGATCGCCGTTCGCCACATCGAGGCGGGACGCAAACGGGACTACTCGTCGCAGCTCTGGCTTCGTTCACGAGCCCTCGCCCACCGCGCTCGCGGCGAATTCGCCGAGGCCGCCGAGCTGCTCGAACTGGCGATTCGCAGCGAAGGCCCCCTGGAGCCGGCGCTGATGATCGGGGAGTTCATGGACGTTCAGCGAGAGGCCGCCGAGGCCCGCCGCAAGCACCCACACGCCGTTGAACGGGGACGCCGCTGAATCCGAGCGAACAACGTTCCACCGCTCTCTCGGGTCCCCAAAAAAAGCGACGCCCCGCCGAGGGGCGGGGCGTCGGTTTCGAAAGGCGCGGATGCGCTTACTTCTTTCCGAGTCGTCTGCGACCGGCGATGCCGAGCGCCACCACGCCCGATCCGAACAGCAGGAAGGTGCCCGGCTCCGGAACGAGGTGGATGTACAGCGTCGAGATCAGCGGCGTGATCAGGGTCGTACCGAGGGTCGAAACGACCCGCGTGGCTGTCACGAGCTGGACGACGCCGCTGACGGCGGCGGTCGACGAGATATTCGAGGCCGGGCCGTGGGCGAACCCAAAGGCCGACACCGTGGAGAACCCACCATTATCCGTCGGAATGTTGTCGACGACTGCCGTCTTGATCGTCCACGGCTGACCGTAGATCGAGAACTTGATCCCCGCCTTGCCAAAGGTCCCGAGGGTGATGAGACCGCCGATGCCGGCTCCTCGGGTGCCGTTGATGGTGAGCGGCACGGGCAGCGAGCTCGGGCAGCCCATGAACAGAATGCAGATCCGGAAATTCCCCTGGATCGGAAGGACGTTCAGGGTCAGACCACCCGCCGACGCCGCCGCGCCCGAAATCGGGCGAAGAATGCCGGTGCCCAGGGCCGCCGTTCCGCGAACCGACACGACCGGAGCCGCGGCCGGGTCCGTGATCGGAACGATCGCGCTCGTGGGCAGCGAGACCGTGTTGGCGAGAATCTGCAGTGTCGTGAGATGCGGACTGCCCTTGATGCCGGACGAACCATTGAGAATCGCGTTCCCCGAGCCT
>JAZFUU010000233.1:0-10549 GCA_036447375.1 Myxococcota bacterium
GGTTCTCGAGATTCCGCCGGGTGCCCGGCTGCTGGGTTCGAGTGCGGGCGATCCGCATCACGCGTTTGCCGTGGGCGCGACGGCCTGGGGAGTTCAGTTTCACCCGGAGTTCGATGCCGCCACCGTCCGTCACTACATCGAAGTGCGAAGTCAGATCATTCGGGACGAGGGGCTCGATCCCGACGCGCTGAAGCGCGGTACCCGCGATACACCCGATGGCGGGGCGATCCTGCGCCGCTTCGCGGAACTGTTGCGCCCTTGAGCTCCCGGGGTCGGTGTTAGAATGGAGTGCACACTGCGCCGGAAGCTCGCGCCGTGTTCGGAGGCCGCATGACCCGAATTTTTCACGACAGCGACGCCGATCTTTCGGTCCTGGCGGGTCAGACCCTCGCGGTTGTGGGTTACGGCAACCAGGGGCGTTCTCAGGCCCTCAATCTCCGGGATTCGGGTCTTCGCGTAATCGTTGGCAATCGGCAGGATGAGTCGGCGGAGCAGGCGAAGAAGGACGGCTTCGATGTCCATCCGATCGCACAGGCCTGTGCACTCGCCGACACCGTGATGCTGCTGGTTCCCGACGAGATCATGCCCGCGGTCTACACCGACGAAGTGGCGCCGCAACTCGGGGCTGGAAACACCCTCGACTTTGCCTCGGGATACAACATCGCCTTCGATCTGATCGAGCCCGCGGCGGAGATCGACGTCGTGCTGGTCGCGCCGCGCATGATCGGCGTCGGAGTGCGCGAACGATATGTCGACGGCACCGGGTTCCCGAGTTTCGTGGGGGTTCATCGCGACGCCAGCGGCAAGGCCGAGGAGCGCATGCTCGCTCTGGCGAAGGGCATCGGTTCGACTCGCGCGGGCTGTATCGAGATGTCGATGCACGACGAGGCCAGCCTCGATCTCTTCACCGAGCAGGGATTCGGTCCCGCCTTCGGACGCGTGCTGATGACCGCGGTGGATCTTCTGGTCGAAGCCGGTTATCCGCCGGAGGCCGTACTCCTCGAGCTGTATCTCTCGGGAGAGTTTGCCTATTCCCTCGAAAAGATCCGCGAAGTCGGCATGACCCGGCAGATGGACTTTCATTCCCGCACGAGCCAGTACGGCTCGGTCACGCGGGCGGCGCGTTACTTCGACCTCGACGGTCCGCTCCGCGAGAGGATGGGGAAGGTCCTGGATGAGATCCGGTCGGGGCGCTTCGCCGAGGAGTGGACGCAGAATCGAGAGAGTTCGGGCGCGCTCTTCGATCGCGTCCGCAGCGCACGCGATGAGCTGCCACTGACGCGCTGGGAGCGCAGTGCGCGAGAAGCCTTTGGCATCGGCGATGCGCGCCGGAAGTCCGAGGGGTGAATCGGGAGTTTCGGGGGGTCGTTTGAATCGCTTCCTGGTCGCCTGGGTCGACGCCGTGCGTCGGCGCGCTGGATTGGTGTTGGTGGCGATCGGCCTTGCGACCGCCATCCTGGCCGCCTATGCCGTGACTCACCTGGGTATCAACACCCACCACACGGGTGTCCTGGACTCGGGACTCCCATTCTGGGAGGACTACAACGCATTCGGCGAGGTCTTCCCGATTCTCGACGAGGCGCTGCTGGTGGTCGTCGATGCCGAGACCTCGGACCGGGTCCGCGAGGCGACGGATTTGCTGGCCGACCGGCTCCGCGAGAAACCGGAACTGTTCGTAGGAGTCTACGTGCCCGGGGGCGGCGACTTCTTTGAACGCCACGCCCTTCTCTACCTGAGCGTAGATGAGCTCAACGATCTCTCCGATCACCTGGCGACGCTGCAGCCGCTGCTCGCCGAAATCTCGAGGGATCGCAGCCTGACCAACTTGGCACGGGTCCTGAGCGAGGGGATCGAGTACGCCCGAACCCACCCGGAAAATCCGGTGGATTTCACCCTGGTCTTCGATTCCCTGAGCGCCGCGGTCGCGGCGGTTCTCGAGGGTCGCCCGCGCGCGATCTCCTGGACCGAACTTATGGTCTCCCGGACCCTGCCCGGGGAACGGGCCCGGCGCTTGATCGTTCTGGATCCCGTGTTCGACTACGACAGCCTACTTCCGGGCCGCCGCGCCATGGACGCGGTGCACGACGCTGCGGAGGAACTGGGGCTGGACGAGACCGCCGGGGTGAGCGTCCGCGTCACGGGAAACGTGGCGCTCAACACCGAGGAAATGGTCATCGTGGCCTGGCAGTCGCTCTACGCCGCGGGGGGCTGCCTGATTCTCGTCGGAACCGTCCTGTTCGTGGCGTTTCGCTCGCGCCGAATCGCCATCGCCGTCCTGGGCTGCCTGGTGGTGGGTCTGGTCTGGACCGCGGCGTTCGCCGCCTTCGCGGTCGGTCGACTCAATCTCGTGTCGGTGGCCTTCGCGGTGCTCTTTATCGGACTCGGCGTCGACTTCGGGATTCACCTGGGAATGCGCTTCGCCGAGCTCGTCCGCGAGGGGAACGACGACGTGTTCGCCCTCGACGAAACGACTCGAAGCATCGGCGGATCGCTCGTGCTCTGCGCCATTACCACCACCATCGGCTTCTACGTCTTTCTGCCCACGAGCTATCGCGCTGCGGCGGAGCTGGGGCTGATCTCGGGAACCGGCATGCTGATCAGCCTGTTCTGCAGCCTGACGGTGATACCGGCGATACTGACGCTGACCCGAGGTAGTGTGGGCCGGCTCTGGGAGGGCGCGCCCGGTTTCGAGCGGATGCTGGTCGGCATCGCCGTGCGCCATCCGCGCAATGTCCGGATCGGCGCCGTCTTCCTCGCGTTGATTTCGGCGGCGATCGTTCCCGGGCTTCGCTTCGACCACAACATCGTGACCCTCCGCGATCCCGCCACCGAATCGGTGCAGGCTTTCGAGGATCTGCTGGCAGACAGCGACACGTCTCCGTGGACCATCGATATCATGTCCCCGAATCTGGATGCGGCGGTGGCCATCGCGGAGAAGTTACGCCCTCTCCAGGTGGTAGAGCGCGCGATCACCCTGCGGGATTGGGTGCCGGCGGATCAAGCGGCGAAGCTCGATGCCCTGGCCGATATGGCCCTGTTTGTGCCGCCGACGCCCAGCGCCGCCACCCCCCCAGCCGTCCCCGTGGCTGAACAGGTAGCGGCGCTGAGTGCTCTGCGAGACGCGATCGGCTCCGACTGGCTTCAGAAGGGAAACGCCGAGCGCGCCGCGAGCGCCGAGCGCGCCGCGCAGCACCTGGATCGGTTCCTCGCGCGGCTCCGGGCGATGGAGAGCAAGCAGGGAGAACTCGGTCAATTCGAGTACAGCCTCACCGGCACGCTTCCGGACCAGATGAATCGCTTGTGGCGCGCCATCGACGCCCGCGAGTTCGAGATCGCCGATCTTCCCCGCGAACTCGCGGCGCGCTTCGTCGCCGAAGACGGACGCGCCCGGGTGCAGGTCTTGCCCAGCGAGGATCTCGGGGACATCGATGCCTATGCCCGCTTCGTGGATTCGGTGCAGGAGGTTGCGCCCCAGGCCACCGGTAGCGCCGTGAGCCTGCTCTTCTGGGGACGCGCGGTCACGGATGCGTTTCGGGATGCTCTGAGCCTGGCGTTCCTCGCGATCGCGCTGCTGCTGTTCGCGCTGTGGCGACGGTTCGGAGAAATGGGGCTGGTGCTGCTGCCTCTGTTGTTGGCCGCGCTCCTAACCACCGCGACGGCGGTCGTTCTGGGGATCCGCTTCAACTTCGCCAATGTGGTGGTGCTGCCTCTGATCCTGGGCATTGGAGTCGACAGCGCGATCCATCTGGTCCACCGCCACCGCATCGCCGACGGGCGCGAGCTGGAGGGGGCCACGCCCGAGGCCGAGGTGCTGAGTACGAGTACAGCCCACGCCGTGCTCTTCAGCGCGCTCACGACGATGGCGAGCTTCGGGAGCCTCGCCCTGTCGACCCATCCCGGGCTCGCGTCGCTGGGTCAGCTGCTGTTGATCGGTGTGACCTACACACTCCTATGCAACCTGATTCTGCTTCCGGCCCTGATCGCCCGTGAGGCTGCCGGCGGGGCCGCGCGCTAACTTCCAGCTGTGGCTGGGTCGAGAGCTGAGATGGACGGCGCGCCGGACCGCGCCGATGGGCCGACGGGTCGCATTGTCCTGTTCGACGGCGTCTGCGTGTTCTGCGACGGACTCGTTCGCTGGCTGATCGCACGGGACCCAGAGGCGCGGCTGCGCTTCGCGCCTCTTCAGGGCCCGACCGCCGACGCCCTGCGATCGACCTACCCGGAGATACCGGACCAGATCACCACCCTGGTCTACGTCGATGCGACCGAGCAGCCCCATCGGATCTTCCTGCGATCCGAGGCGGCCTTTCGGTTGCTCGGCCAGATCGAGAGCCCCTGGCGCAGGCTCACCTGGTTCGGTGCCTTGCCGCGCTGGTTCACCGACCTCGGGTATCAGCTCTTCGTACGCATTCGCTATCGGGTGTTCGGCAAGCGCAGCGAATGTCGGGTGCCATCGCCCTCGGAGCGCGCGCGTTTTCTCGACTGAAGCGCCGACCCGGAGGGATCATGGATCGTGCGGGTTAGCTCGTCATCGCGACAGCCGGCGGTTGTTCCTTTTCAAGATGTTGAGAGATCAGCTCCCGAACCCGAAGCGTCAGCTCCTCTACCGGCTCGTTCGCAAAGCTCTCGTACGGGATCTCGTCGAGTACGGTGATGCGGATCCGATGGCGTCCCTGAAGCACGAATCCGCGCTTCGGCAGGGCGTTCGCAGTCCCCTGGACGACGATGGGCAGGATGGGACGCCGCGCGGTCTGAGCCAGGGAGAAGGCTCCAGACTTGAACGCTCGCAGTCGACCGTCCGGGGAACGCGTGCCCTCGGGAAACATCATGATGGAGTTTTCGGCAGCCAGAACGCGCTGACAGGTCTGGAGCATTCGCACGACGCTGCTGCGATCGCCCCGCTTGAGCTTCACGTAGCCGTTGAGGGACATGTTCCAGCCGATGCACGGTACGCGGAAGTTCTCGACCTTCGACACCCACTTGAAATGGGTGAAGAGCCGGAAGAGCACGAGAATGTCCAGCAGCGACTGGTGATTGGCCACCATGACGTAGGTCTCATCTCTGCGGATCTTGTGTAGATCATCGATCTCAACCGGCCATGCGGGGTTGCACCAGGTGTAGAGAGACCCCCAGAAACACGTGAATCGGTGCAGGACGACCTTCCGGCGATCGAAGGGAAGCGTGAGCAGCCAGGTCGCCACCGCGACCGGGAACAGGGCGATTGAGCTTGCGGTCAGGAACGCCCAGAACAGGATCGAGAACACGCGCTGCATCGGCATCGCGGCCCAGTATCCCTTCTCGAGACTCCGTCCACCAGCCCGACCTCGATTCAAGCCGTCCGGCGTTGGGCGCACGCCGCCACGAACGATGCGAAGAGGCGTTCCCGGTGGAGCCCGGTCATCTTTTCAGGATGCCACTGCACGCCGACACAAAATTGTGAAGTTTCGCGTTCGATGGCTTCGATCAGGCCGTCTTCGGTGCGCGCCGACGTGAGCATTCCCTCCCCGGGGTCGGCCACGCCCTGGTGGTGGAGGCTGTTGACCGGCTCCGGCTCGGGACCGAGGGCCGCTGCGAGGCGCGTATCGGCGGTCAAGCGAATCCGGTGACGGCCGTCGCTTTCGGGAAGTCGGTGGGCGTGGGCCCCCGGCAGGTCCGTGGGAATGTGGTAGATCAGGTCTCCGCCGGAGTGGAGGGCCAGTAGCTGCATCCCGTAGCAGATCGCCAGCACCGGAAGCTCTCGTTCCAGCGCGAGGCTCAGCACGCGCCGATCGAATTCGATCTGGCGAGTCGGCGCGGGCTCGAAGGCCACGTCTCCGGGATACTCGCGGGGTGGCGCGAAATCGTCGCCGCCGGGTATCAACAGGCCGTCGAGGCGCTCAACCAGGGCTTCGGGCTGCTCCTGGATCGGAAGGTGGATGGCGTGTCCCCCGCCCTCGGTCACGGCCCGCACATAGGCGTGGTCGATATACTGGTACTCTCGGTCGGGTCTCCAGCGTCCGCGGTCATCCAGGCCCAGCGGAATGCCGACCAAGGGCCGCGTGAACGGGCGCATGCTGGGGAGTATACCCGGGGGGCGACGGCGCCTCGGTGAAGGGGAGGGTGGGGTCTCATCCATGGCGAAAATTCTGATCGCGGGCTGTGGCTACGTAGGTTCGGTTCTGGGGGCCCACCTCGCGGCGGATCTCCACAGCGTCTGGGGAATGCGTCGCCGTCCGCTCGTGCAGATTGCGGGCGTGACTCCGATCGGGGCCGACCTCGCGATTCCATCCAGTTTGAAGGAGCTGCCCGCCGGTCTCGACGTCGTGTTCTACATGGCGTCGCCGGGCGGCGAGGACGACGCCACCTATCGAAACGCGTATGTGAACGGCCTGCGGAATCTGCTCGAGGCGCTCGAAAAGCAGGGGCAGCGGCCTTCGCGCGTGATCTTTGTCTCGAGCACCTCCGTCTACGCCCAGCAGGACGGTGAGTGGGTCGACGAGACCTCTCCCACCGAGCCCGAAGCGTTTGGCGGCCGGAGACTGCTCGAAGGCGAACAGGTGCTCTTCGACGGTCCGTATTCGGGCGTGGTGGTGCGTCTCGGCGGGATCTACGGCCCTCGGCGAATCCAGCTGATCGACCGGGTCCGCTCGGGGCGAGCCGAGTATGCGTCCGGTCGTCCTCGCTACACGAATCGCATCCACCGCGACGACTGTGCCGGAGTTCTCCGACACGTGATGAGCCTTCCGGACCCGGCTCGCGTCTACCTCGGCGTCGATTCGGATCCGGCCGACGATCTCTCCGTTCTCCGCTGGCTTTCGGGTGCGCTCGGGGCGCAGCCACCCCGGAAGTTGAAGGCGGGGGCCGTCAAGAGGCGGGCCCAGCGCGGTAACAAACGCTGTCGCAACGATCGTCTGCTCGAGTCGGGATACAAGTTTCGGTACCCCACGTTTCGCGAGGGCTACCACGAGCTGATCGCCGGAATCGTCTGAGGTGCCTCGGCCCCCGAGGTTTGCGCCTTCGGTCGCCGGGATGCCCGACGCCGTGTACTCGCCCCGCGACGGCCCGCTCGATGCTTCCGAGGTCGGCGCGTGTCCGCTTCATGTCGGTGATACCTGGCTGGAACCCTTTGTTGGGGGTCGCATGGAAGATCTCCGCCAGGTCGACTTCCGGGGCTTGAACCGTTACAGCGAACCTCGGGGCCTGCCCGAGTTGTTGGATGCGATCGTGGACAAGGTGCAGACCCGGAACCGCCTGGTCTGCGAACGCGACTCGATATGGGTGACCGCGGGTGCCACCGGCGCGCTGGGCGCCGCTGTCGGAGCGCTGGTGTCCCCCGGTGACGAGGTGCTCATCCTCGCCCCCTTCTGGCCGCTGATCCGGGGGATCGTGCAGACCTTCGGTGGGCGGCCTGTAGAGGTTCCCTTTTACGATCGCGTGGATTCGCCGGAGGCGGCGGTGGAGGCCGTGCGCGATCGGACCACGGCGCGGACCGCCGTGCTCTACGTCTCCACGCCGTCGAATCCGACTGGCCGGGTACTGGCCCCGGACTGGCTGGAAGCGCTGGCGGCCTTCGCCCGAGACGAGGACCTGTGGCTCCTTTCCGACGAGGTGTACGAGGACTACGTCTACCGCGGCGATCACGTCTCGATCGGTCGCTTCGTTCCCGAGCGGACGCTGACGGCCTTCTCGTTTTCGAAAGCCTATGGAATGGCGGGAAACCGGACGGGCTATTTGGTGGGGCCCGACGAGGCCGTTGCGCAGGCGGGGAAGGTGTCGACCCACACCCTCTACTCGGCGCCGACGGCGGGGCAGGTCGCCGGCTTGCAGGCACTGCTCGGGGGTCAGACGTGGGTCGACAACGCTCGGGTCTCCTACGCTGAGGTCGCCGAGTCGGCGGCCGGCGAGTTGGGACTGCCGGCGCCCGAGGGCTCGACCTTCCTTTTCATCGATGTGAGCGACAGCCTCGATCGACGGGGACTTCGGGGGTTTCTGAGCGATTGCCTCGACGATGGCGTGGCGCTGGCCCCGGGGTCGTCCTGCGGAGTGGACTACGAGAACTGGGTGCGGCTCTGTTATACGTCGGCCCCCCCGGCCGAGGTGCTTCAGGCGATCGGGCGGCTGGCCCAACGCCTGAAACGCGAAGGGTAGTCCCGGCTCTTGCCGTTCTTATCGGCTCCCGCCGGGGTCGCGTTTCTCGGGCAGATCCTCGAGTCGGGCAATCCACGCGGGAGGCAGCGCGTGCTCCCGCGCTCCTTCCACCAGCAATCGCTTGTACCAGTCGAAGGGAATCGGCGAGTCGGTCAGGATCCGGGCCACATAGGTTTGTGCCGTCACGGCTTCTCGTGTTTCGGTCAGGAGATCCACCGGCACCCGGTCGTAGCCCGGCTCGCAAGCGTCCAGATGTGGCCAGTGTTCCGCGTCGATGCGATAGACGACACCCCACACGCCGTCGCCGCCCGTGCGCATGAGATTCGCTTTGCCGGAGCCGTCGTTTCCGCGCTTGTCCAGGCTGAGTCGGCCCGCGGGAACTCGGGCCCGGGCGACGAAAATCGATGAGGAGACGCGCGCACGCATTCGCGCGGATTTGAGGTTGGATCCATAGGCGAAATAGAGATCCACGGGCGGGCCCATGGAGCCCGCGCGAGCGGGCAAAGCTACTCGCGGCGAGCCGACTCGATCAGGACGTCAGTTTTCGGAACGTTCTGTTGCCCGCCCTGAGTCTCGGTGGGAACGGCCGCGATCTTGTCCACCACGTCCATTCCATCGACCACTCGCCCGAAGACCGCGTAGCCGAAATCGCGGCCGCCGTGGTTGAGGAAAGAGTTGTTCGCCAGATTGATGAAGAATTGGGCGGTGGCGCTGTCCTTGTCCGAGGTTCGGGCCATGGCGAGTGTGCCGACCTCGTTCTTGAGCCCGTTGTCCGCCTCGTTCGTGATGGCCGCCCGGGTCTGCTTCTTCTTGAGGCCGGTTTCGAGACCTCCGCCCTGAATCATGAAGTTCGGGATCACGCGGTGGAAAATGGTGGCGTCGAAGAACTCGGCATCGACATAGGCGAGGAAGTTCTCGACCGACTTGGGTGCCTTGTCGGCATACAGCTCGACCTTGATCTCTCCCAGGGAGGTCTTGAGAATAACCACGGGATTCTCCTCGGAGGCCGATGCGACGAGGCCACTCGAGAGCAGCAGGATCGCAGCCCAGGTGGCGATGATCGGAATGTTTGCACGCATGCTGGGCGGCACCGTAGCGAAGACGGGCCGAGCCCCACAGGGCCGGGGCCGCGTAGAACGAATGCCTAGGGGCCGAAGGCGCGTTCGAGTCGGGAGAGAACTTCGGCCTCTTCCGCACTGACTTTGTTTCCCAGCCCCAGGATTCCTCCCGCTGCCTCGGCGACGGTGCGGGCGCGGCCGACGACCTCGGCCATGAGAGCCTGCTTCTCCCGCTCGTCGAGGTCGGCGCACAGCGTGGCGATCGACCCGTCCCAGGCCTCGAGCATCTGGGAGTCCGGGCGCTCGACGAGCCAGCTTTCCAGGAGTTCCGAGCTGGGGCTTCCAGCGGCGATTCCGTTGGCCTCAGCCGCTGCGAGGACGGCGCGTCGCTCCTTGTCGTCGACGTTGCCATCGGCCCAGGCCACCTCGATGAGAGGGAGCAGCGACACCGCGGCCCAGGTCTCGGGTTTGATTCCCAGATCCACCAATTTCTGAATCACGGCGGCGTCGGAGATCCCCGTGACTTGTTCCAGGCCTTCGCGAGCGGACGTCTTCTCCTTCTCCGCTCGCAACCGCTCGACGAGCTTCGCGTTCTCTTTGGCAAAGAAGGAGTCTTCGAGGGCCTTCTTGCGGTCGCCGAGGAATTCATCTGCCATTCAGAAAGGCTCCAAAATTAGAAAGGCTCCGAAGTTCGGGGAGATTGTACAGGCCCGGAATCTGGACGTCTGCGGGGAGAGCCCGTGAATGCAGATCGAATTCGATTGGGCGGTCAGCTCGTGGCCAGTTCGGCAGTGATCGAAAGCGGCTTTGCCACCGGGCTGTTTTCCTGGGAGCGGAGGATCGCCTGAATTGCGGGGACACAACCGCGACAGGTTCGGCCCGCACCACAGGTGCGCGCGATGTCGCGCCGCGTGACGGCCCCGTTGCGAACGGCCTTGCGGATCGCTCGCTCGCTTACGGAATGGCAGTGACAGACGATCACCGGTGAGTTCCTCCGAGAGGGGGGCAGTGTATCAAAATGAAAATGAAGTTCATAATCATTTTTTTGGCGTCCGACGGGATCGATTGAGATAAAAAACATAATTAAATCAAACGGTTACAGAAATATCGGAGATTGACCGGATCTGTCAGCGCGTCGAGATAGGCTCTCCGGAGCCGAGGCGGCCCCGGGGCCCGACGCGGGCCGGATGCGGCATCCGGAATCAATGGATGGGGTCCGGATGGGGCCTGGATGGGGGGTGAGATGGGGCATTCGGGGCGGCAACCCCTGCGCGCAGCGGCCGGGCCGATCGCCGTCGAGGCGGCCTTGTTGGATGAGATGTCTCCCTGGATCGAAGAGGTCCGTGGGCTGCCGGAGCGGCTGG